>CACYQC010000008.1 GCA_902776395.1 uncultured Lachnospiraceae bacterium
CATAATTAAACATTTTAAGAGCAGCATAGAGATGGACAAGGTTTCTCACGCTTATGTTATAAGCGGTGAAGTCGGAAGTGGTAAGAAAGCACTTGCAAAGGCTTTTTCCAAGACCCTTCAGTGTGAGGAGGGCAAGGTTGATCCTTGTGAGAAATGTCAGTCCTGTAAGCAGGCTGAGTCCGGAAATCACCCTGACATAATATTTGTTACACATGAAAAGTCGGTTATATCAGTTAATGATATCAGACAGCAGGTTATAAATACCATAGATATTAAACCATATAAGAGCAGATATAAGATATATATAATTGAAGAATCAGAGCTTATGACGGTTGAGGCTCAAAATGCACTTTTAAAGACTATTGAGGAGCCGCCTGAGTATGGTGTATTGATCCTTCTTACATCAAATATCGAAAAGCTTCTGCCTACGGTTATATCCCGTTCAATCGTTTTAAATATCAAGCCGGTAAGAGAAAGGGATATACTTGATTACCTTACAAAAGAAATGGGACTCACTTTGGATAAGGCATATTTTTGTCTGGATTTTGCACAGGGTAATCTCGGTAAGGCAATTAAGCTTGCAGGAAATGATGAGTATGTACATATAGTTGAGTCTGTTGTAAATGTGCTTACACATATTCCTGATATGGATGTTGAGGACCTCGCTAAATCTGTATCTGATATAGAGAGATTTAAGCTTTCCATGGATGACTATATGGATCTTATGATGATGTGGTATAGAGATATTCTGGTTCTCAAGGTTACTGGAAATCCTGACAAGATAATGTTCAAGGAGCAGTACAGTGTAATCCGAGACCAGGCCAAATATCTATCGTTCAATGAGCTGGACGATAAGGAGAAGGCTATCGCTGCGGCAAAGGAAAGAATAAATGCCAAGGCTAAGATGGAAGACATAATGAGACTTCTCATCATTACTCTGAAGGAGTATGACTAAGTCTCAAGACTAATAAAGGAGTAACTGGAGTTTATGAAGGAAGTAATAGGCGTTAGATTTAGATCTAATGGCAAGATATACTTTTTTGATCCACTGGATTATCTAGTGAACGTTGGAACAGATGTAATAGTTGAGACAGCTCGAGGAGTTGAGTTCGGTAAATGCGTTCTGGGAAGACGCAAGATAGATGATCCTAAGAGAATAACTGGACTGAAGCCAATTATCAGACTGGCAAATGATGAGGATAGAGCTAAATATGCAGATAATGAACGTAAGTCCAAGGAAGCTTATCATACCTGTATTAAGAAGATCAAAGAGCACAAGCTGGAAATGAAGCTTATTTCCGCGGAGTATACATTTGATGGTAGCAAGGTGCTCTTCTACTTTACAGCAGATGGAAGAGTGGATTTCCGTGAGCTTGTTAGAGATCTGGCGTCTGTTTTCAAGACTAGAATAGAGCTTCGTCAGATAGGCGTAAGAGATGAAGCAAAGATATCTGGTGGTATAGGAATGTGCGGAAGAGAGCTGTGCTGTAATAGCTATCTATCAGAGTTCATTCCCGTTTCTATTAAGATGGCGAAGGAACAGAATCTTTCCCTTAATCCAACAAAAATCTCTGGCGTATGTGGAAGACTTATGTGTTGTCTGAAGCATGAGCAGGAGGCTTATGAATATCTGAATTCAAAGATGCCAGGTGTTGGCGATAATGCTACAACTGCTGAAGGCGTTGTTGGTAAGGTTGATTCTGTAAATGTAATGAGACAGACAGTTCGTATCATTGTTACGGATGAAGAAGGCAACAAGACTGCTGAGGAACATAAGGTGGAAGACCTTAAGTTTAAACCTCGTAAGAAGAAAAAGCCTGCACATCCAGATAAAGAGGATAAGGAGCTGGAGGCTCTTGAGGCATTAGAAAAAGAGGAAGGCAGATCCAAGCTGAACGATGACTGATGTTCTACTAAAAGAAAATGAGAGAATAGATGATTTGGAAATAAATGGGTTCCGTATTATACAGAACCCATTTTGTTTCTGTTTTGGTATGGATGCTGTGCTCCTCGCGAACTTTGCGAATATTAGTCCGAAGGCGGATGTGCTGGATCTGGGGACTGGAACAGGAATAGTTCCGCTGCTCCTTGCGGCTAAATCCAAGGGACGTAGCTGGACAGGGCTGGAAATCCAACCTGAAATGGTAGATATGGCTGAGAGAAGTGTGAAGCTAAACTCAGTAGAAGATAAATGTCATATAGTTGAGGGGGACCTTAGGAATATTAGGGATATATTTAAGCCGGGTCAGTTTGGAGCAGTTACTTCAAATCCTCCCTATATGAAGGAGAGTTCAGGACTCAAGAATACAAAGGATACAGTTGTTATCGCAAGACATGAAGTGTGTGCGACTCTTGAGGATGTAGTGCAGGCAGCATCTTATCTGCTAAAGACCAGTGGGACATTTGCAATGGTTCATAGACCTACAAGACTTCCTGAAATAATGGAGCTTATGGTGAAATATCGTCTGGAACCTAAAAGAATGCAGTTGGTTCAGCCTCGCGCGAACAAGGAGCCAAACCTTGTTCTGATAGAGGGCGTTAAGGAAGCAGGTCGTGAGTGCAGGATGCTTCCGACACTTAACGTATATGACGAGGAAGGAAATTATACTGAGGAATTGCTCAAATATTATGGCAAGGAATCAGAAAGTAATATATAGGATAGTTTGGTAGTAGGAAAAGAAGGGTAATAGTATGGCCGGAACATTATATTTGGTTGCAACGCCAATTGGAAATCTTGAAGATATGACCTTTCGCGCAGTACGCCTCCTTAAGGAGGTCGACTTAATTGCGGCCGAGGATACTAGAAATAGTATCAAGCTTCTGAATCATTTTGAAATTAAGACTCATATGACCAGCTACCATGAGTTCAATAGATATGATAAAGGCGAAGAACTGGTTGGCAAGTTGGAGGAAGGCTTAGATATTGCACTGATAACGGATGCTGGAACTCCTGGAATATCTGATCCAGGTGAAGTACTTGTAGAAATGTGCTACGAGAGAGGGATAACGGTTGTTCCTGTGCCAGGGGCCGTCGCTGCGGTAAATGCGCTAGTGGCGTCAGGACAGAAGACTAGAAGATTTGCGTTTGAAGCCTTTCTACCACAGGATAAGAAGGAATGTGCTTCTGTGCTAGAGGATCTCGCAAAGGAGAGAAGAACTATAGTTTTATATGAGGCACCTCATAGACTGGTGAAAACTCTAGAGATTTTGGGAGAAACCCTAGGAGAAGATAGAGGAATTACTGTTTGTAAGGAGCTTACTAAGAAGCATGAAAGCTTTGTGAAGACAACTATCGGTGAACAGCTAAGTATCTATAGGAATACAGAGGCCGAACCTCGAGGAGAGTATGTGCTCGTTATCGAAGGGCTGAGTGATGAAGCTATAGAATCTGAGAAGAGAGCGGTTTGGGAAAGTCTATCAATTGAGGAACATATAAGAAAATATATGGATGAGGGCATTTCCAAGAAGGATGCAGTCAAAAAGGTGGCGCAGGATAGAGGGGTCAGTAAGAGAGATATTTACGCTGTAGCAGTAGAAATAGACGTGGATTAAATTTAATCTATAAACAAAGATTAATGTTGGCTAACTGAACGGCTGTGTAGTATACTCGCCATAGTAATCGATTAATTATTTTTTTTAAGGAGGATACTACTATGGCATTTGTTATAGGTGATTCATGTATATCATGCGGAACATGTGCAGGTAACTGCCCTGTTGGAGCTATCTCAGAGGGAGATGGACAGTTCGTTATCGATGCTG
This sequence comes from uncultured Lachnospiraceae bacterium, assembly GCA_902776395.1. Lineage (GTDB taxonomy): Bacteria > Bacillota > Clostridia > Lachnospirales > Lachnospiraceae > Eubacterium_Q. The sequence continues at coordinate 3,760 of CACYQC010000008.1, forward strand.
ATTCATGCATCTCATGTGGAGCTTGTGCAGGTAACTGCCCAGTTGAAGCTATCACAGAAGGCTAATAGCTAAAGAGTATAAAGAGGCCATCCTATAAAGGATGGTCTTTTTTTGTTCATAAGAAACTAATTTACATGTATAAAACCCAATAAGAAAACCGGCTGATTTTAGGGGAATCAGCCGGCAAATTGTTCGTCATGCCATATATACTGTATAATTTATTTTTCGGTTTAGCTCACCTGGCCAAAAGGATGTATCTGTGATGTTTTACCCCTAAACCTTTGGCTAAACCAGTTGTCCAATAGCTTTATTATACGGGAATATGCCACTCGGGCTAAAATAAACTATGGACTAGTGCGATGTTCAAGGTTATAATATCAAAAAGGTTTTAATACCGCAACAGAAAGTTTTGGGTAACAACTATGAAGATTGAAAAAATTAATGACAATCAAATAAGTATTACACTGGGTAAGCATGATCTGGAAAAATATGATCTGACTATAAATGATTTACTGGGCAACCGTTCTGAGAAGGCCGAAGAGCTTCTTAGAGAACTAATGGATGTAGCCAGGGATGATTATGATTTTGAAACAAATGATGCTTCTATTGTTGTGGAAGCTATGCAGATAAATCAGGACTATCTTGTTTTTGTGGTAACTAAGCTGGGGGAGGGTGAGAATCTCGACCCTAGATATGAGCTGATGAAGAGATTGCGTGACGGCGTCAGACATTTAGTAGAAGAAAATGATTTTGGAGAGCAGGAAAAGGCTCCTCAACCCGAAGTGAAAGAAAAAGAGAAGGCTGCGCCGGAAGAAAAACAGCCTGCCCCTCTCTATGGAGTTTGCTCCTTCGAGAGTATAGACAGACTGATTGTTGCAGCTAAACTATCTGAGAATTTCTATGATAGTGACAATTCACTTTATAAAAATCCAGAAGATGGTCTATATTATCTTGTCTTCACAAGAAATAGGAATTCCGAAGAGGAATTCGATATGGTTAGCCGACATCTCAGAGAATTTGGTAAGTTCGGAAATGTTAGCTACGCTGCCAGATTCTATGTTGAAGAGCATTATGAGCTTATTATTAAGGATAATGCTATGCAATCTCTGGCAGAACTTTAAGTTTATGAATACATACTTATTCTTCTGATATGTCTTTCGTCATTTGAGAAAGGTGTATCGAGGAAGGTATCTACTATCATAAGGGCAAGTCCAGGCCCTACAACTCTAGCTCCCATGCATAGGATGTTTGCATCGTTATGCTCGCGAGTAGCTTTTGCAGAAAAAGTATCATGGCACAGTGCTGCTCTGATACCTTTTTCTTTATTAGCGGCCATTGACATTCCGATTCCTGTTCCGCATACAAGTATTCCGAGCTCAGCCTCTCCCTTCTGAATAGCCTCAGCTACTGGCTTTGCGTATGTTGGGTAATCACAGGACTCTTCACTATGAGTTCCGACATCTGTAACCTCGAAGCCGCGTGACTTCAGATGCTCTATTATTTCCTGTTTAAGTGCGTATCCACCGTGATCGCTTCCGATAATAACCTTCATAATTTTGCCTCCGTATTTGTTATACATATATTACTCTGTGTCCTGCTGCCTTGAGTAGACGATTCATTATAGCTCCTCCGAGTTCATAGTCCATGAAGCTTTCGCTATAGATATAGGCGGCGTCCATATCGTCACATTCTCTAAGCGCACTATAAAGTCTTGCGGCAACAGTTATTCCATCAGTTACACTTCCAACTATTATTACGTCCTCAGTATTATATAGGTGAGCGTGTTCCTGTGGAACTAATATTTTAACTATATAACCTTCGGATTTTCTCTTATTATATAGTTCGTTTATTTTATCAGCTACTGCTGTATCTGAATCGAACGTATTATCCTCTTTGTTATCAGAGTCTGAATTCTTCTCAACTATGGATAGTTCTCCGGAAGGAGAATAGTGTGTATATTTCATTCCTGGTGCTTTTGGTCTGATATTTGGATCTGGTCGAATCAGAGTTGGATCTATCTCGACTTCACCAATCAGTTCCTCGAGCATTTTTTTAGTTATATATCCAGGTCTAAGAATAGTAGGTTTATCCCCGGTTAAGTCGACAATTGTTGATTCTATTCCGATTCCTACAGGACCGCCATCGATAACTGCTTCAATCCTGCCGTTTAGGTCCTCCATAACATGCTGGGCAGTGGTTGGAGATGGACGTCCGGAGGTATTAGCAGATGGGGCGGCAATATAGACCCCGCTCATCTTTATTAGCTTCAGCGCTGCAGGATGCGAAGGCATTCTTATAGCAACTGTAGCCAGTCCTCCAGTTGTAGTATCAGGAACTATTTCTTTTTTAGGAAGGATTATGGTCAGTGGACCTGGCCAAAAGGCTTCCATAAGTACTTTGGCGGTTTCCGGAACCTCCGTGGCTAGTTCGTAGACAGAAGCGGTATCTGCAATATGAACTATCAGTGGGTTGTCGGAAGGTCTTCCCTTTGCACTATATATATGTTCGGATGACGTGGATGAAAGGGCATTTCCGCCAAGTCCATATACGGTTTCCGTTGGAAATGCTACCAAACCGCCCTTCCTAAGTATCTCGGCGGCGGCCTCTATATCCTTATCGTCATCGGAGAAAAGTCTGGTTTCTATGTTCATTCTTAGTCTCCACTCATATTACCGCTGAGGACCTTTTCTAGTATGTGGTCGTGAGCGGCATTTTCATATGTGTCTGGTAATGGCGCGATGTCGCCATTTCCGTATTTATTCTTAAGGGTAACACTTATCAGATGATCAGCGAACTTAGGGTTCTTAGGTAGAATAGGTCCATGACTATACGAACCATATACATTCTTATAATGTATACCCTCAGTTTTATCTTCACCATTATTTCCAAAACCGCTTAGAATTCGTCCGAGAGGATTTGTGTCCTCTCCCAAATAAGTGCGGCCGCTGTGGTTCTCGAAGCCTACTATATCAGTGTCACCAGCTTCCGGTGGACAGTGAAAGGCGTAATTACCTATCATTCTTACGTCGCCACCAATAGTATGGAAATCAACTGCACCAAGGAACTGCATTTTCTCGCCTTCCTTTGTTTCGTAGTAGTGTCCCATCATCTGGTAGCCACCGCAGATGCAGAGGAAGGTCTTGCCATCCTCGATAGCGGCTTTGATATTATCACCTTTGCCGGCCTTCAGGTCGCTGAGGAGTACCTCCTGCTCGAAGTCCTGGCCTCCACCGATGAAGAAAAGGTCGAAATCGCTGAGACTCAGCTGATCACCGAGCTTTACTTCGGTTACATCGCAGCCGATTCCTCTCCACTCTAGGCGCTTCTTAAGACATATTATATTTCCTCTGTCTCCGTAGAGGTTTAGTACCTCTGGAAACATATGAGCTATTCGAATACTTCTGTCTGCCATTATGCTTTCTGATCCTTCCAAAATTCTTTCTTGCCAGTTGCGGCACCTACTACAGCTCTGAGAGCGAGCATGGAGGTGTAATTAGGCAAGATAAATACTGGTAAATTATGACTAGTCATTTGTTCAAGCAGTTTATTATTATCTTCAATAAGTGTTATATGATCCTCAGCAGCGTCTGCATACTTGAGACGTACCTGCATATCAGTAGCTCTTGTTCCTGAAACGTAAATGTGCTTGCAATGAGGATCATGGGCAACCTTTTCGTGCTCTGCATCCCAGATCCAGGATATGTCGTGACCATCTGCAGTCTTATCATTCAGGCAGAATACTGCGATATAGTCTTCTCCAAGAGAGGATAGATAGCTAAGTGACTGATTACATCCTGCCGGATTCTTAACCAAAATCATCTGAATATCTACATTATTATATGTAAAGGTTTCCATTCGTCCGAAGCTGGAACTTACATTAGCGAGCGAACTTGTAATAGCTGCTTTGTTCCAGCTGGCGGCCTCGTATGCTCCGATAGCTGCAATAGCATTATATACATTGTATAAAGCTGGAAGTCCGATATGGATTTCTTCTATATTATCATCAGCTTTGAAATGTGCTTTTATATCGCTTCCCTTAGCAGAAATGTTTATAGACTCGATTTCAAGGTCTGGCGTCATTCTCTTATAGCCACAATTAGGACAGTAGAAACCTCCTAAATGTGCATAAGTATGATATTCATACTTATATTCGGTTCCGCAGTTGATACAGTATTTTGCATCAGACAGCTCATCTGCCTGTGCGTCACTTGTAACGGCGGTCTTTCCTATTCCGTAATAGTAGACCTTGTTAGGAACATCCTTTGCAAGAGAGGATGTAAGAGAGCAGTCTGCATTTAAACAAAGAGTAGAATCTGGAACCAGACTGACTCCGCGTCTTATCTCTTCAAGAGTATGCATTACTTCACCGTATCTATCGAGCTGATCTCTGAAAAGATTAGTAACTACTATAACCTTTGGCTTTATAAGAGGGACGACCTTCTTAAGAGCGCCCTCGTCACATTCGATTATTGCGTATTTTTTCTTTGGACGGCCACTTAGAGTAGCGTTAGAGGTGAACTCAGCGGTAACACCAGTAAGGAGATTCGCTCCAGATATATTTGATAAAGGCTCAATTCCACTTTCCTGAAGGGCGTTTCTTAGCATGCTGCAGGTGGTAGTTTTGCCATTTGTTCCGGTTACAACGATAATCTCCATATCCCTAGAGACTACCTCAAGGATTCTTTTATCAAAAACCATTGCGGCACGGCCTGGGAGAGTTGTTCCTCCACGGTGCCCAAGTCTGAGAGCATTTCTCGTTATTTTACATGCTGCTACGGACAAAAAGGTTGTAAGTCCTAAGTGTTTTTTCATGAGTTTCTTCCTATATAATAATGTAGATTTTTGTATGCTTATTTGATGTAATGTTTTGGTACAATAATATAGTTGATATTATTGCCATATAATCAGTATTGCTTTTCAGGGATGGCAGTAGTATACTACCGAAAAGCTTGAAAACACTAACATGGAAAGAGTAGCATAAAACATACTTTATTTCAATCCTGTATAGTTTATGTTTCGATCCTAGAGCGTTTTGTGTTTCGATACTATAACGTTTTTGTGTTGACAAGAAAAGGTGTTGATGGTATTATTTACCTGTAACAATTTCGTAACAAATCGATTAAGAATGTAAAAAAAATGTAACAAACCACAAGATATTGTGGCGTATGTGATTATAGGAGGTTACATAATGTATAAACCAACTAAGAGAGTTTTAGCTGCTTGCCTAGCTGCAGGAATGCTTCTGACAGTTGTCGGAGTACGTTCTGATGTACAAGCTGGACAGGATTATGACTCATCTAACGTGGGAATCTCTGTAAAAGTAGGAGAATATTTGGAAGGAAATGGAGCCGAGGATCCTGTATCTGATCTTACAGATGGCAGTGTTACTATGGCTGATGTATATGCTGAACCAACAGCAACAGATGCTGAACCTGAGGTTGATCTTCAGGCAAAGACAGCTTCACTCACAAATGCGGAAATCTTTCCACAGTTCCAGGATAGAGCTGTAGCAACAACTGAAGGCAAGGTTAATATCAGAGTTGCTTCTAGTACAGACGCTGAGGTTATCGGTGCTCTTGATAGAGGTGGTGTATGTCTTGTAGATGAAGTTGGTGATGAGTGGTCACTTATCGAATCTGGTACTTGCGTAGGATATATCGCAAATGAGTATCTTGCTTATGGTGATGACGCAGGTCAGTGGTGCCTTGATAACGGTATCGTAAGAAGCGGTGTTGTTAATACAGCTACACTTAAGGTTAGAGCAGAAAAGGACGAGAACAGCGAATGCTTAACTCTTATACCTGAGGGTGAAGAGTATTATGTATATAGTCAGGGTGATGAATGGACAGAAATCGCCGTTGATGATGATATACGTGGATTTGTAAAGAGTGAATATATAGATGTATCTTTCAATAATCCAAGAGCTATCTCAGTAGAAGAGCAGGCAGAGATGGACAGAATAGCTAAGGAAGAGGCAGACAGAGCTTGGCTCGAGTATCTGGCTCAGCAGGCTGCACTTCAGCAGCAGGCAGCTGCACCACAGGGTGGCGGCGGAACAAGAAGACAGGCTACATATACTGCTACACAGACAACTGGTGGCGGTGGCGGCGGTGGAACTGCAGCAGCAGCTCCAGCTCCTACATATGCAGCTCCAGCTGGTTCAGGTGGATCAGATCTTGTAAATTATGCTAATCAGTTCGTTGGTAACTCTTATAAGTGGGGTGGTACTTCACTTACAAACGGTGCAGACTGTTCAGGTTTCGTTCAGTCAGTATATGCTAATTATGGTTATTCACTTCCTCGTACAGCAGCTCAGCAGTCTGGAGCAGGTACAGAGGTTAGCCTTTCAGATATTCAGGCAGGAGACCTTCTCTTCTATAGTAATGGTGGAGATATCGGTCACGTAGCTATCTATGAAGGTAATGGTACAATTGTACACGCATCTAACTCTAGAGATGGTATCAAGACATCTTCATATGACTACAGAACACCTGTTAAGGCTGTCAGAGTTATCGGACAGTAATCTGTAACAATTTAGTTATAAACAGTCCCCGGAAGTAAAATTCCGGGGATTTTTGTTATTTATACGCTAAACTAGCGGGTAATTGTGCAAGTTGCACAATAGAAGGTGATGTCGGTTGACCATAATTAACATAAGACTATTATTTTGCGTGTTGATAACTAAGCCCACAAACGCACTGAAATCGTGTTATTAACAAAGTTATCCACATTGTCAACATGAAAATAGTGGACATAATCTGCTTTTTTGGGAGTTATAAAAAAAATAAATTTCGTGATTTCTAACAAACTTTTACAAATTTATTAAAATTTTGAGTCATTTAACCACTTTTGTGGATGTAACTTTGATTGAATGAAGTGATATATTATGATATAATTCATTTAAACATGTATCCGGAAAGGGGGTTTTTCGGAAGGCATGTATTTCTAGAGAGAAGGAGACTAAAATTATGAACTATATGATCAGTGGAAAGAATATTGATGTAACAGAGGGACTTAAGTCAGCTATTTATGACAAGCTTGGAAGACTTGAAAAGTTCTTCGCCGAGGATGCAAATGCGCAGGTTACTCTATCTGTAGAAAAGGAGAGACAGAAGATAGAGGTTACAATCCCTATGAAGGGACATATTATCAGAGCTGAGCAGGTTAGTGACGATATGTATGTATCTATCGATATGGTTGCTGAAATAATAGAGCGTCAGGTTGTTAGATATAAGAAAAAGATCATAGATCAGAGTCAGGATGCAGCATACTTCCAGGACAGATTCCTTGAGGAAGAAGAAGAGGAAGATTATGATGAGATTCAGATAATCAGAAGCAAGAGATTCGCTGTTAAGCCAATGTATCCTGAAGATGCATGTGTACAGATGGAACTCCTGGGACATAGCTTCTATGTATTCCGTAATGCAGAGACCAATGAGGTTAATGTAGTATATAAGAGAAAAGGTAATACATACGGACTTATAGAGCCAGAGTTCTAAAAAATATAAAACTACGATAAATCTTATGGGGAAGTCGGAGAAAACCTTCGGCTTCCCTTTGTTTTTGCTTGATAGAATAAGGGTTTGGTGGTATAGTAGATAAATGGTTTTCTATGCTACAGCGTGGGAAATGACTAGGAATCAGATATGTAGGATTGATTATGTTCCTTGCGGACAAATTGTTCGGTACTTATAGTGACCGAGAGCTTAAGAAAATAGATAAGACTGTTAATGACATAATAGCACTTGAGGATAAGTATAGCGATGAGTCATTTACAGATGAAATGCTTAAAGCAAAGACACAGGAGTTTAAGGATGCACTTGCAGACGGAAAGACTCTTGATGATATTTTAGTAGATGCATTTGCGGTTGTTAGAGAGGCAGCTTGGAGAGTTCTGGGAATGCGCCCATACAGAGTACAGGTTATCGGTGGTATTATCCTGCATATGGGACGTCTTGCAGAGATGAGAACTGGTGAAGGTAAAACTCTTGTATCAACTATGCCTGCTTACCTGAATGCTCTTGAGGGAAAGGGTGTACATATCGTAACAGTTAACGACTACCTGGCCCTCCGTGACTCAGAGTGGATGGGAAGAGTTCATGAGTTCCTTGGACTGAAGGTTGCTTGTGTACTTCAGAGTTACAAAAAGGAAGAGAGACAGGCAGCTTATAAGGCTGATATCACATATATTACTAATAACGAGCTTGGTTTCGATTATCTGAGAGATAACATGGTTACTTATAAGGATCAGCTGGTACAGCGTGGACTACACTATGCTATCATCGACGAGATTGACTCCATTCTGATAGATGAGGCTAGAACCCCACTTATTATTTCAGGACGTGGAGGAAAGCCTACAGAGCTTTATAAGATATGCGATAACCTCGCAAAGAGAATGAAGAGAGGTACTGCTTCAACCGAGATAACAAAGGCTCAGGCTATTATGGGTGAGCAGGTTGAGGAAGATGGAGATTACCTCGTAAATGAGAAGGATAACTTCATAGTATTTACTGAGCAAGGTGTAAAACAGATAGAGAATTATCTGGATATCACTAATCTGACAGAGCCAGAGCATATTGATGAGTACCATTGTATGCTTCAGGCCGTTAGAGCACATGCTCTTATGCATAGAGATAAAGATTATATCGTTAAGGATAATGAAGTACTTATAGTTGACGAGTTCACAGGCCGTGTTATGCCAGGTCGTAGATTCAGTGATGGTCTGCATCAGGCACTGGAGGCTAAGGAAGGCGTTAAGGTTAATAGAGAGAATAAGACTCTTGCTACTATTACCTTCCAGAACTTCTTTAACAAGTATGAGAAGAAGGCTGGTATGACAGGTACAGCTCAGACAGAGGAAACAGAGTTCCGTGAAATCTATGGAATGGACGTTGTAGTTATTCCTCCTAATAGACCTGTTGCTAGAAATGATATGGAAGACAGCCTCTATGCAACTAAGGAAGATAAGTATAATGCTATTATAAAGTCAGTAGTTGAGGCGCATGAGAGAAAGCAGCCTGTTCTGGTTGGTACAGCAAATATTGAGGTATCAGAGACCCTCAGCAAGATGCTGAAGAAGAAGGGTGTTAAGCATAATGTGCTGAATGCTAAGTTCCACGACAAGGAAGCTGAAATAGTTGCTCAGGCAGGACGTGTTGGAGCGGTTACAATCGCTACTAACATGGCAGGACGTGGTACTGATATCGTTCTCGGTGGTAACCCTGAGAAGATGGCAGAAAATATACTGAAGGATCAGGGCATAGAGTTCGAATATGCAACTGATGAACAGAGAAAAGAAGCACTCGTTGAAGCTAAGAAGATATCTGAAGAAGAGGCTAAGATAGTTAAAGAGCTTGGTGGCCTTAAGGTTATCGGTAGTGAGAGACATGAGTCTCGTCGTATAGATAACCAGTTAAGAGGTCGTTCAGGTCGTCAGGGAGATCCAGGAGAATCTAAGTTCTATCTGTCATTAGAGGATGATCTGCTCAGACTCTTCGGTGTTGAGAGAACCATGGAGACCCTTAAGAGACTTAGTGGCGAAGGCGGAGAAATCATTGAAAATAAGATGGTTTCACGTGGTATTGAAACAGCTCAGAAGAGAATCGAGTCCAACCACTATGGAATAAGAAAGAGTCTGCTGGAGTTCGACCAGGTTAATAATGAGCAGCGTGAGATCATTTACGAAGAGAGACGTCGAGTTCTGGATGGCGAGGACATGCATGATACTGTTCGCGACATGCTGAAAGAGACTGTTGGTAAATATATTGATAAGTTCATTTCAAATGAGATAGATCCTGAAGAGTGGGATATCGAGAGTGTCAAGAAAGAGCTGGCACAGGTTATGCCACCTCAGAGAGAAGGCAAGCTGATTGACCTCAATCCTTCCGAGAAGGAACTTGCTAGTGGAAATTCTGTTGACTACAGAACTAGAATCCAGGATAGCGTACTGGAAGCCTTTGAGGAGTTCTGTAAGGCTGTATATGAAGATGATAATCAGCTTCAGGATTTCGAGCGTAAGATGATCATGCAGGCCGTTGATGAGAAATGGATGGAGCAAATCGATGATATGGAGCAGCTCCGTCAGGGTATTGGTCTTCAGGGTATGGCTGGTAAGGATCCTGTTGTAGAGTACAAGCTCGCTGGATTTGAAATGTTTAATGAGATGATATCTACTATCAAAGAGAGAGTAGCCTTTAACATGACTCATTACATTCCTAAGCCAAAGGAAGAGGCTGTCAGAGAGCAGGTAGCTAAGGTTACTGGTACTAACAAGGATGACAGCGTTAAGCAGGGCCCTAAGGTTAATAAGGCTAAGAAAATAGGAAGAAATGACCTGTGTCCATGTGGATCAGGTAAGAAATACAAGAACTGCCACTTACCACTTGGTGGTTGGGATGGACCAGAAGCATAGCATGCTTGATACAAAAGATCTTACTAAGATAGAAAGGTAGTTATCTTGCTAGAATTAGATGAGTACAAGCTGGAGCTTCAGAAGTATAAAAAGCCACTTGAAGAAGTAAAAGCTTCACTTGATATAGAAGGAAAAGAGAATAGAATAAAAGAACTGGAAGCGGCTATGGAAGCTCCTGATTTCTGGGATGATATAGAGAAATCTGGACAGACCATGAAGGAAATAAAGGGACTTAAGGGTACGCTCGAACAGTATAATGCCATTAAACAGGAATTCGATGATATCGAAACGATGATAGAGATGGCAGAGGAAGAAAATGACGAAGACCTCACAGCAGAAACGGGTGAAATGCTTCGTGGATTTGTGAAGAAGTTTGAAGACTTCCGAATCGAGACTCTTCTATCGGGTGAATTCGATGCGAATGACTGTACAGTTAAGATAAATGCAGGAACAGGTGGAACAGAGGCCTGTGACTGGACCAGCATGGTTTACAGGATGTATACCAGATGGGCTGAGAAAAAAGGCTTCACGGTTACACTTATAGATATTCTGGACGGAGATGAAGCGGGAATAAAGACCGTGACATTTCAGGTTAGTGGATATCATGCGTATGGCTACCTCAAATCAGAGCATGGTGTCCATAGACTAGTGCGAATATCTCCATTTAATGCTAATGGAAAAAGACAGACCTCTTTCTGTGCGGTAGAGGTTCTGCCGGTTATAGATGATGCAATAGAGATAGAGGTTGCTGATGACGATATCAGAATAGATACCTATAGAGCCAGCGGTGCGGGTGGTCAGCATATTAATAAGACCTCCTCTGCCATACGAATAACACATATTCCAACAGGAATAGTTGTTCAGTGCCAGAATGAGAGAAGCCAGCATCAGAATAAGGATCAGGCTATGAAGATGCTGAAGTCTAAGCTCTATCTGCTGAAGGAACAGGAAAATGCTGAAAAAATGTCTGGTATCAAGGGTGAAACCTTTGAGAATGGCTTCGGAAGTCACATCAGATCGTATTTCCTGCAACCATATACATTAGTTAAGGATTCCAGAACCGCCTGTGAAACAGGTGATGCTTATAGAGTTCTGGATGGAGATATAGATTCATTTATTAATGCATACCTAGTATGGAAGGCTGCTGGGGATGAATAAATGTCATTTTTAAAATAAAGAATCGTGTATTAGAGAGGAAAAGTAGTATGAAAAACATCGCAATTCTTGGTTATGGAACTGTTGGTTCAGGAGTTTATAAGATTATAAATGACAATAACAGTCACATTTCCCGCCGTGCAGGAGAGGATGTTAAGGTTAAGTATGTGCTTGATCTGAGAGATTTTCCTGGCGACCCTGTAGAGGAAGTGTTGGTTCATGATATTGATACCATTATTGAAGATAAAGACGTTGATATTGTAGTTGAGGTTATGGGTGGAGTAGAGCCTGCTTATACATTTGTTAAGAGAGCTCTTCTTGCCGGTAAGAGTGCTTGTACCTCTAATAAAGAGCTGGTAGCTAAGCACGGTGCTGAGCTTCTGCAGATAGCTGCAGATAACAAGGTTAATTTCTTCTTTGAGGCTTCTGTTGGTGGCGGCATTCCTATTATTCGTCCACTCATTGAGTGTCTTACAGTTGATCACTTAGAAGAGATACAGGGTATCATGAATGGTACTACTAACTACATCCTCACAAAGATGGAGGATGAGGGAGCTGACTTCGATACAGTTCTGAAGGATGCTCAGGATCTCGGATATGCAGAGAGAAATCCAGAAGCTGATATCGAGGGTTATGATGCTTGTCGTAAGATAGCAATTCTTTCATCACTTGCCTATGAGAAGCAGGTGGATTTTGAGGATATTTATACAGAAGGTATCACGAAGATAACAACAGCTGATTTTGATTATATGAAGAAGATTGGTGCTTCTATCAAGCTTCTCGGAATGGCTAGAAAAGAAGGAAGCGTTGTATATTCAATGGTTGCACCATTCGTTATCTATAGCGACAATCCTCTTTATAATGTAAAAGATGTATTTAATGCTATACTTCTTCGCGGAGATATGCTCGGAGATGTAATGTTCTATGGTAAGGGAGCTGGCTCTCTTCCAACAGCTAGTGCGGTTGTTTCTGATATCGTTGATGCAGTTAAGCGTCAGGGAGAAACGGCAGACATTCTTTGGAGTGATACTAAGAGACAGCTTGGAAGTGTAGATGCATTTAAGACTCCTTACTTTGTAAGAATTAAGGGAGCTGATGCAAAGGATAAGGTTAAAGAGGCTTTCGGAGATGTTCAGTTTATCGATAGTGATCTAGACGAGACTGCATTTATCACGGGCGTTATGACAGGTTCTGATTTCAAGGCGGCTTCTGCTGGACTTGAGGTTGTTAGCAGAATCCGTGTGAGTGCTTAAGTTAGAGACTACATTCTGAGGACTAAGGTCCGAGGAATCTTAGGGGGGAAATATATTCAGGAGGCATAATTCATGCTAGTAGTAAAGAAGTTCGGTGGAACATCGGTTGGTAATAGAGACCGCATTTTCAATGTGGCAAATCGATGCATCGAAGAGTACAAAAAAGGAAATGATGTTGTCGTAGTTCTGTCAGCGATGGGTAAATATACAGACGTTCTGATAGACATGGCTAAGGAGATCAACCCAAATCCTCCAAAGCGTGAGATGGATATGATCCTTACGACAGGAGAGCAGCAGTCAGTCGCTCTCATGGCAATGGCAATGGCATCTATGGGAGTTCCCGCTGTGTCACTTAATGCATATCAGGTTGCTATGCATACAACAAGTAATTACAGTAATGCCAGAGTTAAGAGAATTGATACAGAACGTATCAGAAATGAGCTGGAGCAGCACAAGATAGTAATTGTAACTGGTTTCCAGGGAGTTAACAAATACGATGATTATACAACACTTGGTCGTGGAGGCTCAGATACAACAGCAGTTGCTATAGCAGCAGCGCTTCATGCAGATAAGTGTGAGATATATACAGACGTAGATGGAGTATATACAGCAGATCCTAGAAAGGTTCCTGCAGCTCGTAAGCTTGAAAAGGTAACATACGATGAGATGTTAGAGCTTGCAACACTGGGGGCGGGAGTTTTGCATAACCGCTCAGTAGAGCTTGCAAAGAAATATGGCGTACGATTAGTAGTACGTTCTAGTCTGAATACCAATGAAGGAACCGTCGTAAGGGAGGGAAGTAAAATGGAAAAGATGATAGTAAGTGGTGTTGCAGCTGATCCAGATGCAGCCAGAGTTGCAGTAGTAGGCCTTAAGGATGAACCAGGTATCGCATTTAAGCTCTTTAATGCACTGGCTCAGAATAATATAAATATCGATATGATACTTCAGTCAATCGGACGTCATGGTAAGAAGGATATCTCCTTCACATGTACAGATGAAGATGCAGATCTTGCTAAGAAGGTTATCGATGATCTGATGGAGTTTGAGGAGATTGATATAGATAAGAATGTTGCTAAGGTATCTATCGTAGGTGCCGGAATGCAGAGCCACCCAGGTGTTGCTGCAAAGATGTTCGAGGCTCTATATGATGCTAACATCAACATCCGTATGATTTCTACATCAGAAATCAGAGTAACTGTTCTTATAAATGAGAAGAATACTGAAAGAGCTATGAATGCTATTCATGACAAGTTCAATCTTGGAGATGAGTAGAAAAATGTAAAAATAATTAGTTAATAAAAGCGTTGACAGAGTATCAGATGTCAACGCTTTTGAATTTGTCAAAAAAATTAAAATTCTAGGAATGTATGAGGTTATTGATTTTTTGATGAGTTAATCAAAGCATCTAGGTATGCTCTGAGAATATCTTTATTTCGTTGAGACAGGCTTCGATAATCGTTTATTAATATTTGTTCAAATTCTTCATAGTCATAATCTCTAAGAGGGTTTTCTTTAAAATTAAAAAAATCAGAAAGAGATATATTAAATCCTTTGCATATACTATATAAAGTAGGAATGGAAGGAAAGGTTCGTCTAGCATATATGTTACTAAGAGTAGAATAAGAAATATTAGCTTCCTTAGCAAGTTTATAAAGTGTCCAGCGATTGAATTCAAGTAGTTCGTCGATACGATTAATAATATCATCAATAGTTATTTCCAATTGAATTCTCTCCTTAAAACTATAAGTATAGTCTAATTATAATAAATGGACTGACAAACAAATAGTGCTATAAAGAGTGATAAACTACAAAATAATACTCAAATGAGTCATACTTTGTTATATTTGTATCTCACTTGAAAACTATTCAAAGAAAAGGCTATATGATAATATGTTTATCGGTAAGATAATAATTTAGTACCATTATATCTGGATGACATATATGGTTATGAATGAGTTGGGTGAGTAATATGGTAAAAATAGCAATATGTGATGATGAAAGAGTATTTGTAAGAAAGCTAAAAAATATTATATCTGGCTGTTTAGATAATAAACAGATAGAGTATGAAATTGATTGTTATAGCTCAGGAGAAGAACTATCAGAATTAGGTATTAATATGTCTCAGTATAATATACTGTTCTTAGATATAGAGATGGGTTCTATGAATGGGATAGAAACTGCAAAGCTTCTCAGAAAGTATTGTAGTGATAGTTATATTGTTCTTGTAACAGCTTTTGCAAAGTATAGTATTGAGGGGTACTCGGTTGATACAACAAGGTATATATTAAAAAATGATCCTCATTTTGTTAAAGCTATAGAGGAAAGCTTGACGGCTATACTCGATAAGATGAAGGTTGATACTAAGTTATATAAATTTGATTTTAGGGAATGTTCAAAAAATATTTGTCTGAACAAAATTGCATATATTGAAAGTATTGGACATGATTTAGTGTTTCATATAATAGAGAATGGATATAAGGAATATACAATAAGGGCTTCATTAAAAACGTATGATGAGATGTTTTCTGATAAGGGTTTTATTCGTGCGCAACAAAGTTATTTAGTTAATTGGAGATATATAGATTGTATTAAGAATTACATGATTTATATGAAAGATGATACGAAAATAGGTGTATCAAAGAAACATTATAAAGAAATAAAGCAAAAATATATAGAGCTTAAGGGAGAATTATAATGATAGATTATATACAAGGTGGAGTGATTGTTTTGATAGAAGCATATTGCTTTGTCTTGTTTGTAGATTCATTGTATGAATCTATATGTGAAAAAAACATATATTTAAAACTATTTAGACTACTTTTGTTGACAGGATGTTCGTTTGTTATTTCTTCTTGTTTATATAATAATGTATTGCTGAGACTTGCAGTATTAGTTTTAGTTTCATCCTTGATACATAAGTGTTTTAATAAACAATCGTATATAAAGAATATTGTGGTTTCAGCAATTTATATTGGACTTATTATGATTATTGATTATATATCCATCTCAATTTATTCAACTATAGTTCCAAACTATGCGGAGTATATAGAGGTAATTCAGCCAATAATTGTTATTTTATCTAAATCTATTCTTTTACTTGTAGTGTTAATTATTAAAAGAGTAATTGATAGAAAAAACATAATACTATTAAGTGATGCTGATTGGTTAAAGTTTTTGTTTTTTCCGATATTTACTGTTCTTGTAATAATAATAATTGTATATAATTCTGAGGCGGTTATTAATAATGAACTAGAACTATTTCTGTGGGTAATAGCGTGTGGATTAGTTGGAATAGATATATTTGTTTTCTATTATATAATTGACATTACCAATAAACAAAAAATAATAAATGAAAAGGAATTATTAAATATTCAGGCAAACAATCAAATATTATACTTTGAAAGAATAAAAGATGATATAGATCGTCAGCGTAGTCTTTCACACGAATATAATAATCAATTAGAGTGTATAAATACTTTGCTAAGTGATAATAACTTATATGAATTGAAAAACTATATGTCCGAAGTAACTAATAAAGTACGACATGATTCGGATTATATTGATACAAACAATGCAATAGTAAACGCAGTGATTAATACAAAGTATCATGAAGCGACAGAAAAAGATATTACATTTATATTCTTTATTAATGATTTATCTAAATTGACTATTGATTCAGATGATCTCGTTATTTTGCTTGCTAATAGCTTAAATAACGCAATAGAAGCGTGTCAGAATTGTAAGGATAGGGTAATAAAGCTTAAAATTGTATTGGTTGAGAATGAATTAATTATATCAGTTAGTAATACATATAATAATGTTAGAAAGAAGAATAATGAATATTTAACTACAAAATCTGATTATCAGAGTCATGGTTTTGGTATAAAAAACATGGAGAGAATTGTAGATAGAAATGATGGTATTATAAGCGTAAAAAATGATGAAAAACAGTTTTACTTATCTATAATGATTCCTCAATAATAACAATTAAATAACATTATCTATAAGATCAACATCCGTAAGGGTGTTGATCTTTTTTGATATAAATGTGACAAAAAAAAGCGGATTATGCCATAAGTGTTTAATTTTATCAGACAAGGTGTTAGTGTCTGTAAAAACTAAATGGGAAGGTTGATTTATATGATAGATTATTTTTCAGATAGACTCTCGAATGCATTAGTTTATTATAATCTAATTGGGGCTCAGGAAATTGATGAATATAAGTATGCACTAATTTGTAATATAGAATCATTTGTTTCGTTTGGTAGTATTATTATTCTTTCTTTAGTTTTTCAATCTTTTATACCAACTTTATTTTTTCTTGTATCATTTATAACAATAAGAAATAGAAGTGGAGGATTTCACTTTGACAGTTTTATAAAATGCTATGTGGGAACAATTCTTATTTACGCATGTGTTATTTATATTGGTAGTCTAAATTTTGGAATTAGACTTTTTAATATTTTAGTGGCGTTAGCCTCAGTGTCATTATTATTGATAGGTGCTGTTAACCATCCAAATATGAACTATAGCACTGAGGAATATAGTGCAACAAAAGAATCGACGCGGTTGGTTGTTGTTCTATTAGATATGGTTATTATAATAATGAATTATATTAGATTTCCTATAAAAATGGTTATCTATATGGAAATGGGAATAATAATTAGCGCTATATTATTAATATTATCCAAATTATTAAAACAGGAGGTGAAAGAGGATGGATAAAAAGCTTGAAGCATTAAAGGCAGTTGAAAGAGTTACAAGGGTTAAAGTGGACAATGTTCGCCATAGATGGCCGCCTATTTGTATGGGTATATTACATCAGCCTAAAAGACCTAATGTCCAAAATACTAAAGCTTGTAAATAGCATCTTAGGACCTGCCAGGTTTTGGCAGGTCCATAATATCTCCTTATATTCCAGGGAGTGGATTATCTTGAAAAAATATATGAAAATTCGTGTGTCTCTCTAACGAGTGTAGTTCCTCTTTAATAAAACGCCATGACGCCAGAAAAGAATCTGGAACACCATTAACAACATCTGTCTTAAGATAGTCAATGAACATTTCTTCTTTTCCTATAAAGCGCTCATAAAACTTATCCGCCATCTCTCCCTTCAATGCATCATCCAAGTTTTGCTGATTGTATAACGCGTGATCTAAATTGCACGACATGTAATACATTTTATATGGAAAGCCTTTTATTTCATTTTGACCAAGCAGATGATTCATTATATTACTTTTTTGAATGTTACGAGTCTTTACTTTTTCGACGTCTTTGCAAACAATTTTTGTTTCAGTATATTCTATCTTTTTGTTTTCACCTGAAATAATAGCATTCTCTGGTATATATGTTCCATCTGTATCAAATATTTGAATTACTTGAAAAATATTGGATCGCTTTAATTTCTTATCTTCCATGAAGTCAAATATAATCCTGTATATTTTATCTTCAACATTTTCTATAGTAACTGTTTCATTACTAGATATATCTCCATCAGTTACTCTAAACTCAATCCCTTTATAATTGCTATATATTTTTCTTATAATATATTCAAGAGCCTTTTTATCAGAATGACCTTCTACAATAAAAAGAATCGTTTTTCTTGTATTTGCCATTAATTATCAGCCTCCTCTGATTCTTCAGCATGTAGCCTAGCTTCAAATTCATCAGAGAAATGTAATTCAGGTAATTCTTTCTTTAGTCTTCCTGCTTTTCTGAATGCATATCCCATAGCCAGAAGCTCCTTATCATCATAAAGCTCTTCTTTTTGACCTCCAATTGACAGCGTTCTTATATAGTAATCTCTCTTATTATTATTGTTCTCCACACCTGTAAAGGCAATATATCTATTATCTGGATTGATAGTTGAACAATAAATATTCCTAGAATGTAATTTTTCTAAAATTCTGAGATTGTGAGAAGTAAAAATCAATTGTCCCTTCATTTCATCTTTTAAGAAACCGAGCAGTTCACCTAATAAGTACTCGAATATTCCTGAATCAAGCTCATCAACAACAAGGCATACACCCGGATTATTATAAACCGAAACTAAATAATGAAGAATAGAAATTATCCTTTTTATGCCTTCGGATTCGTATTTCATTAAAAAACACTTTTCTCCACGAACAGAAAAAACATCTAGTTGAATATATTTCTTTCCGTCTTCTTTTATGATTTCATTTACAGTTTCTAGTTTTATTTGAAGATTAGGAATAACAGCCTTGATTGCGATATTAATCGCCTCAATTGTAGGCGCAAACAAATTATATGCGTCAATAGGAATCTCACCTTGCCCATTAATAAATAGTGGTAAACACCCTTGTATGATTGACGAGTCTGTTTTATGATACATGTTTAACGGAAGTAAACTATTATCAATAATTGCCCCCAGTTGACTAACTTTAATCACTTGCATTTCGGAAATTGCAAATTGAAATAGTCTATTTAAAACAATTCTCAAATCTTTTGCTTCCTCATCATCTATCTCAGAAAGTGCATTTAATATTTTGTCATTAAAAAACACAGCTTGGTTTTTACCGGCACAATACAAAGCTAATGTTTGCATAGACGACAAAAATGCAATATTATTATACTTTGACATATTATTTGATTTGACGCTTAATTTATTTACTGTATTAATGTCTACAAAATCATCGTCATAAAAAGGATTGGTAAAAACTATATTTCTATCTTTTTTCCATGCATAACCTTTAGTCCAATATGTTATTGACTCCTTGTATACCTCTATTCTTTTCTTGGCATTGTTCTTTTTTAAGTAAAAATCATATATAACTTTATATCCATTATTAATTCCAATAAATAATGTCAAACAAATATGCGTTAATCTATCGTCAGAGATTATACCCGAATACTCCCAATTCACGCTCTGTCCAGATAATACAAACCTAGAAATATCTAGAGCTTCTATTAGTGCAGTTTTGCCAGATCCATTTTGTCCATAAACCCCTGTGATGTCAGAATAATTTGCTTCGGCTTTACTATTTAGGCACCCATAATTAGGAAACTTTACTTCTCCATACCGCACATTCTTGAACTCATAAAGTTGTACAGACATCAATCTAACTGCATCAATATTCATTTCAATACCCCGTTTTGTATTATTTTTTTTACATAAGAATATAAGAAGTGTCTAAATTGTAACGCAAAACATACATTTTGTCCAACAATTTCTTGTTTTTGATGTATAGATATAAATATCTGGCTCAAAATTAAGCTGGCGTGTGGCGCACTTTCTAGTTGATGAACATATATACAAATCTACTAATTTTGACATAAAAAACCTATATATGACAGAAGAATTCATATTGAGATGTTAATGTGATAAATTCGAAAGAAGACAGTATTGCAAAGAAGGAGTAGGGAGTTTGATAGTAAATACTATTAAAATGATAATAATATGTGGATTTGCAATTGTATTTATGGTTGTCATATCGTTGGGGAGCATTGTTTATGCTGACGACTACGAATATGATGATAATGGGCGTGTTGTCTCAGTAAACCATGATGATGGAAGTATCACGAGCTACGAATATGATAAAAACGGAAATATAATAAACGTCACAACTATAGATTCAAAACTAAACGAAACCCCATCTGAAGAGAGTATAAATCACAATAATAAATATCAAAATGAAATGAATGATACCCAAAATGTAGAAAATACGGTAGATGGAACTAACGGTAGTAGTTCAAAGCATGAGACGGAGAAAAATGGTGAAAAAATGTTAGAAAAAGAAGTGGATGTACCTCGAAATAGATTACAAAAATCAGTTGAGAAAGTTTTAACAGGTGATAGTTTTATGCTGTTGTCTGTGATGGCTATTTTGGTAATATCACTTGTCGTAATAATAGCAATAATATACAAGAAGAAAAAGGGTAGGGGTTAATGGATGATGAAAAAATCAATGATGAAAAGAATTGTTTCAGTGACTATGGCGTTATTTATGATGCCATGGTCTTCTTTTATATATGGATCTGATGTTTATGCGTTATCAATTGACGATAAACGTACGGTAATAAGTGAAGATATAACTGCTACACAAGGTGATGCTGCAGATATCCCTGTTTCAAATACCAGAAAAGGTCTATCAAAATCTGGTGCTGAAGAAGGACCTCAAGAAGAAGAAAATACTTATGAAGATTACATAGTTACAGGTGATTTAACGTTAAATGAAGATATGGAAGTTGCATCACTACTAATGAGTCCGTCCAGTTCATTAAATCTTAACGGTCATACTCTTATAGTTCACGATGATTATAAAATGGGCTCAGGAAGTGGCTTATACTTTAATAATGGAGCAGTACTATGTTATGGCTCATTTAATAATAATCAAAGTTCTGGTCATATTGTTATGCAGGGAGTGAATGACTATCTACTTGTAGAAGGTTTGCTTGACCTGACAAATGGATCATATGATATACAAAACGGTACTATAGAAGCGAAGGGAGATATTGTATTAGGTAAACAATTTATAGCAACTGAAAATAGTTCGTTAATTTTGTCGGGTAATACTGCGCAATATATTAATCAGTCTAATGGCAGCATGTTAGGAAATGTAATACTTAGAAACTATTCAGATGAAGGAATAATACTATATAACATATTTGATTATACATCTATAGATAATAACGGTTGCAAAGTATCAATTGCAGACCAGGAAGGCATTTCAGGATATGTACTAACTGAAGATGAGGAGAAGGATGGACTGTTTATACTTGGAGCAGGAACACTGGATCTTAATGGACATACACTTACTATAAATGGGGATTTCTATCACTCTGGCGGAAAATTAAAAATCAATAATGGAAACTTAATTATAAGTGGAAGTTACAAAATGCAGAAAAGAATAGTAAATGGCGATAATGTGACATTTGCTAATGCATCATCCCAATTGGAAATGACACAGGAGAATGATTATATCCGGATTGGTGGAGATTTTGTTGTTGAAAATTCTGCTAAAACTAATGGAAATATAACAAATGGATTGATAGAGGTTTTAGGTGATATACATATAGATAATAAAAAAGGTAGTCAAGGCTTTGTTCCTTCTGGAGATAGCAGTATGCTGCTTTCTTCGGATAATCCTCAGAATATAGAACTTATAGGAAATACAGCTTTAATATATGGACATTTGCATAATCTTACATTGAGAAATACATCAGAAGAAGGAGTATCTTTTGTTAACCCTATCTGTATAAGTGGAATCTTTGATCAGGGAGATTCTATGACTACAGGTGATATAAAGCTTGCTGGTGATGTTAGTTTTGCTAATGAATCATATTCTGGAGATGTTTTAATAAATGATATTTCTACTATTAGCGGAAATCTTGAAATATACGGAAATCTCTTAATAGAAAATAGACTAACTGTTGATGGGGCAATCAATGTTAGTGGAGATATTATTAACAAATCTAGTTTGGATGTAACAGGAACGCTTTCTGCTTCAGGTGATTATAATTCATTTGGTCAGGCCTCTGTATCAGGAGAGTTATATATCGCAGGAGATGCTATATCACAAAACTCCCTCAGAACGATCACTCTTAATGAGGGTAATGTAGAGATAGCAGGTAACTCGCAAAATATTATATTTGATATGGGACACGCAGAGGATTATGTTTTAATAGCAGGAAACTATTGTACGGACTATACTACAAAAATTATTTATTTTAAGAACGGAATAACAGAAATAAAAGGTGATATAGATGCGGCTTCATTTATTGCCTCAAATAACCATAAACTTCTTTTGACAGGTGACAAGTTGCAGACGATTTCAAATTCGGATGCAATGTCTCTTGGAATACTAGAACTCAATAATAAAAGCGAGGAAGGAGTATTCTTTGATAAGGTTGTTCAGAAAAATGAACTGATTAGAAATGGCTGTAGGTTAAGATATGGAAATCTTGCAGGAGAATTTGGATGGACGCTTACAGATGATCAGGAAATAGATGGAGACCTGATCATAATAGATGATGAACTAGATTTAAATGGTCACACTCTGCACGTCGGAGGTGACCTTATTCAGATGTCAGGAAATATCAATATAAATGGCGGAGAACTAATAATAGACGGTGACTACCGTATGCAGACTATAGAAGATGGAGAGTATGCCATTTCTACATCGTCACTTACCATGACTAATGAAGATGATAAAGTAACAGTAAATGGCGATTACTATGTTTCTTCATTGGTAGATAATAAGGGAAGGCTGACAAATGGAGCGCTTTCGCTTAATGGTAATTTCTATATAACAAAAGAATCTAACGACAATGCATTTTATGGTACTGATAGTTTTAAAGTTGTATTAGGTGGAGAGTCTGACAAGACTATTGATACAAATAGAATTATCTATATCCCTGTTCTGGAAAATTCATGCGAAGGGAAAGTAACAGCTAAAAAAGCAATAAAAGTAGATAAAAACCTTATATGTGATTATGAAGATGATTATAAAGGGACTGTTTATATCGGATACAGTACAGAGTTAACAGGAGATGGATTCAGTGGTTCGATTATTTCGGATTCATATGATAAAACCATAAATCAGGATTATCATATTGGAGGCAATCTTACCGGCAAAGGATCTTTAATTATAAAAGGAAAACTAACTATTGATGGAAATTACTATCATGGATGTATACTCCATGTTTATGATGATGTAACTATAGGAGAAAATATAACAACACCATTTAATAACAGTTATTCAATTAAATTATATGACAGCTCGACATTTTCCGTTAATGGTGATGTGACAATAACGAATAAAGGTGATTTTAGTTTTGAGAGCGATGACTCAGTATTAATAATTAAGGGGGATTATAACTGTAACAATAAGGGTGGTTTTAATAAAGGGACCGTATATATAGGTGGTGACTTTACGAGTACCGGATTTTATGCCAATGATTCTAATAGAGTTATATTTAACGGCGATACACTACAGACTATTAATGTTGCTGAATCATGTCATTTTGCAACTATTGAGCTTAATAACAGCAGCGAAGAAGGTGTTGTTTCAAAAACTGTTTTTAATAAGGATACATTTATCAGAAATAATACTAATTTCAGATATGAAGGTCTGGATGGTATATTTGGGTATAAGCTTACAAAGGACGAGACTATTGAAGGGGATCTAGTTCTTATAGATGACTCTCTTGACCTGAATGGGTACACGCTTACCGTGAATGGTGATTTTATACAGATGTCCGGGAATGTTCTTATTAATGGTGGAAGTCTTATTGTTTTCGGAGATTATAGACAGCAGAAAAGAGAACTAAACGACGGATCAGATACTTTGACCGGTAATCAGGTATATAAATATTCAGCCGGTTCGGCAAAACTTACAATGACAAATGAAAATGATTACGTTGAAATCGGTGGCAATTTTATAATAAATACCACTGCCGATAATAGATATAATCAGACTAATGGAATTATCTGCCTGGCGGGAAATATTAATTATAATATAAAGAATGGTTCATATGGTTTCTATCCAAGTAATAGCTTATGTCTAAAATTAGTCGGCGATTCAAATCAGTCAATTAAGCATTACTATGGTGATAAAGAATATGAAACATCAATAACAATTCCCTCTCTCATTATAGAAACTGATTATGAGGATTATGAACTGTCCGGAAGTGATATTATAATATCAAAAATATTTCAACCTGGTACAGCGGTAGTAAATCAAAAGATTCAGCTTTTGTCGCGCAGCAAGTTAATCGGAGATGTCTTTAATGGTTATTTAAATGTGAATACCAGTTTGACTGACGATCTTGTGATTAATGGTGAATTGCATGGGACGGCTGATATATCAGGTAATGTTACGGTAAATGGAAAAACATATCTTGATAAGCTCACCTTAAATAAAGGCTCGCTGACAGTTAATAATGATTTTGCTGTTCAGACTGTTAATATGACACATAGCGAAGATAGTCTTAATGTTACAGGAGATTTTACGTATCAGGGGGGAGGAACAAATGCGACAGATGGTGTCATTACTATAGGTGGAAATTTTAAAGACTACTATTATAACTTTTTTAATACTACAAAGAATAACAGAATCATTTTTAACGGAACAGCCAGACAGGTTATAGATATGCCGTCCGGTCATTTCGCAACTGTTGAATTGCAGAATTATAGCTCGGAGGGAGTATATTCCGATAGCCTGTTTGATTATGACACCATTATAAAGAATGGATGTAAACTCACATATGGATTTGGAAGTACAACAGAAGGCTTTGTCCTTGAAGGTGATTATACCTATTCCGGTGATATGATATTTGCCGATGGAGAGATAGATTTAAATGGTCATACTCTTACTATAGATGGTGATCTGATACATGCTGGTGGAACCATCAAGATTAATAATGGAAAGCTTATAGTAAAGAATGATCTGAGAGAGCAGAGCCCCTATGGTTCATCATATATAGGAGGAAAGGGTTCTCTTGTTTTGGAAAATAAAATGGACTCCATCACTGTCGGAGGGGATCTGTACCTGGATTCTGATAATACATCGAAGATGAAGACAGGATATATATATGTCGAAGGTAATCTAAAGAGAACGACCAATAGTAAGAAATTTGATTTTGACAGCAGAATAGTTTTATGTGGATCGGATACACAGACAGTAGATTCCAATATAACAGGTCTGACCAGTCTGGATATAAATACAAAGAATAAACTGATTATAAATGGAACATCATTCGAAGTGAGCAAATATCTTTCTTCGTCATGCAGGAATATAACAAAATATATAGATGTTCCATCATTAAATGTTATAACCTCACCATATCATGGAAATATAAATCTTGGTTCGAGATGTGTGCTGGTTCAAGATGTAGAGATAATAGGAAATCTT
>CACYQC010000009.1 GCA_902776395.1 uncultured Lachnospiraceae bacterium
GAGCACCTGACTCTTAATCAGGGTGTGCGGGGTTCGAGCCCCCGGCGGCCCACTCCAGGAGGGCTGAGGACTTTGTGTAGGCAAGGTTTTTGGCCTTTTCTTTTTTTGCGTTTTAAGGTATAATTAGGCCATCTATTTTTAGGAGGTATTTATATGAATTGTCCAAATTGTGGAGCTCCGATTCAAGAGGGTGCTCTTTTCTGTGTATCATGTGGCACTCCTGTTCAGCAGGCGACTCCAGCACAGCCACAGACTCCAGTGCAGCCACAGGCTCCAGCACAGCCACAGACTCCAGTGCAACAACAGCAGCCAGTACAGCCACAGGCACCAGTACAGCCACAGCAACAACCAGTACAGCCACAGGCATCATTTGGTCAGACATATCAGGCAAGTCCTGCAGCACCAGTTGCTTCAGGGGCAGGTATAAATGGTTTTATGAATTCAATGAAAGCAAATCCAGTTAAGTGGGTTGAGGTAGGTGGAATTTTCCTTATATTCCTTAGCTTGTTCATTCCTTCATGGGTAGTTCTGAAGGTTCCATTTTTCAACATTAAAGAATCAGCATCTATTTGGGAAAGTGGTGCTTTCTGGGTATTAGTTGCACTTTCATTTATCGTTTTAATAGCAGCCCTAGTTCTTATATGGTTAGATGTTATTCCACCACTTTCAGGTATAGTAGCTACCTATAAGAAACTTCCATTTTCACAGTTCTATTTTCCAGCATATGTATTCATCTTCTGGGCGCTGTATATGATCGTTAATGCAGCATCTCTTAAAGGTGGAGAGTATGTTAAGCTTTACTTCGGAATTGGATTCTGGCTTTGCTTTATAGGAGTAATCCTTTCAATAATCCCTGGAATCATTATGTTGGTTCAGAAAAAGCCATACTACGAGTAAGAGATTATAGAAAGAAATAATTATATATGATACAATGTCTCCGACGTAATTGTGCGTCGGAGATTTTTTTAGAGAATGAAATTAGCTTAGTAGATGATAATTTGGATGCCTTATGTTTGAGAATGATACAATATGCGGAGTAGCAACTGGACTGGGAAAGTCAGCCATCGGAATGATACGAGTAAGTGGCCCTTCGGCCATCAGTATTTGCGATGGTATTTTTGTGGGCAAAAAGAAACTATCTGAAATGGGGACATTTACGGCGGCCTTTGGCAAGGTGGTAGATGGGGACAAGGCTATCGATGAAGCGATAATGCTTGTCATGAAGGCTCCACATACATATACAACAGAGGATACGGTTGAGATAGATCTGCATGGTGGTTCCTATGTGGTAAGACGAGTTATGCAACTTCTGATAGAGAGAGGAGTTCGCCCAGCTGATCCAGGGGAATTCACGAAGAGAGCATTTCTCGGCGGAAGAATAGATATGGTTGAAGCAGAGGCTGTAATGGACGTGATAAATGCTGAAACCGAGAGAAGTCTGGATACCTCTGTTAAACAACTGTCGGGAAAGCTGAGTAAGGAGATAAGAGAGCTTAGAGAAATAATCCTGCATAATACGGCTTATATAGAATCGGCGTTGGATGATCCTGAAAATTATTCGCTAGATGGATTTAGTGAAGAACTAAGTAAGGAGCTAGCTCAGGTTAAGCAGAGAATAGAGAGGCTCCTATCAACTGCGGACGAAGGAAGAATAATAAGAGAAGGAATAAGTACTGCAATAGTTGGAAGACCAAATGTTGGTAAGTCTTCGCTTCTCAATCAGCTGCTAGGAGAAGAGAGAGCTATAGTAACCGAGATAGAGGGAACGACGAGAGATACCCTCGAAGAATATGTTGATATAGGCGGAATACTCCTTAAACTAATTGATACAGCGGGAATCAGAAATACTGAGGATGTTGTTGAAAAAATCGGCGTGGATAAGGCTAGAGAAGTTATAGAAACTGCAGACCTAGTGCTTCTACTTGTAGATGGGGCAAATGGTCTCGAGCAGGAAGATAGAGATATAATAAATAATCTAGGCGGCAAAAGGGTTATCGCTCTTATCAATAAGTCCGATATAAGTACGGATGCAGAGAACGAGGCTAGAGCTCAGGAAATAAGCAGTCTTCTTGCGGGTATTGGTATAGAAGATATAACTATAGTGATGACTTCTGCGAAGACCGGGCAGGGACTCGACGAATTAAAATCTCAGATTAGAGATATGTTCTACAGTGATAAAATCGATTATAATAATCAAATATATATAACAAGAGCCAGACACAAGGCGGGTCTTATTGCTGCTCTCGAAGGACTAGATAGAGTGCAGGAAAGTATAGACCAGAATATGGGAGAGGATTTCCTGACTATTGATCTAATGGCAGCTTATGCTGCACTTGGTGAAATAATTGGAGAAACTCTAGAGGACGATCTGGCAGATAAAATCTTTAGCGATTTTTGTATGGGAAAATAACTATGAATATAGAAGAAACTTATGACATTGTAATAGTTGGAGCCGGTCATGCCGGATGTGAGGCGGCGCTTGCCACAGCGAGAATGGGAATGGAAACTATCATGTTTACTGTCAGTCTCGATAGTGTGGCTCTGATGCCTTGTAATCCAAATATCGGAGGAAGCTCCAAGGGACATTTGGTAAGAGAAATAGATGCTCTCGGCGGAGAGATGGGTAAGAATATAGACAAGACCTTTATTCAGTCGAAGATGCTGAATGTATCAAAGGGCCCTGCGGTACATTCTCTTAGAGCTCAGGCGGATAAGTACGAATATACTAAGCAGATGAGAATGACACTTCAGGCAGAGCCTCGCCTCACCCTTAGACAGGCGGAAGTAACAGAGCTGATAGTTGAGGACGGCAAGGTGACTGGAGTTAAGACAAACTCAGGTGCGGTTTATCATGCAAGGGCAGTAGTTCTCTGTACAGGCGTTTACCTTAAGGCTATGTGTATATATGGAGACACTATCACTTACACAGGACCAAATGGTCTGATGGCGGCAAATCATTTGTCTGATTCTATGACAGAATCTGGAATACCTGTTCGTCGTTTCAAGACAGGAACTCCTCCAAGAATAGATAGAAATTCAATAGACTTCTCCAAGATGAGTGAGCAAAAGGGTGATGATAGGATACAGCCCTTTTCCTTTACTAATAAGGAAGAGGATATAACCAGAGATCAGATATCCTGCTGGCTTACTTATACTGGAGAAGAAACTCACAATATAATCAAGGAAAATATAGATAGATCTCCGCTTTTCTCAGGCGTGATCAAGGGAACAGGACCAAGATATTGTCCTTCTATTGAGGATAAGGTTATGAAGTTCCCAGATAAGGATAGACATCAGCTATTTATCGAACCTGAGGGAGAGTATACCTCGGAAATGTACCTGGATGGAATGTCTTCTTCACTTCCAGAGGATGTTCAGTACAAGATGGTTCATTCTGTACCAGGACTTGAAAATGCAAAGATTGTTAGACCTGCATATGCTATAGAGTATGACTGTATATCTGCAACAGATCTTAAGCCATCTCTTGAGTTTAAGGCTGTGGCAGGACTTTTCTCTGCGGGACAGATAAATGGAAGTAGTGGTTACGAAGAGGCGGGAGCACAGGGACTAATTGCTGGTATAAATGCCGCTAGACTGCTGCAGGGTAAGGATCCAGTTGTACTTTCGAGATCAGATGGTTATATTGGAGTTCTTATAGATGATCTGGTTACAAAGGAAACCTTTGAACCATATAGAATGATGACAAGTAGAGCCGAATATAGACTCCTTCTGAGACAGGATAATGCTGACCTCAGACTAACAGATATCGGACATGAGGTTGGTCTTATTGATGAAGAAAGATATGCCAAGTTCTGTAAGAAGCGTAATCAGATAAATTCCGAGATTGCTAGACTAAAGGAAGCTATGGTGGGCGCTAATAAGAAGACACAGGAATTTCTGGCAAGTCATGACAGCTCACCTATCCATACAGCGGTATCAATAGCGGATCTTATCAGAAGACCAGAGCTTAGCTATGAAATAGTAGAAGACTTGGATACTGATAGACCAGATATGGAACTGGACCGCGAGGTTGTGGAGCAGATTAATATCTTTCTAAAGTACGAGGGATATATAGATAGACAACAAAGCCAGGTGGAGCATTTTATCAAGATGGAGTCCAAGAAGATTCCTGCTGATATTGATTACTCCAAGGTTAAGAATCTAAGAATAGAAGCAAGACAGAAGCTGGAAAAGGTTAGGCCGGAGTCGATCGGACAGGCTTCCCGTATCTCGGGAGTGTCTCCGGCAGACGTTACCATGCTGATGTTATATTTAAATATATAGAGGACGGAAATGAATTACATAGTTTTAGATCTGGAGTGGAACCAGAGTCCTATTGGACAAGCGGGCGAACATCCTAGAATGCCCTTTGAGATAATAGAGATAGGGGCTGCCAAAATAAATGAGAATTACGAGTTCGTAGAGGATTTTCGTAGACTTATCACTCCAAAACTATATCCAAAACTTCATAAATATGTAAAAGAACTACTCAGCTATGATGAGAAAGAGCTGAGAAGAAAAGGTGTCAGCTTCAAGAAGGCTTGTGCTGAATTCCTAGAATGGTGCGGCGAGGGCGAAGACGGTGAGAAGGTGGACTATATATTCTGCACCTGGGGCCCATCGGACCTGACATATCTTCAGACAAATATGGACTTCTACAGAATGGATCCACTTCCATTTCCGCTTAAGTTCTATGATATCCAGCAGATATATGCGGAGAAGTATACAAAGGATAATAGCATTTGCAAGCTGGAGAAGGCGGTGGACTTCCTGAATCTGGAGATGGAGAGAACCTTTCATGAGGCGGTAAATGATGCATATTATACTGCAATGGTCCTGAAGGAAGGAAAGTTCGGAAATATAAGTGACAAATATTCGATTGATCTATATAAGCATCCAAAGACAAGAGAGGATGTAATAATCGAGTATCATGATAGAAAGTTGGATTATATATCGGAAGAGTTTGACTCCAAGAAGGAGGCAATGAAGGACCAGGGAATAATGTCCGTTAAATGCCCTAGATGTGGACGAAAGGTAAGCATCAGGATTCCATGGTTCCCAGTTAATAGTGGAACAGAGTATTCGGTTGGAAAATGCTTTCTTCACGGAAATATGCTGGCATCGGTTAAGTTCAAATCCGCCTCGGATAGCACTTCCAGGGTTTTCGTAGTGAAGAGAATAGTTCCGATCAGCAAGAAAAGATATATAGAAGTTAGCAAGAAACGTGATCTGGTAAATGCCAAAAAGGAAGATAGGCTGCAGAAGTACAAGGCTAAGCTTGAGACTAGAGAGGGTCGCGCTTAGCAGTGCCTGGTTTTCTAGGATAAGCCTTAGGAGTTGGCTTTTCCTTCCTTATTATAACAAAGCTGCGGCTGATATCTGAATCTGCTAGCTGGAAGGTACGAACTGTTTCGAGCTTTCCGCCGAGTAGTTTAATAGCTCGTTCAGAGCTCTTTAACTCCTCTTCAATATCTCCAGATTTGTAGGAAATAAAGAGCCCACCTACCTTTACGTAAGGAAGAGTGTATTCAGTGAGGGCACTTAGGTTTGCCACGGCTCTAGAAACCGCAAAGTCGAACTTGTCGCGAAGTTTTGGGTTTCGTCCGCCTTCCTCTGCTCGGGCGTGGAGGGTTGTGACATTATCCAGCTGTAATTTATCTACAACTTCGTTTAAAAAAGTAATACGTTTATTTAATGAATCAAGAAGAGTCAGTTTGACATTTGGAAAAGCAAGCTTCAGTGGTACGCCAGGGAAGCCTGCGCCAGTTCCGACATCAATTACGCTTACGGCCTCTTTGCTGATTGCTGCAGCTTCTGGAGCGGCAGAAATAAGCGATAGACTGTCCGCAAAATGCTTCAGGGCAAATTCCTCTGGATCAGTGATGGCGGTAAGGTTCATTACCTTATTCTTCTCTATAACCATATTCATATATGTATCAAAAGATTTGATCTGCTCCTCTGAAAGATCTATTTTCAGCAGATCACTATAATAAGATATATCCTTCATAGAGAAGACCTCCTTAATTTATTAGTTAGTAAAACAAGAATACTTTAATAAAAAAAATAAATCAAGTAGCATTAGTTGTTTTAATTGATGCATTTTTATGTTATTATATCGGGTGGTTATGAGTGACATTTAAAAGTTGCTCAAGGAAAGAGAGGACAGTATGAAAAAACTAAGAATAACAGGTCATATTTTATCGGTAATTCAGTTAGTATTTTCAATTTTAGTAGTAGTATTAGCACTTGCAACTCGGTTTGTTCCAGTAGGATTTGGAGCACTCGGAGCATTAATTCTGATAATGTTAGACGCCTTTGTAGTCTTCATGTCACTTAAGAGAAAGAAATCTATCAGGATAGTAGCAATTTGTTTATCCTCTCTAATGATTATCCTACTTGCGGTAATGTCTTATTATCTCTATGTTACCAACAAAGCAATTGATGATGTAACTGGTGTTAAAACAGAGGTTGATGAGATAAATGTATATGTAGCTAAGGATGACCCAGTTAATACAATTAATGATGCGGTAGCTCAGAGCTATGTATTTGGACTTAATAATACAGACGATCAGGCTCATATCATGGAGACAGTAAATGAAATCCAGAATGATCTGGGGGTTAATCTTTCGATAAAGAGCTACGATACAATCTTTGATGTAGCTAAGGCTTTCGATGCTGGAGAGATTAATGCATTTATTACAAATACAGGAAGTATCGCTCTTATAGATAGCTCAGAAGATTTCCATGACTATTCACAGAGTCTCAAGATCATCATGGAAAAGAAGATTGAGGAAGAGATTGAAGATAAGGGTAAGAGCGGTAAGATAGATGATGATCATTTCTGCATGTACTTCAGCGGTATTGATACATATGGTGCTGTAACAATAAGAAGTAGAAGTGATGTAAATATCATCGGTGTAGTTAATAATAAAACTAAGCAGCTTCTTCTTATCTCTACTCCTAGAGATTATTATGTTCCACTTGCGGATGGCAAGGGTCATATGGATAAGCTGACACATGCAGGTGTTTACGGAATAGAGTGTTCTATGGATACACTTGGAGATCTGTACGGTGTTGAAATGAGTAACTATCTGAGACTTAATTTCTCAGGCTTTAAGGATATAATTGATAACCTTGGTGGAATAGATGTTGAATCTGAGTATGGATTCACAGCTGATATGCTTGAAGGAAAATATACCTTCAGCCAGGGCACAAATCACCTCAATGGCGATCAGGCACTTGCCTTCGCTAGAGAGAGATATGCATTCAGAGATGGCGATAGACAGAGGGGTCGTAATCAGATGCGTATCATCAAGGCTACAGTAGAGAAGTTACAGTCTTCAGATATGCTTAAAAACTACAGTGGTGTTATGGAAGAGATGAAGGGCTCCTTCCAGACAGATATGGAGAAAAGTGATGTAGGATATCTGGTTCAAAGTACTATCGAGGATAGTAGCTGGGAGGTTCTTACATACAGTGTAGGAGGAAATGACTCCACTAAGTCTTGCTATTCTCTCGGTTCAGAAGCATATGTAATGGTTCCTAACGAAGATGATATTGATTATGCAAAGACGCTTATCAATAAGATAATGAGTGACGAGGTTGTTACTCAGGAGGAGATTAATGTATACCTTGATAACAAGGATGCAGAGGATCTGATCGATCAGTCATCACAGGAACAGGATATGGAGGCCGGCGAACCAGAGTAATGGTTTTGAGAAAGGGTTAAAGTATGACAGATAAAAAGGGTCCAGTTCTTGTAGTTATGGCTGCTGGTCTTGGCAGCAGATTTAAAGGTCTGAAGCAGATACAACCTGTTGATAAGGATGATCATATACTTATGGATTATGCAGTATATGATGCTCTTGAGTCTGGATTTTCTGAAATAGTCTTCATCATTCGCAAGGATTTCGAAGACAAATTTAAGGAAGCTATCGGAGATAGGATAAGTGAGAAATGTCCTGTTTCTTACGTATATCAGTCTATCGATGATTTTCCTGGTGATGTGGAGAAGCCTAGCGGCAGAACTAAGCCTTGGGGAACCACACATGCTCTGTGGAGTGCCAGAGAGGCTCTAAAGGGGAAGAGCTTTCTGACAATTAACGCAGACGACTTCTACGGAAGAGGAGCATATAAGGCAGCCTTCGATTTTCTGATGAAAACTGAGAAGGAAAATCATTATGGATGTATATGCTACGATTTACTTAAAACACTTAGCCCTACGGGCACAGTCAGCAGAGGAATCTGCAAGATAGATGAGAATAATAAGC
The DNA here is from genome assembly GCA_902776395.1 of uncultured Lachnospiraceae bacterium. Classification (GTDB taxonomy): domain Bacteria; phylum Bacillota; class Clostridia; order Lachnospirales; family Lachnospiraceae; genus Eubacterium_Q. The sequence goes on from CACYQC010000009.1 coordinate 8,271, forward strand.
TGATCAGAATAGATGAGCGTAAGAATATAAAGCTTGAAGATGGAAGAGGCTACTACACCGAGGATGGAGGGGCTACGTATCATCTTATAGAGATGGGAGCTCTAGCTTCAATGAATCTCTGGGCTTTTGGAAGTGGATTCATAGATGATATAGAAGTATCTTTTAAGGAAAGATTTGAGAAGGGCGTTAAGGCAAATCCTGATACCTTCGAAGAGACTATATCAGATGCTATCCAGGATATATTAAACAGACAGGCGGGAGAGGTTACGTGTATCCCGACTGACGAGCAGTGGTTCGGAATGACATATATTGAAGAGCTTGACATGGTGAAGGGTAAACTCGCTGCTTTGAGAGAGGATGGAGTATATGTCGATGAAAAATGGTGATTCAAATGTCCCATTTTATCAAAAGGATAATGCTTATAAGAAATGCGGAATAGTAGGTCTTATAGGTGGACTGCTTATGATAGCAGGAGCATTCCTATATTGGATGAACCTGTATACTAATACGGGTGAAGCTCAGTATGATGGTATGAGTCTTTTTACAGCAGCCAAAAGAGGAATCCAGGGTATGTTCATCGTGGATATGGATGGCAAAGTAAATGGTTTCTCCTTTAGCTTCATGGGACTTCTTACAGCATTGCTTCTTCTATTATATCTGGCAGTTGTGGTATTTCTTATCATTATAGATATTAAAGATAATTTTAAGAGAGTACCTTTTCTTGAAAAAAGAAAGAAGAGAATACGAATAGGGCTTCTGCTTCTAACTTTAATACTTGCAATACTGATAACCAGAACTCCAGCATATCAAAATGTGTATCAGCAATTTGTTTATCTTAAGGAGAGCTGGCAAGGCTTTATAGATAGAGCTCAGGATAGTGGAGTATCCTCAGCAAATATTATGAAATGTTATCTTTTTATAGGGCCAGGAATGATAGCCTATATAGTGGGTGCGGTTCTATACTTCATATCTATTGCATACAACTTTGTCTTAGAAACACTTAATGAAGATGACGAGATAGAAAGAATAATTAAGCAGAATAAAGAGCAAGTGGATGGCTAGATGCCATCCACTTCTTCTTTTGCAAGCTTTCCGTCTCTAAGTATTGTTCTAAGTTTTATATCGTCGGATTCGCTAAGTGCATCCTTATATTCTTTTAGGTAGTCAATAATAGTATCCAGCTCATATATGAGGTTATCTTTATTTTCCAGGAAGATCTCTGTCCACATATCCTCATTCAGCCATGCAACTCTTGTCATATCCTTGTAGCTTCCCGCCGAGAAGCCTGTATGCTCTCTGGCAGTAGGACTCTTGATGAAGGCATTTGAGACTATATGTGGCATTTCTGATGTGAAAGCTATCATCTGATCATGCTTCTCTGGTGTACAAACTGTTAGGCAGCTGAATTTACAAGGAGATAGAACATCCTTCAGCGTATCTATCAGCTTTCTATCATAGCCTTCTTCTGGGACTACAATCATAGACGAATCTCTGAAAAGCTTTGAAGTACTGTACTTGTAACCGGAGAACTTCTTTCCTGCCATTGGATGTCCACCGACGAAGGTAAAGCCATACTCCTTCGCTATAGCCTGACATTCTTTGCAGATTCTTCTCTTAAGTCCACCAGTGTCTATAACTATAGCGCCCTTTTTGATAAGTGGTGCCTTGTCTTTTACAAAATCTATAATCGCCTGATTATAAAGAGCCGGAATAATAAGGTCACATTCAGGCAGATTCTCGTCTGTTAGTATATCATCCAGAGTTCCATCTATTTTTGCAAAGGAACTGATGGCCTCATCTATGTCAAAACCAAGCACTCTTACATCAGAATATTCCTTATATGCCTTTGCGAAGGAACCGCCAATTAGTCCTAGTCCAACTACTCCAACTGTCTTAATATCACATTTGCTGAAATCTCCTAAACGATGATGTTTAGTTTCTTCATCTGTTTCTGGAGTTGTGATTCTTTGAACCTTTTCTACTATATCAAGAGATTCGATCAGCTCTGGATCGAGTTTCGTGGTATCTCCAACAAGTCCTATAAGAGTCTGATATTCTCCCCTAGATATATCCCATTTTAGTCCCTGCTGTTCAAACCATTTGGTCAGTTCATATATCTGATCTTCGGAAGCATCATTTTTAAGTATTGCGATCATTTTGTTTTCACCTCAGTTATTTGCACTTTAATGATTTAGCGCATTAAAGTATACTCCGTAATTGTTTTATTGTCAACACTTCAAAATTGTGCTATGTTTTCTTGTATAGTTTTTGCTTCCATAATGTGGTTTGTTTAAATGGAAGTAGTTTTGTTTAAATCGGAGGTCATTATTGATAATACTTATTAGTGTTATAGAAGTAGTAATTGGATTTATACTATTAATAAAGGGTGCAGATTTCTTTGTAGATGGCGCTTCATCTATAGCAGTTAAGCTTGGAGTACCACAGCTGGTAATTGGTCTTACTATAGTTGCACTTGGAACAAGTGCTCCAGAAGCTGCAGTAAGCATAAGTGCTGCAGTAGATGGTAATAATGGAATATCTATAGGAAATGTTATAGGTAGCAATATAATGAATGTCCTCGTTATACTGGGTGTTACTTCAGTAATTACAACGCTCACAGTTAAGGCGGCGACGGTTAAGGTAGATATTCCGGTTATGATAGGAGCGACACTTCTGATGCTTCTATGGGGAGTAATCGGGGGAACGATTAATAAGGTGACAGGTATAGTTTTCCTGCTAGGACTTGCTACCTATATAGGTTACCTAATATGGTATGCAAAAACTACTGATGCCTCTGATGAGGGCGAAGGAATCAAGGATCTGAAGCTATGGATGATACCGCTCTTTATTCTGGGCGGACTTGGAGCCATAGTATTGGGAAGTAAGCTCGCAGTTTTGGGGGCATCCAACCTGGCAAAGGTTTTCGGAGTATCCGACAGGTTAATAGGTCTTACAATAGTAGCTCTAGGAACATCTTTACCAGAGCTTATAACTTCAATTACTGCCGCAAGAAAAGGAAATGCAGATATTGCGATAGGTAATATAGTAGGAAGTAATATATTTAATATTCTATTTATACTGGGAATGACATCTGTGCTCATAGATCTTCCGTTTAGGGCAAAAGGGGCGAATTTCCTAATAGATGGAATAATTGCACTTATAGTTGCCGTGCTTCTACTAGTATTAGTATTTAAAGAGAAGAAACTAGGAAGAGGCGAAGGAATACTGATGCTGCTAGGATATGCAGCGTATTTCACATATTTATTACTATTTCAGTGATTTGCGGGAATAAAGTCATTATGATAGAATAACGAGGATGATTTGTCATTAAGATTGACAATAAGATAAGAAGCTTTTGTGCGATTAGGAGGAAAGAGAATGAAAGCATATAAGGATATGACAAAGGAAGAGCTTGCAGCAGAGATAGAAGTGCTGAAGGCTGAATACAAAAAATATCAGGATATGGACCTCCATCTGGATATGAGTAGAGGTAAGCCATGTAGAGAGCAGCTCGATATATCTATGGGTATGATGGATGCTCTTAATTCAGAGGCGGACCTTTCTTGTGCAGACGGAACAGACTGCCGTAATTACGGTGTTCTTACAGGTATCGAGGAAGCTAAGATTCTGATAGGTGATATGATGGAGAATAATCCAGACAATATTATTATATATGGTAATTCATCTCTTAATGTAATGTACGATACAATAGCACGTGCATATACACATGGAATAATGGGAAATACACCATGGTGCAAGCTGGATAAGGTTAAGTTCCTTTGCCCAGTTCCTGGTTATGATAGACATTTTGGTATAACAGAGTATTTCGGAATAGAAATGATACCAGTTCCAATGAGTCCAGAAGGACCAGATATGGATATGGTTGAGAAGCTAGTATCAGAGGATGAGACAATCAAGGGTATATGGTGTGTACCTAAATACTCAAACCCACAGGGTTATTCTTATTCAGATGAAACAGTTAGAAGATTCGCTAGACTTAAGCCAGCAGCACAGGACTTCAGAATCTTCTGGGATAATGCATATGGAATCCATCATTTATATGATGATAGAGAGGATTACCTGGTTGAGATCCTTGCAGAGTGCAAGCGTGTAGGAAATCCTGATATGGTTTATAAGTTTGCATCTACCTCTAAGATATCCTTCCCAGGAAGTGGTATAGCAGCGCTTGCTACATCTCCTAACAACATGGAGGATATACTTGGTCAGTTAACACATCAGACAATCGGTCATGATAAGGTTAATCAGCTGAGACATGTAAGATTCTTCGGAGATATTCACGGAATGACAGAGCATATGAAGAAGCATGCCGCTATTATCAGACCTAAGTTTGAGGTAGTATTAAATGCACTTGAGACAAGACTTGGCGGTCTGGAGATCGGTAAATGGACAAATCCAAATGGTGGATACTTCATCAGCTTTGATGCTCTTGATGGATGTGCTAAGGAAATTGTTGATAAGGCTAAGAAGGCTGGAGTTGTAATGACAAAGGCGGGCGCTACATGGCCATATGGTAAGGATCCTCACGATAGCAACATTCGTATAGCCCCAACATATCCTAATATTGAGGATCTTAAGCTTGCAGCAGAGCTCTTTACACTTTGTGTAAGACTTGTTAGTGCAACTAAGCTATATAAGGAAATGAACTAGTCTTAAAAAAATGATTAGAGGAAAATATGAAGCTAGATATTCTATATGAAGATGAATATTTAATAGCGTGTGTAAAACCGTACGGTGTACCGTCACAGCCAGATAAGACATATGGCCTGGATATGGTTACAGCTGTAATGGAATACCTGGACAGCCCAGATGTTTATGTAATTAATAGACTCGATAGGCCTGTCGGTGGTATCATCCTGTTTGCTAAGGATCAGAACACAGCTGCAAAGCTGACAGATATGGTTCAAGATGGGCAGATCCAGAAGTATTATCAGGTTGTGGTTTCAGGACTGATGGACGAGGCCGAGGGAACCTACGAGGACTTTTTGCTTCATGATAAGAAGTCCAATGTCACCCGTGTAGTTGACAAGAATACAAAGGGTGCGAAGAAGGCGGTTCTAAACTATGAGGTGCTGGACGAACTGGATACAGATGAGGGTTCTATCAGTTATCTTCTGGTGGAGCTTGTAACAGGAAGACATCATCAGATAAGATGTCAGATGGCAAGCCATGGAACTCCCGTCTGGGGAGATACCAAGTATGGTAAGGAGCAGACAGGTAAGGGCGGCAAACCTAACCCGAAGAGCTCGAAGAAAAAAAGCTCTGGAAGAGTTTCTGAAATAGGACTCTATTCCTCAAGGATGGAATTCATTCATCCTATAACCAAGGAGGAAATATTCCTTCATAAGGAACCTGAGGGAGCGGCATTTGATATAATGGACCAGATGGACTGGTAATTAAAGACAAGTAATATTTTATAATAAAGAAAAGAGGAAATTAGAAATGGCAGACAAGAAGGTAGAGGCTATCACCTCCATGGAGGAAGATTTTGCACAGTGGTACACAGACGTAGTAGTTAAGGCAGACTTAACTGGTTATACAAGTGTAAAGGGATTCATGGTTCTTAAGCCCGCTGGTTATGCTATCTGGGAGCTGATTCAGAAGCAGCTGGATGCAAGATTTAAAGAAACAGGAGTTGAAAATGTATATCTACCTATGCTCATTCCTGAGGGATTGCTCCAGAAGGAGAAGGATCACGTAGAGGGATTCGCTCCAGAGGTTGCATGGGTAACACATGGTGGACTAAATGAGCTTCAGGAGAAGCTATGCGTTCGTCCTACATCAGAGACTCTGTTCTGTGATTTCTATCAGAAGGATATCACTTCCTATAGAGACCTTCCAAAGGTATACAATCAGTGGTGTTCAGTAGTTCGTTGGGAGAAGGAGACTAGACCTTTCCTTCGTTCAAGAGAATTCCTGTGGCAGGAAGGTCATACAGCTCATGCTACTGCTGAAGAGGCAGAAGAGAGAACAATTCAGATGTTAAATGTTTATGCTGATTTCTGTGAGCAGGTTCTTGCTATCCCTGTAGTAAAGGGACAGAAGACAGAGAAGGAGAAGTTCGCAGGTGCAGTATCAACCTACACTATAGAAGCTCTTATGCATGATGGAAAGGCACTTCAGTCAGGAACCAGCCACAACTTCGGTGATGGCTTCGCCCAGGCTTTTGGAGTACAGTACGCAGATAAGGATAATCAGTTAAAGTATGTTCATCAGACATCCTGGGGAGTTACAACAAGACTTATCGGTGCCATCATAATGGTTCACGGTGATGATAATGGTCTGAAGCTTCCACCAATGATCGCTCCAACTCAGGTTATGATAGTTCCTATTCAGCAGAAGAAGGAAGGCGTGCTTGAGAAAGCGGAAGAATTAAGAGAGAGACTTAGCAAGGTTTCAAGAGTTAAGGTTGACGCTACAGATAAGTCCCCTGGATTCAAGTTTGCAGAGTGTGAGATGAGAGGTATACCTGTAAGAGTTGAGGTGGGTCCTCGTGATATAGAGAATAATCAGTGTGTTGTAGTTAGACGTGATACAGGAGAGAAGATCTCTGTAAGTCTTGATGAATTAGAAGGAACAGTAGAAGAGCTTCTTAAGACTATCCAGAAGGATATGCTTGAAGCAGCTAGGGCTCATAGAGATTCACATACTTATACTGCAACAACTTGGGAGGAGTTTGTAGAAACTGTAAATAATAAGCCTGGATTCATCAAAGCTATGTGGTGCGGTGAAACTGAGTGTGAAGAGAATATCAAGGCTGAGACGGGTGCATCAACTAGATGTATGCCATTTGAGCAGGAGAATCTGTCAGACGTTTGTGTATGTTGCGGTAAGCCTGCTAAGAAGATGGTTTACTTCGGTAGAGCATACTAATCTAAAGGCTGAAGCAGAAGCTGGAAGCTGTTATCCGTCTTCTTAGAGGAAACAGTAAAGTAGGTTGATGAACCGTTGCCAGCGGCTGATTGCCTCAGTCTATATACAGAATCAGGTGAAAAACCTTTAAAATCAGTTATAAAACTGGATGCAGCTGCTGTATCCAGTTTTTTAATTTCTGCATCCGTCATTGTAGTCGTATAATAGCTAGTCGTTAGATAGTCATGTTCGGTAACCCTGACGGAGCCTGAATTTACAGTCGTTGTAGAGTATTCCCCGTAATAGTAGAAAAGATAAGAGCTTCTCATAAGATCGGGAGAAAAACTATTAAAGGCTTCTATATCCTTTTTGCTGGTATCAGATATTTCTGTGGAAGAATCATTTATAGTGAATTCGGCATATAGGATGTCTCCGGATTCTGTGACTATAAATCTATGTGTCTCGGAATTATCAAACTTGGTAAAGGTAAAATCCCAAAAATATGCTGCGTATGTATGGAAGGTAGTATCTATAGCTCTATAAGGCTTAGAGGTCCAGGAATACCAATTATAATCGTTAGAAGCAATACTTACCGGATAGAGTCCCTTAGAGTGAAGATCTGTTACTCGATTGACGAGAATATTTTTCATTCCAAATTCTGTTTTATTGCAATGTTCTTCTGTTGTTTCTGATATGGTGCTGTCCCAGATGCCAAGAATCAGCTGGAGACACTGCTCAGAGGTGAGCTGCTGGGAGGCATTTTTTATCATTGCTTCTGATGGTCCGGAATAGTATTCTGGTGGGACATTTTCTACGGAGTCCAGCTGAGATCTATCCTCACGCTCAATTAAAAAGCCTGGTAGCAGGATAGAAGTCGCAGCTACTGCCAGAGTAAGAATCACAGCTATTAAGTTTTTGACCATCTGTTTTTTCATATTCCTAGTCTAGCTCTTTCTCTTCTTCACATGTATCTATAGTTACTATCATTCGGGTACCTTTGCCCAGTTCACTTTCAATCTTTAGATCTGCGGCGTGTTCCTTAAGTATTGCAGCGACAAGGGACATTCCGAGACCTGCACCGCCCTCGCTTCGGGAGCGGGATTTATCAACCATATAGAATTCGTCACATATCCTATCTATATCTTCAGGGGCTATTCCTATTCCGTGATCCTCTACAACAAATTCATAAAGGGAAGAGTTTTCAGTGTTAGAAGTCTCTTCAAGTAGTCGTCCGGTAAAGGAAATGATATCTCCTTCTTTGGAGGCCTTTCTTGCATTATCTAGCAAGTTGATAAAGGCAGTCTTGAGAAGAGGGCTATCACATAGGATACCTGCACTTTCAAAATCATATTCCAGGGTCAGTCCACAGTTCTCTATCGAAGGAAGAACAGTTTCTATAACCGCTTCTCCAAGGGCCTGAGTATTTACAGGTGTTTTAGGTATCTTCCCATCCTTTAGATATATAAGATCGAAGAGATGAGACGACATCTGTTCTAGACGTTTTCCTTCAGAGAATATATATCCAGCGGCCTTTACCTCGTCCTCCCTAGGAAGATCTACAGAACGGATGGTATCCGCGTAGCCTATAATTGTAGTCATTGGAGTTTTGATTTCGTGTGTGAAGTCAGCTACGAACTGGTCTCTTCTGTGAATCATATCATTTAGTTCGTCGATGTGGCCTTCTACGGAGTCGGCCATGTTGTTGAACTTATCAGACAACAGTCCGACCTCGTCCTGTGACTTAAGGTCGCTTCTGGTATCGAAGTTGCCCTTTGCAAAATCATCAGTGATAGCATTTAACTTTTCTAGTGGTCTGGTAAGAAGCTTGGTAATCATATAGACAAGAAGCCCGGATACTAAAAGAGTAATTAGGATAAATAGCTCATAGAGATGAATCGATGAATCCATTGTTTTTTTTGTGTCGGTTATATCATGGCTTGTAATGATAGAAACGATGGAATTATTAACTTGAATAGTGGCACTAACATAGACGTAGGTTTTATCGCCTTCTTCTATTATTTGATATTTCTTAATTGAATCTGTTGATGTTGATATCAGTTTATCAGAAGGTTTCGCCTCAGAATCTTTTGGTGAGTATAGAATCTTAGAATTGTACAAAACATATAAGTTGGTTGTAGAGCTAAGCATTCCGGAGCTGACTCTATCAGATATTGAAGGAAGGTAATCCTCTATCCTGAGACGAGGGGAGTTGACAATATCAAGGAGGGAATATTCGATAGCAGACTCTGCGAGGTTATTTTCTGTAACAGCGGTTTTAATCTCTGCTTCCATCAGAAGACGGTTTTGTCTAGACGTCATAAAAAAACCTGAAACAGACAGGGTTATAACTATAATTATGATGTTGATAAGAAGAACCTTGTATCGGAATTTCATAATGCCTTTATTCCTTTATCAATAAATACTTACTCCGTTAGTCTGTAGCCTGTACTATAGGCGGTTTTAAGCTCGTCCTTTAGTCCCAGCTTCTTACGAAGTCTTTGGACGTGCAAGTCGACAGTTCTGGATTCGGGCTGCCACTCTGTCTCCCAAATGGTTTCAAAGATCTTGTCCTTGAATAGGGTTATATTCTTATTGCGCACAAAGAGAACTAGAAGATCGAATTCCTTAGGGGTAAGTTTAACTTCCCCGTACTCTTCGGAAGAGATTTTCTGGGTCACTACTCTGTTCTCTGTATCTATCCTAATATCTTTATACTCTAGAATTGTATCCGTTTTGTTATATCTTCGAAGAACTATACTGATTCGAGCCAGCAGCTCAACTATTTCAAACGGCTTAACGATATAGTCCTCTGCACCTGAAGTAAGTCCCTTGATGCGGTTATCAAGAGAGTTCATTGCAGTAATAAAAATAACAGGGATATTCATAGGCCTGATATATTCCATTAACTCATATCCATTTATCTCAGGGAGCATAACATCCAGGAGGATGAGATCAAAGCTTTGGTTTTCCTCCAGTAGATCGGCGGCTTCTCTACCATTATATCTGGCGGTGCATTTGTAGCCGGCTCTTGTCAGATTCATGACCATGAGGTCAGAGATGGGCTTTTCGTCCTCAATAATAAGTATTTTAATCATTTACTTTACCTTCACTTTAGTAATTCATAAAACTATTACAGTAAAGAGTATAGCATTATTTTTTTAAATGAACAAAAAAAGTATCAAAAAAAATATTATTTTGATACATTCTCGATACAAATGGAAAGTAGTATCTAGATTAGAGTGAAGGAAAATGCACCTTTGTAAATGATAAAAGGAGAAGGCTAGTATGAGAAACATAAAGTTTAAAAAAGTAATAAGCTGTGTGCTTGCTATAACCTTGTGTCTATCTGCTGGCGGCTGTGGCAAGGGCAAGACGGTTGTTGATGATTATGGTGCTGAGGCGGGAGGCACAGATACTGCAGCGACTTCTAGTACAAACACGGATGGGATTTCAGTTGAGTCTGGTAATGGTCAGGCACTCAGAGATATATATGGTAAAAAAGTGGAATGGAAGGATGAGTTTAATATAAAGGGAATTCCTTTCGAGATGAATATAAACTACACGGTTCCTGAGCTGGATGGTCTAAATGTATATACCAAGAAAGCGGTAAATGATGGGAAAGCAGACGAGGAGAAAATAGTAGAGGCACTCTTCGGAGATTCTGCAAAGAAGCTGGAGGAACTGAAATATGTAAATGAAACAGACTATATGCCAATGATGTATAAGTATAGGGAAATAAAGCAGACTAGTGAGTATTACATGGCAGTAGATGATTCTGAAGCCGACGATGAATGGATTGGAATGGACAGAGATTACACGATTATTACTTCGGCATCAACAGAAAGCTTTAAGTGGGTTGATGATCAGAATATGTATATTCATATGTATGAAGGAGATTATAAGGGCGAAAGATTTGGACTGATACTTGCATATGATTATGTAGCTTCGGTTAAGTATATATTCTTTGAGCCTATAAGCATAAAGGATTACTATCCAGAGCATGATTTTAAGTCTCTTTATGTTGCTGAATCAAACACAATGATGGGGGAACCTATTGAGTATGACAACAAATGTACAAAGAGTATGAGCGATATTAGATCAGAGGCAGATACATTTCTGAAGGATAAATTACAAATGGGTGGAGTTGTTGAAACAACGGAAAGCTCAGAAATCTACAAGTTTACTGTTACTGATAATCTAGCCAGCTTCATGAACTCTACCTTTATAACAGGTAGTTTTGTGAATATAGAGCGAGGAAACTCTGTTCTTATGTTTTCTGACTCAGATTATTTAAGTACGATCAGAGCAGGGACAGAGGGCCAAGGAGTTGATTACAGTATACTCGCAGAACAGAAGGATCTGTATGCGGAATATTTGGCTAGTCATGAGGGTTCTGAAATTAGCGTATATGAGTTCCTTGCAAGTCAAGGACAGGATATTAAAGAGGCTGCTGGTGAACCTAATTTTTATGTAGATGGATATGCACTATTTTTGGGTACAGAATATGACGCTTTAGCGGGGGACTTCAATTATATGAGTACCTTCAATATGGGGCTTACTAATAAAGGTATTATCAAGGTTACGAGTAAGGGCATATATGGCGTGGATCTTGAAATATGTGAAGAGACCACCGACGTAGTTGAAAATGTTAAGCTTCTTGATACAGAAAAGATTAAAGAATCTATAAAAGAAGAACTGGCGGATCGGTTTGAACCAGAAAAGCTAGAAAATCCAAGTACGGTTCAGGTAAGAGATATGTCACTAAACTATGCTCCTTATTCTGAGGATAATAGTAAAGAAGAATATATGACTATTCCTATTTGGAATATAACGCTTCTAGGAAACTATGATGGCACACATATGGCGAGTGTTAGAGTAAATGCAATGGATGGTTCTATAATAGATATAAATTATTGGAGCTTTGAATAGATGAGAATGTGGACACAAAAATATAGTAAGAATTATGGTAAGAGAAGGGCTGTCGCCAGAAGATTTCTGGCGGCTGGTCTTACTCTTACTATTTTAATGCTTACAGGTTGTGGAAATGCTGATATGGATCCGCTTACATCGCCACTTGAAATCTCCTATGATCGACAAGAAGGTGAAAAGGTAACTGTTCAAAAGGGTGATCTTACTCCTACCTTTGAAGCTAAGATAGAGCTTTCGGGATATTCTGAGGAATCGTATTCTTTATTCTCAGAAAAGATGGAAGAAATGGAGACTCTGTATGATGCGAAGCTGGATCAGCTCCTGGTGTCAGAGGGTGAAAGCGTTACAGCAGGACAAACTCTTCTGACATTCAGTTCGGAGGTCCTTGATAAAAGGAGTAGAGAGTGGTCTTTAACTAAGAGTTCAAAAGCACTGAAGAGAGAACATTTAATTAATCTGCAGAATATAGACAGCTCCCAGGACTATAGTGCTGAGATAAAGGATCTGGGAGATGATATATATGTAGCGAATCAATATATATCGGATGTAAATGGACTATATTCGAATCTGAATATAATAGCTCGAAAGGATGGAGTTGTAAGCTTTGTAAATGAGTCTGTTAGGAGCGGTTTCATAGTTTTAGGTGCGCCAATTATAAAGACCTACACAGATGATGGATATTATGTCCTTGATAAGGCTTCGCTGGAAAGTGAATCAGACATATTGAATTCTAATTCTGATATGGAATTCAAGGTGGGCGATAAGTTTAAAGCTGTTTATGCTTTAAATGAATATGAAGTAGAGGTTATAGATAATCCAAATGAAGAGGCCAGCGCGGGTGATGCTAGTAGTTCTAACAAGGTATATTTTAAGCTGGTAAGTGATGTACCGCTTAAGGATCATGTGCTTACACTTACTAAGGAAAAGGCTGAACTAAAGAATGTTTGTTATGTAGATAAAAGAGCGATACTCGTTCAGGATGAAGAAGCCTACGTAATAAAGGAAATGGAAGATGGCAATTTCCAGACGGTGAAGGTCAAGGTTGGAGATGTAGTTGGAGCATATGTAGTAATAAAAGAAGGACTGGATGAAGGCGACGCTGTTCTAATCCCGGGTTAAAGGTATGAAGAGAAAAGGTTTACTACAATTTAATATTTTGGCTAAAGCTAAGGTGGCTGTAGTTCTTCTGGTTGTAGAGATATTAATGCTGTTTAGTGGTCTTACTGCATGTGGTGACACGGCCGAGGAAGTTCCTGAACTTATGGAACCTACTTCGCTTGCTGAATCCTATAGAACAGTAACGAAGAGAGTCGTTGGTAGAGTTAAATATCATAAGGCAACAGTTGTTCCTACGGAGCATCCGGTTTTCTCTGAGAAGCCTCTTCCGATACTTCAGATAAATGTTGGTGTTGGTGATTACGTAGAAGAAGGTCAAGTTCTAGTAACAGGTGGAACCTCTGATAATAATGATCAGATAAGTGAGCTCCAGAATTCTATTGCCTCTCTTCAGAGACTAAGAGCTAAACAGGAAAATGTATCCAATGAGACTATCAATATATTAGGTTATGAGAGACTTATAGAAGAGTATCTTCAGGATGCAGACGGTATAAATGAGAAGAATAAAAATGTTCTCATAGAAGAAGAGAATAAAAGGTACGAATTAGCAGATATAGATAACCAGATAAGTGAACAGAGAGCGCTTCTTACTAAGCTTCAGAGCGAAGTGTCAAGTTGTACACTTACCGCTCCATGCTCCGGAAGAGTTTGTTTTGTTAAGGATGTGACTAAGTCCAATATGGCTTCGCCATATGAGAACATTATAACTATAATTGATGAGAATGATCTCTATATAGAATGTGAAGATATAACTCTCGAAAATTATCAATATAATGATTACAAGAGTAAGTGGGCATATATAAATGGCAAACAGGTAAATCTTGTAGAGAAAAAGTATACAACAGATGAGGTTGCTTATGCGACATCAGTAAAAAAGAATCCTCGCATGGGATTTGAGGTTCCGGGGGAGAAGCTGACAATGGGAGTAGATGTTATTCTCTGCTTTTTGGAAGAGAAGAATACCCCTAAAATTGTTGTTGGAAATGATTCTATAAACTACGGCACGGATGAAGATTATATATATGTAAAAAATGAAAATGGCGAAAAGGAGAAGCGAATAGTCGAGCTTGGAGTAACAGATGGTCTCTATACGGAGGTCAAGTCAGGACTTAAGGAAGGCGAGAAGGTTTTCTATGAGAATACTGCGCTGGTTCCTGAAAAGTATGAGGTTGAGGTTGCATCTATCGGAGATTACAGTGAGGAACAGAGTACCAAGACAGTAAATTTCGCATATCCATACTATGATATCTATGTGGCAGAGGTGGATGGAACCTATAGAAAATTGCGGGATATAGGAGATGCCTCTGAAGGAGATGCTCTTTTCTCCATCGAGTCTTCCGTAGGAAAGGGAGAGATAGACGAGATCAGTGATGATATAGATGATCTGGATGCGGCTAGAAAAGAAGCAATTAAGGCTTACGAGGATGGTAAGAACGGGATAAATGAGGCATTAACATATGCAGATCCTGACTATGGTACAGATACGGATGCAATTAGGGAAAATATGTATCTATCTGAGAGGATGGACTGTCAGTCAAACATTTTAGACTATGAGGAAGACTATTCCAGTAAGGATTACACTGCTAATAGAGGCTACCTTTCTTCAGTATTACAGAAGATGAGAAAGGGTACTACTGTGATGGATGGCCGCTCTGATTATACGCAGTATTCTACAGGACCTGGAAGAATAGAATTCGTGGCATTTAATGAAGATAGTGTTATCGAAAAGAATTCCTTTATTATGGCTGAAGGAATTCGTAAAGAGGAGGAGAATACCAGACTCTTTGCTGTTATGGGTTCGCTTTCGGCTATCCCTCCAGTAAGTGCGACAGTGGGTAGAACCGTAACCTTAAAGCAGGGTTCTAAAACCACCACCGGAACCTGTATAGGAAAGAACGGTATCTCTGATAGATATATGTTATTTACAAGAAATGGAAAACCGTGTGTAACCTATTCAGCACCGTTTAAAAAGAATGCTGAGTTCCAGTTCTATGTAGAAATGGATTCTAAGATTGAACCAAAAGATCTGACAAAATGTGAAATGACCTTTAATGGGGTTGATGTAAGAGACGCTGTTGTAATTTCTTCTTCTGCCCTTAGGTCCGAGCAGTCTCAATTAAATGATGAGTTTAAGTATTATGTTTGGAAGCTTGAAGGAGACCAGATCGTCAAGGAATATGTAGATGTTTATCATCCACAGGCGGCGACCAGCACGAAACTGATATTAAATGGAGTAGAGCCTGGAGATAAGGTTCTAAAGTAAGATTATGCTGAGATATATTATTACGAAAATTCTGAATAAGTATAAGCTGTACCTGTGTCTCGTGATAGGAATAGTTTCTATCGTTATGGTATTTGCTATGATTATGATGTTTCGAGATGGATCCCGCTCGAAGCTTATTCAGCGTGGTTTTGTTAGTCAAAACGAGAAGACTCATCAGTTCCCTATGACACTTAGTCGTAAGGGTATTCTAAGAGCTTCAGTTTTTGAGGAGTTATCAGAAACAGAAAGAGCAGTTGATGTAATAGATAAAGATATCCAGGCATATGAAGCTAGCTGGGATAAATATATGCAGCTACCAATAGTTGGATCACAAAGGATAGTTAGTTATGAAAATATATCCGTTGATTATCCTTTATATAACAAAAATGGACATTTAGATCTATGCTACATGGAAGAAGGCTTAGGTAAGTCCGGTAAAGAGCTTTCAGAGCATTATGATATCGTGTCTGGGGTAGACTTATATGAAGATGTTTCAGAGTATCTACCGGAGGGAACTGATATTCCAGAGGGGGCAATTCCTTGCCTAATAAGTCAATATACAGCGGATAGTCTCAGCCTTGTTCCAGGAACTTTAATCACAAGTAATAAGCTGGTATATGGACAGACTGAATCGGAGGATAATCTGCTGACCTTATATGTAAGTGGTATTATTTCTGAGACTAAGAATGACTATTTCTGGCAAACTTCCCTTTTGGATATGGGCTACGGAGCTTTTATAGCTAAGGATGATTTTGAGACTATAGCTAAGAAGTACCCAAAGGATATTTACTATAATTCATATATGTCCTTTGATTATAGATATGTCACTCCTGGTAGAATATATGAGATAGATAATGTCTTAGAGCAGTTTAAAGCCAAGGATGAGACTTTAATTGAGAATACAACACCTATCGTTGATGAATACCGTAAGGATAGTAAGTCTGTAGAGCAAATGCTATATGTAATTGTGCTTCCTCTTATTGTGCTTGTTCTCATATTTATTGGAATGATTGCATTTAGAATAATTGATTCAGAAGATGGTGAGCTGACTACACTTAAGAATAGAGGCTTGAGTAAGGCTAGACTTATTGGACTCTATGTTATTCAGTCCTTCCTGCTAGCGGGTATAAGCATACCGTTAGGCTTAGGTCTGGGCTTCCTTTTTGGTAAGGTTGTCGCTAGTGTTACCGACTTTATGGGCTTTAGTCTGAGTGGTAATGGAATAAGTGTAAGGGACTATCGTTTTAGTATATCTATGCTGCTGTCTGCCCTTGTGGCGGCTCTTCTAGCTGTGATAGTTATGCTGATCCCGGTATTCGTATACTTTAAGAAAAAGAAAAATAGAAGAAAGAATTCTCTTGCTCCATCGTGGGAGAAATATTTTATAGATATAATTCTACTCGCTATATCTGTTTATCTTATGTATAACTACAACAAGCAGGTTGAGACTTTGTCAAAGGGAGTTTTAAATGGAGATGGAATAGATCCAATTATATTCATTAACTCGTCTCTTTTCCTGTTCGCTTGTGGAATGCTTATGCTGAGACTGATTTTCTATCTTGTAAAGCTTTATTACAAGCTGGGAGCTAAGAGGTTTAAGCCGGTTACTTATGCAGGAATACTTCAGATCCTGCGTACCAGAAAGGCCTCCAGTATAATATCGATATTCCTAGTTATGACGGTTGCTATGAGCCTCTTCAATGCGAATATGGCGAGAACCATTAATAAGAATAAAGAAGAGCGAATTAGGTATAGCGTAGGAGCAGATATAAGGATAAAGGAGCATTGGAATGCGGTAATCGTAGGACCTCCAGAAGATAGAAGATGGAAGTTTAATGAGCCGGATTACAATCCATATGAGAGTCTGGTGAAGGATGGAACCTTCTCTTCAATTACTAAAGTGCTTGTTTCAGATAGAGCAACTCTTAAGGTGAAGGGCAAGGAAACTCCGGATGTTACATTTATGGCTATTCATACAAAGGAATTCGGCGAGACGGCCTTTCTGAGAGAGGGTCTAACAGAGGAGCATTGGTTTAACTATCTCAATAATCTTGCGGCGGAAGTAGATGGAGTGATAATATCCGAGAATCTTGCGAGTCTCTTTGATCTGAAGGTGGGAGACAGCCTGAACTGTGATATGTATCCTCCAAAACAGACAGGTCTTACGAGTTCTTATGCACATACGGATTATAAGATCGTGGCTATTGTTGATTCATGGCCGGGATATAATAAATACAAATATGAATATAATAATGTTGATGGCAAGTTTAAGATATCAGAAAAGGAAAACTACCTAGCTGTAGTTAACTATGGAAATGCAATCAGCCATTTTGGAGTGCTTCCTTATGAGGTATGGGGAAAAGCAGAGGATGGTATAAAAGGAGATGGCAGAGAAGCGGATATAGTTAACGAGAAGGTGAAGGAGGCCTTTCCAAAGAAGAGTAGATATCTGGACGAAGTTATATCTTGGAGAGATGAAGTAAAAGAGGCAAAGGCGTCAGCTATTTTGCAGATTACAAATGGTCTCTTCACAGCGGATTTCCTTATAGCTCTGATACTTTGTATCATAGGATATATGATTTATTGGATAACCTCTATCAGGGACCGAGAGCTCCTGTTTGGTATATATAGAGCTATGGGTATAAGCAAGGGCGAGATTAATAATATGCTGGGAATGGAACAGATATTCATGTCGCTCATGTCAATATTTGCAGGAATAGTAGCGGGAATGCTTGCCTCGAAGTTTTTTGTTAAAATCTTCGCGGCAGTATATCTACCGGAGAGGCATAATATAGATGTATTTACCAGCTCCTATGGTGGAGATTTGATAAAGCTTGCAGCGGCGCTGCTGATAGTAATACTTGTTTGTGTCTTCTGGATTAGAAGAATAGTTCGAGGTCTCAATATCACAGAAGCCCTCAAGCTAGGAGACGATTAAGGATATATTGAAGGAAAGTCTATGGAAGAAAATGTTCAAAACATACTTACAGCAAGAGATGTCGTAAAGGCATATCCTCTGGGAAGTGGCGAGACACTTACTGTACTCGATCACGTTAATTATGATTTCCCTAAGGATAAGCTAATCATGCTGATGGGTCGCTCTGGTTCGGGTAAGACCACCTTTATGAATATTCTCAGTACTCTTGATGACGTGACTTCCGGGGATATCATATATGATCCTGGAGACGGTAATACAAGAAGCTTTTCACATATGAGCGTAAAGGATAAAGAGAATCTGAGAAGATATAAAATAGGTTTCGTCTTCCAGTCCGTAGCACTTATACCAGTAATGACGGCCTACGAGAATATAGATTTTGGTCTACGTACTGCTGGATACGAGGGAAACCGTGATGAGAGAATCCAGGAGGTTCTGGAGAAGGTTGGACTCGCGGATAGAGCAAAGCATTTCCCTGCGGAGCTTTCAGGTGGTGAGAGACAGCGTATAGCAATAGCCAGAGCTATGGCTCATAAGCCGGATATACTCTTCGCAGACGAGCCAACAGGAGCGTTGGATACAACGACGGGTATATATATAGCAGATCTTTTCAAGAATATGACCAGAACTGAGAACTTAACGGTTATCATGACAACACATGATATCCGACTCTCAGACCTGGTGGATAAATTGATTCAATTATAAAAGGAAAACTATGAGTATATTTAAGAAGAAAACTAAAGAAGAGCCGAGTGTTGAGGAGAAGATAGATGCAGGAGTAGAGTCAGATGCTAGTTCTCACGAAGATGAAAGGGCTGAATCTGTCCCTTATATCAAATGTGACAGCCTGGTTCGTATCTTCAAATCAGAAGGTATAGAGGTTATGGCGCTTCAGGGACTAGATCTCGAGATTCAACGTGGAGAGCTCACTGCCATTATTGGTAAATCAGGAAGTGGTAAGTCCACTATGACGGAGTTAATATTGCGGAGCTTAGTGAGAAGGAGCTGGCCAAGTTTAGAAATGATCACATCGGTTTTGTGTGGCAGAAGAATGCAGATAACCTTCTGAATTATCTGACGGTTGTTGAAAATGTTGAGATGCCGCTACTATTCTCGGATATGAGTAAGAAGGAAAAGCATGAAAGAGCAATGAAAATGCTCGAGGCGGTGGGCCTAGCGCATAAGGAAAAGAATTTCCCTACTCAGCTATCGGGTGGTGAGCAGCAGAGAGTTGCTATAGCAACAGCGCTTGTCAATGAACCAGAGCTTCTGCTTATGGATGAGCCTACTGGAGCGGTAGATAGAAAGACTTCCATCATGCTTCAGGACCTCTTCCGTGAAATCAATAGAACTCTAGGGGTTACTATTATCATAGTTACTCATGACATAAGCCTGGCGGACCGAGTTGATAGAGTAGTTATGATTTCAGATGGAAAGATTAGTTCGGAGCGTATCCTCAAGGAAGAGTATAAGAAGAAGATAGAGGCTGGCGAGGCTCTGCTCAAGGAGGGCGCAAATGAAGAGCCAGAATATAATGCGACGGCAGGAACTGGAGTTGCTTCTTCAAACGATGATTCTCATGAGGAGTTCTCTATTCTGGATAAGGCAGGCCGAGTTAGACTATCTGCAGAAATGAGAGAGGCGGCAGGAATAGATAGCAACCGTGTTAAGATTGATATAGTTGATGGAAAGATTATTATAACAAATGAGTAATTTTGTGTTAGAATAGTGCTGATATTTTTTATGATATTTGGAGGATGATATGGCAGCTAAATATACGGACACCGTACTTGCCACAGCACAGCTCATGACACTTGTACAAAGGGCTAGAGCGATACAGGGATTTACAATTGTAAGTGAGTTAGCAGATGGAAGAGGAGGAGTAAACTTCCATATGTCTGCATCTATAAACTTTGCTTCTTGGGGAGAAAAGATAGATCTTCATATGTTCCCATATAATGAGCAGCAGACTATGGTTGAAATTAAGTCAGAATGTGCTATGCCTACACAGTTATTTGACATGGGCAAGAATAAAGAGAATGTAGAGAAAATTCTAGGATACATTCTTGGTGGAATAGTGATACAAAGAATTGAAAAGGAAGTACCTAAGAGCAATTATTGGGGTCAGAATAAATAATGATGATTGAAATGCCTCAGGACGTGAGGTTTATAATAGGAGAACTGAATAAGAAAGGCTTCGAGGCCTATGCGGTTGGTGGATGTGTAAGAGACAGTATACTAGGAAGAACACCTAATGACTGGGACATTACTACATCCGCTACTCCTTTTGAGGTAAAAGACATTTTCCGTCGTACGGTTGATACGGGACTTCAGCACGGAACTGTAACGGTACTCATAAAGGATCAGGGCTACGAGGTTACGACCTATAGAATAGATGGAGAATATACTGATCATAGAAGACCTGACGAAGTGACCTTTACTAGGGAACTATCTGAGGATCTGCTGAGACGAGATTTCACTATTAATGCTATGGCCTATAATGATGAAACTGGAATAGTGGATCTGTATGGTGGAATTCAGGATCTGGAAGAAGGTGTGATCAGATGTGTCGGAAATCCTGATGACAGGTTTGATGAGGATGCTCTTAGAATCATGAGAGCCGTTCGTTTCGCAGCTCAGCTTGGGTTCAGCGTGGACTCAGCTACGAGAGAGGCAGCTGCTAAGCATGCGCCAGAGCTTTCTCAGGTGAGCGCGGAGAGAATTGAAACAGAACTCACTAAACTACTTATCTCAGACCATCCAGAAAAGGTAGTGGATATGTATGAGCTGGGAATAACCAGTATCATACTTCCTGAATTTGATAAGATGATGGAGACAGAACAGAACTCGCCTTATCATATGTACGACGTAGGAAGACATACTGTTGAAGTGATTAAAAATGTTCCACCTACCAAGGTCATGCGCTATGCGGCACTCCTTCACGATATAGGTAAGCCACAGTGTAAAACAACCGATGATAAGGGCGTGGATCATTTCAAGGGTCATGCAATGGTAAGTGAGGAAATGTCCTCTAAGATTCTGAAGAGACTCCGGATGGACAATGATACTATCCGTGATGTTAAGAAGATTGTTAGATGGCATGATTATGGTATCTCAGGAGTTATAACAAAGAAGTCCGTTCGAAAGATGCTTAGCTCAATGGGGGAGCAGTATTTTGGTGAGTATTTAGATATCAAAAGAGCGGATATGAAGGGGCAGAGCGATTACCGCCTGGCGGAACGTGAGGAAGTTCTGAGTAATATCATAAAGTTCCATGACGAAATAATGGAAGAAGGAAATGCTCTATCTATAAAAGACCTAGCCGTTAATGGAAAGGATATAATGGATTTGGGTATTCCAAAGGGGCCGAAGGTTGGAGAAACGCTTTCCTATCTTCTTGAAAGAGTACTTGAAGAGCCATCTCTAAATGAAAAGAGTAAGCTCGAAGATATAATAAAAGGTTTATAAAAGGTTAAAGGTTAATAGTAGTAAATGCTTTAGGGGGTTATATGAGTAAAGCAAGATCAAAAAACATACTTGGCTTATTCGCCATTCTTATTATGATGCACCATCTTGGACAGAAGGTGTCAGCTTCTTGGGTTCCTGCCAGTGTAAGACAGCACGGGCTGGAGCCTTTTGTGCCTATAGGATATCTCTTGGTATCGTTCTTCTTCTTTTGCTCTGGTTATGGACTAAGGAAAAGAATGAAAGAGGACGAAGACTACTTCAAGGGATTTCTTGTAAGAAGAACCAATAGGATTCTTATGATCTTCGTGATTACTAATATCATATATCTAATTGTTAGACATCTATATGGTTCGGTTTATCTGCCAATAAATCCTTATTCTTGGTTTGTCTATGCTATCATAGCTATGTACTTCGGCTTCTTCTTTATTTATAGAAAAGAAAATAGGTTTTCCCATATATTAATGGCAGTTTGGATTCTGATATATAGCATTATCTGCTACATTCTTATA
>CACYQC010000010.1 GCA_902776395.1 uncultured Lachnospiraceae bacterium
TATATTAGAAGGAGCTTGTGGTAAAGCCGAGGCAGTTTATAGATGGGGCGGCGAGGAGTTCATCATGATGATGCCAGACACCAGCCTCGAGGGAAGCGTTGCAAAAGCAGAGAAGATCCGTGAAAAGATCATGAATACAGAAATAGAGGCGGAAGGCAACACTCTGAACGTAACCATGAGCTTTGGTTGCAGACAGTTCGATCCAGAGCTTTCTATAGAAGATAACATCAGCAAGGCTGATGAACATCTCTACACTGCAAAAGAAACCGGCCGCAACCGTGTAATCTCATGAGTGTATAGGTGAGTATATGAGTATATAGGGACGGTTCTCTTTTACTCACTTTTGAGTAAATAAGAACCGTCCCCATATACTCATTAAGTGAGTAAAAGAGAACCGTCCCTATATACTCACCGTCCCTATAGACTCATTAAAAAAAAGTGCTTGCATTACGTGTTTAGTTGTGTTAGTATATCTCTTGCTGTGACATTGATAGCTATGAAGCGGTAGTTGCTGCTGCAGGAGCAGGTAATATCGTGGAGCGAATGTCAAGATCAAAGAATCTGGCGACAAGTCACTGTACTATAACCATCTGACACGGGTCAGAGATGACGGATGTCCCTCCGTTCTATCTCTTTTTTTAAGGGAGAAGCGCGACACACCCGGGAAAGTTGTACAGTCACCACTTGTTCGGCATTTCAAAAATGTTAGAAGGAGGCGGCTTTTTTTATGGCTAATCAGAAAATGAGAATCACATTAAAGGCATATGATCATGAGTTAATCGATCAGGCAGCTAAGGAAATTGTAGAAGCTGTTAAGAATTCAGGAGCACAGGTAAGCGGTCCTATTCCAATGCCTACAAAAATTGAGAAGGTTACTATTCTTAGAGCTGTACATAAGTATAAGGATAGTAGAGAGCAGTTCGAGCAGAGAACTCATAAGAGACTGATCGACGTTATCGCACCTAATCAGAAGACAGTTGATGTTCTTCGTAAGATCGACATTTCAGCTGGTGTATACGTTGACATGCGTATGAAATAAAGAGGAAAAATTATAATACAGTACCTAATTGACTACATTAACAAAATTCCTGCACATAATAATGTAGCGTATTTAGTAAGACCACCTGAGTTTGGTCCGCTGTAAATAATTTAGAATGATTTCTACTATATAGTAAGAAATCCGCTGTAAATCAAATTAGGAGGAAATTCAGAAATGAAGAAAGCAATACTTGCAGAAAAAGTTGGAATGACTCAGATCTGGAGCGAAAACGGACAGCTCATTCCAGTAACAGTTCTTGCTGCAGGACCTTGTGAAGTATTACAGGTTAAGACAGTTGAGAACGATGGCTACGAAGCAGTACAGGTTGGCTTCGGAGAAATCAAAGAGAAGATAATAACAAAGGATGGTTCCGGTAAGAAGGTAGTTCATAACCCACACGGAGCTACAAAGGCAGAAGTTGGACATGCTAAGAAGGCAGGCGTTGAACCTAAGAGATTCATCAAAGAGTTCAAGTTTGAAAACTGTGCAGACTACGTAGCAGGCGAAACAGTTATTAAGGCTGACATCTTCGAAGAAGGTGATAAGGTTGATGTAACTGCTAAGTCAAAGGGTAAGGGATACGCTGGTGGTATCAAGAGACACGGTCTTAAGTCTGGTCCTTCAGGACATGGTTCTAAGTACCATCGTCATGCTGGTTCAAACGGTGCTGCTTCTGATCCTAGTAAGGTAATGAAGGGCAAGAAGATGCCGGGACACATGGGAGCTGAACAGGTAACTATTCAGAACCTTGAGGTTGTTAAGATAGATGCCGAGAATAACATAATTCTCGTAAGAGGCGCTGTTCCAGGACCTAAGAAGTCACTTGTTGTAATTACAGAGTCAGTTAAGGCTGGAGCATAAGACTTACGGAAGGAGGATTAAGAAATGGCAACAATATCTGTAGTAAACACTGACGGAAAAGAAGTTGAGAAGCTAGAGCTTAGCGACAAGATTTTCGGTGTAGAGATAAATGAAGGAATTGTTCACAAGGCAGTTGTTGCACAGCTTGCTAACAAGCGCCAGGGTACACAGAGTGCTCTTACACGTTCTGAAGTACGTGGTGGTGGTAGAAAGCCTTGGAGACAGAAGGGAACTGGTCATGCTAGACAGGGTTCTATCAGAGCTCCACAGTGGACAGGCGGTGGTGTTGTATTTGCACCAAAGCCAAGAGATTATTCAAAGAAGATAAACAAGAAAGAAAGCAGACTTGCACTTTTCTCTGCTCTTACATCAAAGCTTCAGGATGAGAAACTCATCGTAGTTGATAGCCTGGCATTTGATGCACCAAAGACTAAGGAGTTTGTAAAGGTTCTTGAGAACATCAAGGCTAGCAAGGCTCTCGTAGTACTAGAGGGAGAGAATGAAAATGTAGTTCTTTCAGCTAGAAATATTCCTGATGTTGATACAGAGGCTAGAACAGCTATCAATGTTTATGACATTCTTAAGCATGACAGCCTTGTAATGACAAAGGATGCAGTTAAAGCTTTAGAGGAGGTATATGCATAATGGCAGATCTTAAGTATTATGACGTTATTTTAAAGCCGGTTCTTACAGAGAAGAGTATGAACACAATGGCAGAGAAGAAGTATACATTCCTCGTTCATCCAGATGCTAACAAGTCACAGATCAAGGAAGCTGTTGAGAAAATGTTCGACGGCGTTAAGGTTGCTAAGGTTAACACAATGAACCAGGATGGCAAGACAAAGAGACGTGGAATGACATTTGGTAAGACATCAAAGAGCAAGAAGGCATATGTTCAGCTTACAGCTGACAGCGCAGACATTCAGCTTTTTGAGGGACTGTAAGATAGTTTGAAAGGAGAAACAAGATGGGAATCAAAGTATATAATCCATATACACCTTCCAGAAGGAATATGACCGGTCTTGATTTTGACGTAATCACAACTGATAAGCCTGAGAAGTCACTTCTTGTATCAAAGAATAAGACAGCAGGTCGTAACAATCAGGGTAAGATTACTGTTAGACATCACGGCGGTGGTAATAGACAGAAATATAGATTAGTAGACTTTAAGCGTAATAAGGATGGTATCCCTGCAAAGGTTGTTACTATAGAGTACGATCCAAACAGAACAGCTAATATAGCTCTTATCGTTTATGCAGATGGCGCTAAGTCATACATTTTAGCTCCAGCAGGACTTAAGGTTGGAGATACACTTATGAACGGAGCAGATGCAGAGGTTAAGGTTGGTAACTGCCTTCCACTTGCAAATATCCCAGTAGGTACAGAGATTCATAACATTGAGCTTGTGCCTGGTAAGGGTGGACAGCTCGTTCGTTCAGCTGGTAACTCAGCACAGCTTATGGCTAAGGAAGGAAAGTACGCAACACTTCGTCTTCCATCAGGAGAGATGAGATATGTACCTATCCAGTCAAGAGCAACTATAGGTAGTGTAGGAAATGGAGAGCACAGCCTTGTAAATATCGGTAAGGCTGGTCGTAAGCGTCACATGGGCGTTCGTCCTACAGTTCGTGGATCTGTTATGAACCCTAACGATCACCCACACGGTGGTGGTGAAGGTAGAGCACCAATCGGTAGACCTGGTCCTTCAACTCCTTGGGGTAAGCCAGCACTTGGTCTTAAGACAAGGAAGAAGAAGAATAAGTCTAATAAGATGATTATCAGAAACAGATCTGGTAAGAATGTTAAGTAAGGAGGACTAATTAAATGGCACGTTCATTAAAGAAAGGCCCATTTGCAGATGCGAGTTTACTCAAGAAGATCGATGAGATGAACAAGAATGACGCTAAAGAAGTTGTTAAGACTTGGTCAAGACGTTCAACTATCTTCCCTTCATTTGTTGGACATACAATTGCAGTTCATAATGGTAGAACACATATTCCTGTATATGTAACAGAGGATATGGTTGGTCACAAGCTTGGCGAGTTCGTTGCAACAAGAACTTACAAGGGACACGGCAAGGACGAGAAGAAGGGTAGATAAGGAGGAGTAGAAAATGGCAAAAGGGCATAGATCTCAAATTAAGAGAGAGAGAAATGAAAATAAAGATACAAGACCTTCAGCTAAGATTTCTTACGCTAGGGTTTCTGTAACAAAGGCATGTTTCGTACTAGATGCCATAAGAGGCAAGGATGTCAACGAAGCTCTTGCTATCCTACAGTATAACAATCGTAAAGGTTCTAAGATAGTTTACAAGCTACTTCAGTCAGCTGTAGCTAATGCGGAGAATAACAATGGTCTCAAGGCTGAGAACCTCTATGTTGCAGAGTGCTTTGCTAACAAAGGACCTACAATGAAGAGAATTCATCCAAGAGCTCAGGGTAGAGCATATAGAATCGAGAAGAGAACAAGCCACATAACAGTTGTGCTTGACGAAAGATAGGAGGATAAGCATGGGACAGAAAGTTAATCCACATGGTTTAAGAGTTGGTGTCATCAAGGATTGGAATTCTAACTGGTATGCAGATACAAAGAATGATGAATTCTCAAACAACCTTGTTGAAGATTACAACATTAGAAAATATCTCAAGAAAAGACTTTACGATGCTAACATCTCTAAGATCAATATCGAGAGAACAAGAGATAGAGTTAAGATAAGTCTTTGGACAGCTAAGCCTGGTATCGTAATCGGTAAGGGCGGAGCTGAGATCGAGAAGCTTAAAGCTGATGTGCAGAAGCTTACAAAGAAGAAGCTTCTCATCGACGTAAAAGAAATTAAGAAACCAGATATAGATGCACAGCTCGTAGCTGAGAACATTGCTAAGCAGCTCGAGGATCGTATTTCATTCCGTAGAGCTATGAAGTCTTGCATGGGTAGAGCTATGAAGGGCGGAGTTCTTGGAATCAAGACTAGTGTATCAGGACGTCTTGGTGGTGCAGATATGGCTAGAACAGAGTCATACAGTGAGGGAACAATTCCTCTTCAGACTCTTCGTGCCGACATCGACTATGGTTTTGCTGAGGCTGACACAACCTACGGTAAGGTAGGAGTTAAGACTTGGATTTACCATGGTGAAGTACTTCCAACTAAGAATAAGAAGGAAGGAGCGAATTAATCATGTTAATGCCAAAAAGAGTTAAATATCGTAAGCAGCAGCGTGGTTCTATGAAGGGTAAGGCTACCAGAGGTAACAAGATTATCCGTGGTGAGTACGGTATCGTGGCTATGGAGCCAGCCTGGATCAAATCAAATCAGATAGAAGCTGCCAGAGTTGCTATCACACGTCACCTTAGACGTGAAGGTAAAGTTTGGATAGATATGTTCCCAGACAAGCCTGTAACATCTAAGCCTATCGGTGTTCGTATGGGATCCGGAAAGGGTGCTGTAGAATACTGGGTAGCAGTTGTTAAGCCAGGTAGAGTATTATTCGAGGTAGCTGGTGTGCCAGAAGAGAAGGCTAGAGAAGCTCTTAGACTTGCATCACACAAGCTTCCAATTAAGTGTAAGATCGTTTCAAAGGCTGATCTGGAAGGAGGTAACGAATAGTGAAAACTAAGGAATTCGTAGAAGAGTTAAAGACAAAGTCAGTTGACGAGTTAAATCTTGACCTTGTAGATGCTAAGAAAGAGCTATTCAACCTCAAGTTCCAGAATGCAACAAATCAGCTGGAGAACACAAGCAGAATTAAAGAGGTTAGAAGAAACATTGCACGTATTCAGACTGTTATAGCTGAAAAGGCAAATGCTTAAGTGTCGGAAAGGAGATAAACAATGGAAAGAAATTTACGTAAAACACGTGTTGGTCTTGTTACAAGCGACAAGATGGATAAAACTATTGTTGTTTCAATTATCGACAATGTTAAGCATCCACTTTATGGCAAGATCGTAAAGAGAACATATAAGCTCAAGGCACACGATGAGAACAACGAGTGCAAGAAGGGCGATAGAGTTAGAGTAATGGAAACAAGACCACTCTCAAAGGATAAGAGATGGAGACTTGTTGAAATAATTGAGAGAGCTAAGTAAGGAGGTCGAGTAACTATGATACAGCAGGAATCAAGACTTAAGGTTGCCGACAACACAGGTGCTAAGGAACTCCTTTGCATCAGAGTACTTGGCGGATCAACCAGAAGATATGCAAATATCGGTGATATCATCGTAGCATCTGTTAAGGAAGCTACACCAGGTGGTACTGTTAAGAAGGGCGATGTTGTTAAGGCTGTTGTAGTTCGTACAAAGCACGGTTCACACCGTAAGGACGGAAGCTACATCAGATTTGACGAGAACGCTGCAGTTATTATCAAGGATGATAATAATCCAAGAGGAACACGTATTTTCGGACCAGTTGCAAGAGAGCTTAGAGATAAGAAGTTCATGAAGATTATCTCACTTGCACCTGAGGTACTTTAAGGAGGTAGCATCGTGGCAACATCAAAGATTAAGAAGGGTGACCTTGTAAGAGTTATCGCTGGTAAGGATAAGGATAAGGAAGGCAAAGTTCTGAGTGTTGATGTAAAGAATGGTAAGGTTCTCGTTGAGGGCGTTAACATGGTATTCAAGCACAGCAAGCCAAGCTATCAGAATCAGAACGGCGGTATCATCGAGAAGGAAGCACCAATCGATATATCAAATGTTATGTACCTTTACAAAGGAAAGACTGTAAGAGTTGGTTTCCAGGGCGAAGGTAAGGATAAGAAGAGAGTAGCTAAAGTAGACGGCAAGCTCGAGACAATAGATTAATCTTGGAAGGAGGAAAATACATTGAGTAGATTAAGAGATACATACGAGAGTGAAATCAAAGCAGCAATGACAGAGAAATTCGGCTACAAGAATGTTATGCAGGTTCCAAGATTAGAGAAGATCGTCATCAACATGGGTGTTGGTGAGGCTAAGGAAAATAGCAAAATTCTTGAGTCAGCTGTTAAGGATCTGACAACCATTTCAGGTCAGAAGCCTGTTATAACAAGAGCTAAGAAATCAGTAGCTAACTTCAAGCTTCGTGAAGGCATGCCAATCGGATGTAAGGTTACACTTCGTGGCGAGAGAATGTATGAGTTTGCAGACAGACTTGTAAACCTTGCTCTTCCACGTGTACGTGACTTCCGTGGTGTTAGTGCTGAATCATTTGACGGAAGAGGAAACTATGCACTTGGTATCAAGGAGCAGATCATCTTCCCTGAGATTGAGTACGATAAGGTAGACAAGGTTAGAGGAATGGACATCATTTTTGTAACTACAGCTAAGACAGATGAAGAGGCAAGAGAGCTTCTCAGACTCTTCGGTATGCCATTCAAGAGGTAAGGAGGAAGAAACTATGGCTAAGACAGCTATGAAAGTAAAGCAGCAGAGAAAGCAGAAGTTCTCTACTAGAGAATATTCACGTTGCAAGATCTGTGGTAGACCACATGCATATCTTAGAAAATATGGTATATGCAGAGTATGTTTCAGAGAACTTGCTTACAATGGTGATATTCCAGGAGTAAAGAAATCATCTTGGTAAAATCAATATAAACTGTTTTACGATTATTAAATGGAGGAACAAAAAATGGCAACAAGCGATCCAATTGCAGATATGCTTACAAGAATTCGTAATGCAAATACTGCGAAGCATGATACAGTAGATATACCTGCATCTAAGATGAAGCAGGCGATTGCTAAGATTCTTCTTGACGAAGGATACATTAGTGCCGTTGAAACTGTAAAAGAAGGAAACTTCGATGTAATCAGAATTACACTTAAGTATGGTAAGGATAAGAATGAGAAGGTTATCAAGGGTCTCAAGAGAATATCTAAGCCAGGACTTAGAGTATATGCAGATACAGAGAATCTTCCAAAGGTTCTTGGAGGAATGGGAACAGCTATCATCTCTACTAACAAGGGTGTCCTTACAGACAAAGAAGCTCGTAAGGAGAATGTTGGTGGTGAAGTGCTCGCTTTTATATGGTAGAGCACGATAGGAAAAAATCTCTGATTTTTTCCGTAGTTAGGCGCAGTGCCTTGTGGGCACCTGCGTGCCCCAGGGCTCGATTCAGAAGGAATCGAGTTGGCTGTGTTTCAGTCGAGCCCAGGGCAGGCGCCGTAAACTGGGTTAGTTATAAAAACAGCCCCATTAAAAAATTAAGGAGGAAAGGCGAAATGTCACGTATCGGTAAAATGCCTATCGCTGTACCTGCTGGTGTTACAGTAGATATAGCAGAAAATAATAAGGTGACTGTCAAGGGTCCAAAGGGTGAGCTTTCACGTCAGCTTGCTCCAGAGATGGAGATCAAGATGGATGGTGATGTAATCACAGTATCTAGACCTAATGACTTAAAGAGAAACAGAGCTCTTCACGGGCTTACAAGAACACTTCTTAACAACATGATCATTGGTGTTACAGAAGGTTATACAAAAACACTTGAGGTTAACGGAGTTGGTTACAGAGCTGCAAAGCAGGGTAAGAAGCTCGTACTTAACCTTGGATATTCACATCCAGTAGAGATGGAAGATCCGGAAGGTCTTGAGACAAAGGTAGAAGAGAACAAGATTATCGTATCTGGTATCGATAAGGAGAAGGTAGGACAGTATGCTGCAGAGATCCGTTCTACAAGAGCTCCAGAGCCATATAAGGGCAAGGGTATCAAGTATGATTATGAAGTTATCAGACGTAAGGTCGGTAAGGCCGGTAAGAAGTAAGATAAGGAGAGAGTAAGATATGATTAATAAGGAATCAAGAAATGTTATTCGTCAGAAGAAGCATTTAAAGATACGCAATCGTTTCAGTGGTACTACTGAGAGACCAAGACTTGCAGTGTACAGAAGTAATAATCATGTATACGCTCAAATTATCGACGATACAGTTGGTAAGACGAT
Organism: uncultured Lachnospiraceae bacterium; assembly: GCA_902776395.1. Classification (GTDB taxonomy): domain Bacteria; phylum Bacillota; class Clostridia; order Lachnospirales; family Lachnospiraceae; genus Eubacterium_Q. Next base: position 8,810 of record CACYQC010000010.1, read on the forward strand.
TGTTTCAGCTTCTACTAATGAAAAGAAAATAGCTTCCGAACTTGAGAAGACAAACAATGTTGAAGCAGCAGCATATGTAGGCAAGGTTATTGCAGAGAGAGCAATTGCAGCAAACATCAAAGAGGTAGTATTTGACAGAGGTGGCTTTATCTATACAGGTAAGGTTAAAGCACTTGCTGAGGCAGCTAGAGAAGCTGGCCTGGTATTCTAATAAGGAGGAAGTGTAAATGAGACATACAAAGTTAGATGTAAGCCAGATGGAACTATTTGATAATGTAGTTGCAATCAAGCGTGTCACCAAGGTTGTTAAGGGTGGACGTAACATGAGATTCTCTGCACTTATCGTAGTTGGTGATCGTAATGGTCACGTAGGTGCTGGTATCGGTAAAGCAGCAGAAATCCCTGAGGCTATTAGAAAGGCTAAAGAGGATGCTATAAAGAAGTTAGTAACAGTTCCAATCAATGAGAATGGAAGTATACCTTATGGATATACAGGTGAGTTCGGAAGCGCTAAGGTTCTTCTGAAGTCAGCTCCAGAAGGTACAGGTATCATCGCTGGTGGTCCTGCACGTAGCGTGCTTGATCTCGCAGGATACAGAAATATACGTACTAAGTCACTTGGTTCAAACAATAAGCAGAACGTAGTTCTTGCTACTATCGAGGGACTTAAGGCCATTCAGGATCCAGAAGATATCGCAAGACTTCGTGGTAAGTCAGTTGCTGAGATTCTTAACTAGGAGGTAGAGAAAAATGGCAGATACAATTAAGGTAACACTTGTAAAATCAACAATCGGACGCATTCCTAAGCATAGAAAGACAGTTGAGGCACTTGGACTTAAGAAGGTTGGCAAGACAGTTGAGCTTCCTAACAACGCAGCAACTCAGGGAATGATTAAGCAGGTTGAGTATTTACTTAAGGTTGAAGAATAAGGAGGTCGAAGAGGATGGATTTATCAAATCTTGCACCTAATGAAGGCGCAGTAACTCGTGATGACTTCAGACGTGGACGTGGTCACGGATCAGGAAATGGAAAGACAGCTGGTAAGGGACATAAGGGTCAGAAGGCACGTTCTGGAGCTCCAAGACCTGGCTTCGAAGGAGGTCAGATGCCACTCTTCAGACGTATACCTAAGAGAGGCTTTAAGTGCAGAAATACTAAGAATATCATCAGCATCAACGTATCAGATCTTAACAGATTTGAAGATGGTGCTACAGTAACAGTTGAATCTCTTAAGGAGATCGGACTTGTTAAGAATCCTAGAGATGGAGTTAAGATATTAGGAAATGGAGAGCTTACTAAGAAGCTTACAGTTTCTGTTGACGCTGCTAGTAAGTCAGCTATCGAGAAGATCGAAGCTGCTGGCGGAAAGCTAGAGCAGGCTAAAGAAAATTAGAGGTAGTTTGATATGCTTAAAACCATTAGAGATGCACTAAAAATTAAAGAGATTAGAAATGGTCTTATATTTACATTTTGCATCTTAGTAGTAGTTAGGCTTGGTTCAGCTATCCCTACTCCAGGTGTTAATGTTGACAAGCTTAGTAACTTTTTTGCAAATAATCTAGGCGCGGGTGCAAACTCGCTCCTGGATTCATTTACGGGTGGTTCATTCCAGCGTATGACTATATTTGCATTGTCTGTTACACCATACATTACTTCATCTATTATCATTCAGCTTCTTACAATTGCTATTCCAGCACTTGAAGAAATGCAGAAGGATGGAAATGAAGGACGTAAGAGAATGACAGCAATCACCAGAATCGTTTCGGTAGCACTTGCTATCATCGAGTCTCTTGGACTTTCAATCGGTTTTGGTCGTGCAGGACTTCTGAATAAATTCGATTTCCTGACAGTAGCTACTATAGTTATAACACTTACAGCTGGTAGTACATTTGTTATGTGGCTGGGTGAAAGAATCACTGAGAAGGGTATAGGAAACGGAGTATCAATTATTCTGCTTATCAATATCGTATCTCGTATGCCTAATGACTTCTATAACCTTTACAACATGTTTGTTAAGGGTAAGCCAGTCGTTAATATGATATTTGCATCAGTTATTATCATAGCTGTAGTTGTAATCACAACTATTCTTACTATTCTGCTCAACGAAGCAGTTAGAAAGATTCCAGTATCATATGCACAGAAGGTACAGGGTAGAAAGCAGGTTGGAGGTAATTCATCACATATTCCTCTTAAGGTTAATACAGGAAATGTTATGCCAATTATCTTCGCATCAACACTGATGTCTATACCTTCAATAGTAACAAATCTTTTTAATGTAAATATAAAGAGCCAGGTAGTAGCTAGGATATTTGAAGGACTCAACACTTCATATTGGTTTAGACCAGGATACCCATGGGCATATATCGGACTTGTTCTATATATTGTTCTGGTTGTATTCTTTGCATATTTTTACACAGCTATTTCATTCAATCCAATGGAATTAGCTAATAACCTGAAGAAGCAGGGTGGTTTCATTCCAGGTATCAGACCAGGTAAGTCTACACAGGATTACCTCAATAAGATACTTAATTACATCGTAATTATTGGAGCCATTGGACTTATCATCGTTGCCGTTATTCCTATATTCTTTAACGGTAGATTCAGCGCTGACGTAAGCTTCGGTGGTACATCACTTATCATCATCTGTGGTGTTATCATTGAGACAATCAAGCAGATCGAGTCTAAGATGATAGTTCGTAACTATTCTGGATTCTTAAGCTAAATTATAATGTCATTCTGAGTGGTACTACACTATCACTTAGGATGACTTTATGTAGTTTATATGAGTAGTGAGTAAATAAGAAACGTCCCTATATACTCATGAGTAAATAAGAAACGTCCCTATATACTCATTAAGTGATATGTAAGAAAAGGAGAAGTGTATGAAGATAATTATGTTAGGTGCTCCTGGTGCCGGTAAAGGTACTCAGGCAGATATGATTTGCAATAAGTACAACATTCCACATATTTCTACTGGAGATATCTTCAGAGCAAATATCAAGAATGGTACAGAGCTTGGCCAGAAGGCTAAGGGTTACATGGATGCAGGTGAGTTAGTACCTGATTCATTAGTAGTTGATCTTGTTATTGATAGAATTCATCAGGACGATGCTGCAAATGGTTATGTTCTCGATGGATTCCCAAGAACTATTCCTCAGGCAGAGGCACTTGATGCAGCTCTTGCAGAGGCAGGTGAGTCAGTTGATTATGCAATCAACGTTGACGTACCAGATGAGAACATCGTTACAAGAATGTCAGGTAGACGTGCTTGTGTAAAGTGTGGAGCTACATATCATATTAAGTATAATGCTCCAAAGACTGAAGGCGTATGCGACAATTGTGGTAGCGAGCTCATCCAGAGAGAGGATGATAAGCCAGAGACAGTTCTAAACAGACTGAGCGTTTATCATGAGCAGACACAGCCTCTTATCGATTACTATGATGGTAAGGGAATAGTTAAGAACATCGATGGAACACAGGATCTTGATAAAGTATTTGCTGATATTGTAGCAATACTTGGATAGTTAAAAAGGAGTGAACATATGTCCAAAGCTGACGAAATTGAGTGCGAAGGTGTAGTACTAGAGAAACTTCCAAATGCCATGTTCAGAGTAGAACTTGAGAATGGTCATGAAATACTTGCTCATATAAGTGGCAAGCTTCGTATGAACTATATCAAGATACTACCTGGTGATAAGGTAACAGTTGTACTGTCACCATATGACCTTTCAAAGGGTAGAATCACATGGAGAGCGAAGTAACCAGAAGTATTTATTTAAAGAACTTCAGAAAGTCCTTGCATTAGGCACTGAAAAATGTTAGAATCGACATTTGCAGGACACTTTTTGGAAAGGAGAGTATTTTAATGAAGGTTCGCGCATCAGTAAAACCAATTTGCGATAAGTGCAAAGTCATTAAAAGAAAAGGCAGAATACTTGTAATCTGCGAAAATCCAAAGCACAAACAGCGTCAAGGATAATAATCAATTATTTACTATATGACAAAGGATGTATGGATCTGATGTTTAGCCCATCAGAGAAGTATTGTCCTTGCTTTGTGCGTTTGCTACCTTTTATTTAGGTAGGTTAATTTGTACCAGAAGGTACAGACAGGACGCGGTCATCAGCGCGTTTAATGCTGATGAATACTTACGGCATTTCTACTATATATATAGAAAGAAAACCGTAGCGGCTGAATAAATAACAGTTTATATTTTTGGAGGTAGAATTAATGGCTCGTATTTCAGGAGTAGATTTACCTAGAGACAAGCGTGTAGAGGTTGGTCTTACATACATCTACGGTATCGGACTTAAGACTTCACAGAAGATTCTTGAAACAACTGGTGTTAACCCAGATACAAGAGTTAAGGATCTTACAGACGATGAAGTAAGAAAGATCAGTGACTACGTAAACAATGAGCTTATGGTCGAAGGTGATCTCAGACGTGAGACAGCGCTTAACATTAAGCGTCTGCAGGAGATAGGTTGCTATCGAGGCATTCGTCACAGAAAGGGTCTTCCAGTACGTGGACAGAACACAAAGAATAATGCTCGTACTCGTAAGGGACCTAAGAAGACAGTTGCAAACAAGAAGAAGTAAATATATTGATTTGGAGGAGTAAACTCTATGGCTAGTAATAAGGTTACAAAGAAAGTAACTAAAAAGCGTAATAGACGTAATGTAGAGCATGGACAGGCTCACATTCAGTCATCATTTAATAATACTATCGTAACATTAACTGACTCAGAGGGAAATGCTCTCTCATGGGCTAGTGCAGGTGGTCTTGGATTCAGAGGATCTAAGAAGTCAACACCATATGCTGCTCAGATGGCAGCAGAGACAGCTGCAAAGGCTGCAGCTCCTTATGGACTTAAGAAAATTGATGTTATGGTTAAGGGACCAGGATCAGGCCGTGAGGCTGCTATCCGTGCTCTTGCAGCATGTGGTCTTGAAGTTTTAACCATCAAGGACGTTACCCCAGTTCCACATAACGGATGTCGTCCACCAAAGAGAAGAAGAGTCTAATTAAGGAGGTAAAGTTAGAATGGCAATTAATAGAACACCAGTTCTTAAGAGATGTAGATCACTTGACCTCGAGCCTTCTTATCTCGGAGTTAACAAGACATCTCATAGAAAGAACACAAGAGCAAATAGAAAAGTTAGTGAATATGGACTTCAGCTTCGTGAGAAGCAGAAGGCAAAGTTCATCTACGGAGTACAGGAGAAGCCTTTCCGTAACATGTATGAGAAGGCTGAGAGAATGCCTGGACTAGTAGGTACAAACCTTATGCAGTTACTTGAGCTCAGACTTGACAACATTGTATTCCGTCTTGGATTCGCTAGAACAAGACGTGAGGCTAGACAGATCGTATCTCATAAGCATGTAACTGTAAATGGTAAGACAGTAAACATTCCATCATACAAGGTTAGCCCTGAAGATGTAATAGAGATCAAGGAGAAGAGCAAGTCTCTTCAGAGATTTAAGGATATCGTTGAAGCTAATAAGGGTATTTCAGTACCAGCTTGGCTTGAAGGTGATTCAGAGAAGCTTAGCGGTAAGGTAGTTCAGATACCTCTTAGAGAGCAGATAGACGTTCCTGTAAATGAAACACTCATCGTCGAGCTGTATTCTAAGTAAGATTTTAGTTGATCTATTTATTACAGCACATATATATTTGGAGGTTATGAATGTTCGAATTTGAAAAGCCAAGAATAGTAATAGATGAAATGTCTGAAGATGGTAAGTATGGAAGATTCGTCATTGAGCCACTTGAGAGAGGTTATGGTACAACTCTCGGTAACTCACTTCGTCGTGTAATGCTTTCTTCACTTCCAGGAACAGCAGTATCATTCATCAAGATCAAAGGCGTACTTCATGAGTTCAGTTCAATCCCAGGGGTAAAAGAGGATGTTACTGAAATAGTAATGAATATCAAAGAGCTTTGTATCAAGAATAACTCATCAAGCGATGAGCCAAAGATTGGATACATTGAGGCTTCTGGAGATAAGGTTGTTACAGCTGCAGATATTCATGTAGATGGAGACCTTGAAATACTTAATCCTGATCTTGTTATTGCTAACCTTAACGGTCCAGATGCTAGACTTGAGATGGAGCTTACCATCACAAACGGCAGAGGATATGTTAGCGCTGATAAGAACAAGGAAAATGAGACATCAATCGATGTTATCGCTGTAGATTCTATCTACACACCAGTAGAGAGAGTTAATCTTACAGTAGAGAATACACGTGTTGGTCAGATTACTGATTATGATAAGCTAACACTTGATGTATTTACAAATGGAACTCTTGCTCCAGATGATGCAGTTAGCTATGCAGCTAAGGTTCTTAGCGAGCATCTTAGCCTGTTCATCAATCTTTCTGATAATGTTAAGGATAAGACAATTATCACAGAGAAGCAGACAGAGGTTCCTGAGTCAACAGCTAAGGATATGAGCATAGATGAGCTTGAGCTCAGTGTTCGTTCTTATAACTGCCTTAAGAGAGCTAATATCAATACAGTTAAGGAGCTCTGCAGTAAGACTCCTGATGAGATGATGAAGGTTCGTAACCTTGGTCGTAAGTCTCTTGAAGAAGTATTAGCAAAACTTAAGGAACTTGGACTTTCTCTTAACGAGGGAGAGTAATACATTTACCACTTAAGCGGAAGTCGCTGATATCGGCGGACTAAGTACGCAAAGTGAAGACCACGGCCAGGCCGTAGGTAAGGAGGATTATATAAAATGGCACAGTATAGAAAATTAGGTAAGAAGGCAGACCAGAGAAAGGCACTTCTTAGAAGCCAGGTAACACAGCTTATCTTTCACGGTAAGATAAAGACTACAGAAGCAAGAGCTAAGGAAGTTAGAAAAATAGCTGAGCATCTTATCACACTTGCTATTAGAGAGAAGGACAATTACGAGGAGATCACAGTTACTGCTAAGGAAGCTCGTAAGGACAAGGACGGAAAGAGAGTTAAGGAAGTTGTAGACGGTAAGAAGGTTACAGTTTATGACGAAGTTGAGAAGACAGTTAAGAAGGATAATCCTTCAAGACTTCATGCTCGTAGAGAGATGCTTAAGGTTCTTTATCCTGTATCTGAGATTCCTGAGAGTGCTGAAGGTAAGAAGAAGGCTGCTCGTAAGGTTGACCTTACAGAGAAGCTCTTTGATGAGTATGCTGTAAAGTATGCTGATCGTAAGGGTGGATACACAAGAATAGTAAAGATCGCACAGCGTAAGGGCGATGGCGCTCTTGAAGTAATACTTGAGCTTGTATAATTTTTGATTTAATGATGGCATCTGCTCTTATGCAGATGCCATTTTTATTTCTATAAATCTTATTCAGAGGAAAGATATGATTCCATACATTAAACTTAATCAACTGAATATGGAATATATACCGGACAGTAGTATCAGCCTGAATATTGAGAAGGGCGCAATCATAGGTATAACTGGAGATAGTGGTAGCGGTAAGTCTACACTTGCAAAATATCTCACAGGTATCCTACGGCCAGATGCAATAGGTAAGGTTATTATAGATGGAATGGATCCTTTCTCTGAGCTTGATATACAGAAGATTAGAAGACAGGTCGGAATGACCTTTCAGGACCCTGCTACAGGTCGTGTATTTGAGATGGTCGGAAGAGATGCGGTCTTCGGTGCTCAGAATCAGGGTATGAAGAAGGAGAAGATTAATAAAAGAGCTTCGTACCTTTTTAAGCATTTAGACTTATATAAGAAGCAGTCTAGACTATATAGTTCCCTTAGTGGTTCTGAGATTCAGAGAGCTTCCCTTGCTGCAGCTCTTATGATGAAGCAGGATATTCTGGTATTTGACGAACCCTTCAGCATGCAGAAGACTGATGATAAGATAAAATACGTAAACATGCTTATCTCAGGGGCAAGAAAAAGAGGTCAGACCGTTATCATATTTACAAAGATGCGTGATGTGCTGAAGAAGGTTGACCGTGCATATGAAATAGTAAATGGACAGATCTATGAAATAGATGTTGATGGTATGCCGCTCGATGTAGGAGACTCGCGTGGCACCCAGACCGGAAGTAGTAGAGCTGAATATATAGATGTTAATCGAAAGATACAGGTTGAAAGGTATATATCTGGAGGTAACTCTAAAACTGAAAGTGGTATCAGTTTACATAATATATCTTTCGGTTATGGTAATAGTTTGATAATAGATAACGTAAATGAGAGATTCGAGGCGGGTTCAGCCTATAGAATAATCGGTGCGCCAGGATGTGGTAAGACTACATTCCTGCAGCTAATAGGCGGACTTCTGAAACCATACGAGGGGGAAATCTTTGTAGGTGAAACGAGTAAGCTGGGATATGTATTCCAGTATCCGGAGGATGGTTTTGTAGAAAATACCGTTCTGGATGATGTAATGTTTGGACCGATGAGTGATGGTATCTCGAAAAGAGAAGCCAGGGAAATGTCCCAGTCAGTCCTAAGATTCATTGGAGTAAAGGAAAGCTTGTGGGGACGTTCTCCACTTAGCCTATCCTTTGGAGAGCAGAGACTCGTTGCAATAGCTGGTGCACTTGATCTTAATCCGGACTTCCTACTAATAGACGAACCTTATGTAGGACTTGACTACAAGACGAAGAAACATATAGAGAATATAATCAGAGGACTTTGCAGGGAAGGAAAATGCATAATAACAGTAGAAGGATAAGTCGACTTAAGACTTATGATCCAAGAATAAAACTTTATATATTGCTTATCTATTTAATCCTGACTCTAGCTACATGGGATGTGATTGGCATGACTCTGTTTGTTCTGACAGGTGCATTTCTCATCTTCCTTTGTAGAGAGGATCTGCAGAAGGTTATCAGTAATGCGAAAGGCCAGATGATAATACTGCTGGTAATCGGTATAGTATGTATGATATTCCTACCGCTTAAGATAGGCTTCTATATAACTGTGAAGCTGGAAATGTTTACAGTAGTATCGCTGCTAATTGTTATCGGAATGAAGCAGTCAGACATACTTTACGGCCTTACTCAGGGCTTCCGACTGAGGGGCGGCACAGCTAGGATGCTAATGCTGATCCTGGATTTCATTCCTAAGATATATAGGGAGAAGAGAAGAGGTAGGATGGCTCAGCGCGCGAGAGGAGTGGATCCTTTCAGCGGTAAGATATTTGAGAAGCTTCGTAAGGAAATGCTACTAGCAATACCGGATATTAAGTATGCTTATGCTAGATCGAAGAGACAGTACGAGGCGATGGATAAGAGACAGTTTATATCATCAGTTAAGAGAAATGGAAGGAAAGCCTAATGCAAAGGGTAATGCTCCGAGTGTCATATGACGGAACTGAATATAGTGGATGGCAATTACAGCCAAATGCTACTACTGTAGAAGGCGTGCTAAATGCGGCTATCAGTGATCTGACAGGGGAGGATATTCAGGTGACGGGCGCTAGCAGGACGGACGCGGGCGTACATTCGCTTGGAAATGTATGTATATTTGATACAGAGAGTCCTATTCCTGCGGAGAAGATATCTTATGCACTTAATACAAGACTTCCTGAGGATGTCAGAGTAATCGAGTCTAAAGCGGTAACAGCGGATTTTCATCCAAGGCATGTGGATTCCGTGAAGACTTATGAATATAAGATATGGAATGACATTTTCCCGAATCCTGTTTTGGGAAGATTCAGTCATTTCTCATATAGAAAAATAGATGTTGAGAAAATGCGTGAGGCGGCGAAGGCACTTGTCGGAGAACATGACTTTGGGGCATTTGTCAGCTCGGGCTCACAGGCAGAGACGACGGTCCGGACAATATACGGTGTGGATATTCTAGTGGACAAGATGCCAGAATATGCAGCGCCTGGTGGAGAAGAGAACTATGGTCGGATGATCAGAATCAGAGTCAGTGGTTCGGGCTTCCTCTACAACATGGTCAGAATAATCGCAGGAACACTTCTTGAAATCGGTACTGGTTTAAGAGACGTGGAATCTATCGATAAAGCACTCGAATCACGTGACAGATCTGACGCCGGACCAACTGCTCCAGCCTGCGGACTTACGATGATTGGCATCAAATATAGTGAGGAAAATTGATATAAATGTCATAATAATATAGTTTCGTGGCAAAATGGCTGAAAAATCCCTAAAATAGTACGATTTTTGTTGACATTAGTAAATCAATCGAGTAAAATATTTTCCTGTGGCTAGAAAAGTCACAAGCGAATATTATATATGGAGTCGAAAACGGTGAACCAAGCGGGGCACCTGAGTAGGCTACTCTGTCACAAGTGTGGCAGACGAGTTTGGTGGTCGCGAGGCTGCCTAAAAGAAGGAGGAACAAAAAGATGAAGAGCTATATGGCTAGCGCATCTACCATTGAAAGAAAATGGTACGTAGTTGATGCTGAAGGACAGACACTTGGCCGTCTTGCATCAGAAATCGCAAAGGTGTTAAGAGGAAAGAATAAGCCTACTTACACACCACACATTGACACAGGTGATTATGTAATCGTAATCAATGCTGAGAAGATTAAAGTAAGTGGTAATAAGCTTAACGATAAGATTTATTATCATCACTCAGATTACATCGGTGGACTTAAGTCAGCTACTCTTAAGGAGAAGCTTGAGAAGAACCCTACATTTGTAATCGAGCATGCTGTTAAGGGAATGCTCCCTAAGGGACCTCTTGGTAGACAGATGTACAAGAAGCTTTTTGTATATGCAGGACCAGATCACAAGCACCAGGCACAGAAGCCTGAGAGCTTAGAGATCAAGTACTAAGAAGGAGGAAACTTAAATGGCTAAGAGTGAAAGATTTTACGGAACAGGTAGAAGAAAGAATTCTGTTGCTCGTGTTTATATAACACCAGGTAGCGGTAAGATTACAGTTAATAAAAAAGACGTTAATGATTATTTCGGACTTGAGACACTTAAGGTTATAGTTAGACAGCCTTTCGCAGTTACTGAGACAGATGGTAAGTTTGATGTTTTAGTAAATGTTTATGGTGGTGGTTTCACAGGTCAGGCAGGTGCTATCAGACATGGTATCGCTAGAGCACTTTGCGAAGCTGATGCTGATTACAGACCTATCCTTAAGAAGGCTGGTTACCTTACAAGAGATCCTCGTATGAAGGAGAGAAAGAAGTACGGTCTCAAGGGTGCTCGTAGAGCTCCTCAATTTTCAAAGAGATAATATTTTTTCAAAAACAACCCAGGTTATCTGGGTTGTTTTTAGAATAATGAAAGGAAGGGGCTTATGGAAAAGAGTCAAAATGAACTTTATAATGCACTCGTGGGTGTTTTCCTCGGGGTTGTACTCAGCTTCTTCTTATCATTTGTTGGAACGCTGCAGTCGGGGCATTTTAGTGTAGTTGCACTTATAGTTTCATTTATGTGTAGTTCTATACTTAGTATTATCATAGGTATCTTTGTTCCGATAAAGAGGATAAATGCTAGTTGTGTAGCAAAGATCAAAAAGGAACCAGGAAGCATACCAGCAAAGCTTTTATGCGCCTTGGTGGATGATATAATATTTACACCAATCATTAATCTATTAATGGTTTTCATGGCTTATAAGAGAGCTCTGAAGTTTGGAGCGACGGATATGCCACCTTTCAGATTCATTCTACTGAGAGCAACTGCGTTCTGCGTTGTAGTAGGCTTCATAGTATTATTTTTTGCTATTCCTTTAGTTGAAAAGCTTGTAAAGAATGCTATTGATAAAGTAAATGAAGATGAATAAAATACTTCTTTACTTTAACGCGATAAAGTGTTATTATAACAGTCGGTAAGCATCATAGCTTATCGACTGTTTTTAACTGTCATCTAGTTTTAACGAGGAGAAATTATTATGGAAATGCAAATGGAATTCATCAGAAAGCTTCCTACTCCACAGGAGATAAAGGAAGAGTACCCTATATCTGATGAGGTTAAGAAGATTAAGGAAGAACGCGATAATGAGATAATGGATATTTTCTCTGGAAAGAGTGATAAGTTCCTTATGATCATTGGACCATGTTCAGCGGATAATGAAGAGGCAGTTGTTGACTACATGCACCGCCTGGCTGAGGTTCAGAAGAAGATAAAGGACAAGATATTTATTATCCCTAGAGTATATACAAATAAGCCTAGAACAACAGGAACTGGTTATAAGGGAATGCTCCATCAGCCAGACCCAGAAGGACATGAGGATATGCTGGCGGGTATTGTAGCTATCCGTAAGATGCATACACGTGTAGTTGCTGAGACAGGATTAACCTGTGCAGAGGAAATGCTATACCCTGGCAACCACAGATATCTTTCAGACCTGCTTTCATATATTGCAGTTGGTGCTCGTTCTGTTGAGGATCAGGAGCATAGAATAGTATCCTCTGGTGTGGGAATCCCTGTTGGTATGAAGAACCCACCAAGTGGAGACCTGTCAGTTATGATGAATGCGATTACTGCAGCACAGTCTGCTCAAGATTTCATTTACAGAGGCTGGGAAGTTAGAACAAATGGTAATCCTTTTGCTCATGCAATCATGAGAGGATATATAGATAATCTCGGACACAGTAAGCCTAACTATCATTACGAGGATCTGAGAGCTGTATACGAAGAGTATCAGAAGCGTGATCTTGCGAATCCAGCAATCATCGTTGATACAAACCATGCTAATTCAAATAAGCAGTATCTTGAGCAGATAAGAATAGCTAAGGATATAATGCATAGCCGTCACGTATCCAGCGATATAAGAGGTCTTGTTAAGGGACTGATGACAGAGAGCTACATCGAAGATGGTTCTCAGAAGATTGGCGAGGGTATATATGGTAAGTCCATCACTGATCCATGCCTTGGCTGGGAGAAAACAGAGCAGCTGCTACTTGAGCTTGCAGAGATAGTATAGAGAAAAGATATAAGATAAGGGAGCCGAAAAGGCTCCCTTTAAGTTTGTGATGATTTAATAATAATCTGTAGCTTTATTTTACAATAGTATATCCGCGAGACTCGAGCGCTGCCTCAACCTCAGCATAACCAGGTGCATGAAGAACTGCAAGAGGTGTCTTGGAATCTCTGCTGTATGAAACATACAGATAATCAATATTTATATTGCTGTCTGTGATAGCCTGAAGAAGCTTTGATAAACTACCTACATCATCAGGAATCTCAACTCCGATAACTTTGTTCAGCTTACACATGTAACCGTTTGTTGTCAGAAGCTCACAAGCAAGCTCTGGCTCAGTTACAAGCATACGAACGATACCGAACTCAGCACTGTCATTAGTTACTACATTATAGATGTCTATACCAGCATCTGAAATAAGCTTAGTAAGACTAACCATGCTGCCCTTTGTATTAGGGGCGAAAATAGATAATTGCTCTATCATAATTAAACCTCCTGTGCTGGAAATTACACTAACTTATACCAGCAAATAACATCACAAGGCGTATTTTACAAAGAATTAAAACTGATGTCAATGTAAAGGTTGATTACTAGTGAAATATATAAGGTGAGTTCTAAGTTGAATTAAGAAAATAATAGGCTGAGCATTTTGCTTAGGTTTGTGATATTATATTTTTATGATTATTATTTATATTATGATTATGAATTATCTGCGGCTTATGAAGTGCATTATAACTCGCGAGAGGAGACTAGCTTGAAGAATTCAGTTGTGACAAAACTTAAAACTCCATATGTTAGCGTGAATGGTTCTTACGGTGGAAATCAGAGCTGGTTCCGCGAGATAGAGAAGAAGAGCAAGGGCGAGACTATTGATCAGTTTGGTTGCGGCCTGGTGGGAGCGTCAGACCTGCTTCTTCACGTTCTGGGTGAATCGATTCTGGATGGTAAATATCAGGCTGAAAATAAACTAAATCATAAATCAAGCAAAGATAAGCAGACTTCATCTAGTAAGGATATGAATATAGTATCGAGCGAAGCATATAGAGACTATATATTAAGTATGGAAAAGAAGTATTTCCATATACTTCCTAAGCTTGGTATATCTGGCGTTCTTCTTGCGTGGGGCCTGAATATATATTTCCTTATTAATAGGAAGAAGATTAAGGAAGCTACGGGCGGTAGCCTTGTAGCACGTTGGGCAGTCTGGCCAACCAAGATACTGGATAAGATAAAGGAAATGCTTTCGAATGACATTCCTATTATCCTCGCCATTGGTCCAGGCTTCTTCAAAAAGGAAAAGCTGAAGTTTTATAACAAGATAGAAGAAAATGGTTCGGTTAAGTTCAAGCATGTGACTCAAACAAAGGACCATTATGTGACAGTTACCGGTGTGGAAGAATATCTAGATCAGAAAACTATAGATAACAATACTTCAAAACCTATAACTATGCTTGAAATATCATCATGGGGTAAAAAATATTATGTAAACTATGATGAATATAAGAAGTATGTGAAAAAGAATGACAACTATTACTTCAGTAACATCCTTTATGTGAAACTGAGGAAGAAGGGACAACCATGATTAGACAACACATGTATATATCCGGCGATGTACAAGGTGTCGGTTTCAGATATAGAGCTTACCATGCGGCACAGAGACTTGGACTCACAGGTTATGTGCGAAACCTGTACGATGGAAGAGTCGAGCTCGAGGTTCAAGGCGATAGAGAACTTATTAGCCGTCTTCTCGGCGAGATAGACGCAGGAAGCTTCGTGCATATGGATAATATAGAGTCGAAGATTATTCCAGTGGTGGAAGATGAAAAAAGTTTTAAGGTGGTGCATTAAAAAAATGAACAGTTGTAGTTAATAAAAAAGGTTCTTCTCAAACTCCCGATCAGGAGTACGAGAAGAACCTTTGTGATTTTAAAGCATATGTGCTCTTATTTCATCACCACTCAGTGGAGAGAGAAGTGCAGGAGCAACGTCAAATACTGTCTTAGCTCCGCTTTCTCCAGCCTGGTTCATACGAGCAGCAGCTCTTGCATAAGCAACAAGTACAGAACCGGTGAACTCAGGGTTAGAATCGAGCTTCAGGCTATACTCGATAACGTGAGTGTTAAGAGTATTTGTTGAACCATCAGCATTTGTGGTTCCACCTGTTGTACCAGAGTAGATAACTGAACCACCGTGTGGAAGACCGCTATGATCTCTCTTCATTTCTTCAGCAGTGATAAAGTTAACTGTTGTATCATAATCAGCAAAGTAGTTTGGCATAGTTACGATTTCCTGCTCGATACGAGCCTTATCAGCACCTTCCTCAGCAACTACATAGCATACTCTTGTGTGCTTCTCACGAGTTGTGAGCTCTGGATTCTCACCAGCACGAACCTTGTCGAGAGCCTCTGGAACAGGAACTGTATACTGACGAGCATCAACAACTCCTTCAATTCTACGAATAGCATCTGAATGTCCCTGGCTAACACCCTTGCCCCAGAATGTATAATCCTTACCACCTGGAAGAACTGAGTGAGCATATAGACGATTCAGTGAGAACATTCCTGGATCCCATCCACAAGAGATGATTCCTATCTTACCACCAGCTTTTGCAGCTGCATCTACATTTGCAAAATGTGTTGGGATATTTGCGTGTGTATCAAATGAATCAATTACGTTGAAATCAGCAGCGTACTTAGGTGTCATTTCTGGAAGATCAGTTGCTGAACCACCGCAAATGATAAGTACATCTATCTGATCCTTCATATTGCTAAGCTCATCTACGTGGTATGTGGCAGCACCACTATCTACCTTAACGGTTGCTGGATCACGTCTAGAAAATACACCAACCAGCTCCATATCATTGCTAGCTTTTACAGCCTTTTCAACTCCACGACCAAGATTACCGTAGCCGAGGATACCTACTTTTATACTCATAATAAAACCTCCGTACCTATTTATTATGTTACTTTTTGAAACATTAAATAGTATATTACAACGGTTTCCCTAATACAATATTATAATTTGAAATATAAATAAGGGTATTTTCTTCCTATATATAGTGCCAAAATGTCATTACGGGATGTATATATTGTGATTTTAGTCATAATGACAAAAGTTCACACAAAATTCACAAAAAACGGGAACTTGTATTGTGCAATTTGCACAATTGGTTTGGTGAATGTGCCGAAATGTCAAATAATTGGCTTTTTGGGTTGCATTATGTAAATTAGCTATGTTAATCTATCCATAATTATAAGCACGTAGTGGGCTTACTATGCCCATTACATAGTAAAAAAAGATCATTCACTATGGGAAAGAGAGAGCCCATGGAAGGGAGAAAATCTATGACTTTAAAAAAGGGATTCAAGAAAATCGTATCCTTCGCACTAGCCGGTGCAATGGCAGTTGGTTTGGTTGTAACTGGAGGGGGCGGAAGGAGCCTGGATGTTGAGGCGGCAAATATAGGTGACACTGGTTATACTGATGATTGGGGGTATGGTCAAGCTATTGATTCTTCCGCAACGTCAAATTATGGTTCTGTATTAGGCAGAGCAACGGCTTATGGTGTAGTTGCTGATACATTTACATTAAGCAACCATGCTGAAACTAATTTTGCAGTTAAGCACTTTATTAATGAAGGGTATGTTTTGGAACCGGATTTAGCTGGTACAGCACCAATGTCTTTTATAGTTGGTGAAATTTCAGATAGCGATCCAAGAAATAACCAACGCGTTCTCAGATTTGGACAGGCTACTTATGAGGGTGCGAGCATGAAATATAACATACATGCATCATCATCAATAGTTGAAGATTATAATTATTACAATAATACTGAAAGAGAAGGGTATCAAGCTGATGACTATAAAAAGGCCTTAGTTTGGCAAGATAGTAAAGAAAAAGTTAACTTAAATCTTGTGGCAACTGAAGCAGATAGGGAAGTTGATTCACTCTTTAATAAAGTTGTATCTGCATCAAATACCTTGGCCACAAAAACATCGACAATTGACATTACAAAGTACGAGAAAGAACATCCGAATGATCTGGTTAATGATAATCATTATTATTTAAAATTAGACGTTGAAGAATATAATAATAAAACAGTATATATTAATGTTCCCAAAAAAAGCAAATTGGGGCAGTTATTATCTAGTGAGGATAATGTAAAGGCAAAAGATGAATTTTTAAAAGTTGATAAATATTCTAGCACTAATGTTGTTTTCAATTTTATAAGTGGTGATGAAGATGATGAAAAATGGACCTATGTTAATCCTAAGGGACCTATTGTTAATGTTATAGATAAGGACATAACAGATGGAGTACAAAAAGAGTATAACGGAAATAAATATCTTACTCAGGATACAAAAGTAAATGAAAATGCGAAGAATAGTGTAGTTGAACAAGAAATAGTAAAGAAATTTGTCTGGAATATGCCTGACGCCACCAAAGTGGATATATATAATGCAAGTGGTACTTTTTTGATACCAAAAGAAGATGCTGAAGTAACTGTAGTAGGAACTAGTAGTGGCTTTTTGGCAACAAGAGGTAACTTTAAGAATGATCATTGTGAATGGCATTTCTTGAATAGTACAAGAAGTGATTCATTGTATTTTTCTGGTCAAAAGAGATTTACTAAGTCGTTTACTAAAAGATATGAAGAAGGTGGAGTGGAGGAACTATATATTGATAATTCAGTTGTTTATCATGAAGGTGATATAAAATTTGATTTATATAGTTCGAATGAGAGTTATTCCAATAACACATTTTTAGAGACTGCAGATGTTGATCCAACAAATAGTAGATATCAATTTAGTGAGTTAAGTTCGTTGGTTGACACTATAAATGAGACGGGTGATTATTATTTTGTTGTTAAAGAAAACTCTAGTACCAATATTAATGGTGTTAAAAATTCAGATGGTGAAATAGATATAAAGGTAAATGTTGATGTAGATGAGAATAATGAACCATCTTATAAAATAGATTATAAGCTATATCTAACTGCAGAAGATAAGGTAAACGATAATCCTTTTAGATCATATAGTAATGTTAGTCCGAATGAATTAAACTTTTATCTTGGTTCGTTATATAATTTAGTGGAGACAGGAAAACTTACTGTAGAAAAGAAGATAACAGAAGGAACAGATGCAACAGGCTATAATGCAGATACAGAGTTTACAGTAAATGTAGAATTTGAT
>CACYQC010000011.1 GCA_902776395.1 uncultured Lachnospiraceae bacterium
GATGAAATATCCATCATGGCACTTCTGCTTTACTTCAGTAAGCTGGAAAGATTCTCAGACATCCAGAGAAAGTGGATAGTTGAGAATGTTGAGAGATTTGTAGATGCTGGTAAGATACTTCCATTCTTCAAGAATTTCTCTTCGTTTGTTGCATTACCACAGGATATATTCCTCAAGACTTACCTGGTTTACAAATCAGACAGCTATCGTCAGGTATATGCTAAGTTCAGTTTCGATACAGGAACTAGAAACAAGATGAAGACTGAAAGACGCAGAATGAACGAAGTTGTCAGCGGCGTATATGTTCTTGAGTTCGTTGTATTCCACGGCGAGCGACTCGTATATTCCATCGAGGATGATCCAAATGGAAATGCGAAGATAATCGAAAGTGAAGTGCTGAAGAAGAAGACCTTCGGCGGAAAGAGCCTTAGCAGATTCGAGAGAATCAACTCCATGCTGGTTAAGCAGGAAATGCGTAAGGATAGAGAGCTTCTCGAAGATCTGGATGTTTATATCAATACTGTGCATCTGTTTGAGGAGGCACTTAAGATACTGTAATACTTAAGCTATTTTAGAAGGGAGCCAATCAAATGGCAGACATTTTCTACATTGGTATGGACCTGTGTTCGGATTTTACACAGTTGTCCTTCTACAATGATATAAAGCGTGAACCGGAATCAGTCAGCCAGCTGAATAACAAGGAAACGTACCTCATGCCAAATATCCTGTTCTACAGTACTGATACTGAGCATTGGTATGTTGGTGGAGAAGCATCAGAAGCCAGATTCAGCGAAAATGGTACCGTGGTTGATGGAATCTTCGAGAATTTAAACAGTGATGAGGTCGTAACTGTAGCTGGAAAAGAATATAGCTATCAGGAACTCTTCATGATGATGGTCAAGCTCCATATAGATTCATTTCTATATAGATATGAGGCGGCAGAGGTTAGAAAGCTCGTAATTTCAGTGGATGACTATAACCCACTTATATTCCAGCTTCTCAGCAAGCTGTATCTAGACATGGGCATTGATAAAGAGAACATCGAGATCACATCACACCTGGACAGCGGACTGTATTACATATTCAACCAGCCTTCAGAGCTTTGGAATAATAGCGTGGCACTATATGATTATAGTGCGGACGGCCTTAATTATTATAGAATAGACATTTCCAAGAATAAGGATCCTAAAACTATAAATGTTATCCATGAGGATTACACACAGCAGATGTCCCTGTCGAAGTTCGGAAATGATACCTACCAGATGGATGTGGAATTTGCTAAGATAGCTGAATACGAAGGCAAGAAAGCCTATATATCTGCGGTATTTCTTACAGGAGTCGGCTTCTCCAACAAGTGGATGAAGAAGTCAACAAATGTTCTGTGCCAGGGAAGACGAGTCTTCGTAGGACAGAATATATATACGAAGGGTGCTTGCTACAGAGCGGTCGGCGGAGAATACATGGCCTTCTATGAAGACTTCTTCGTAGAAACCAAGGAAAATGTCCTCGCAGATATTGGTATCACACTTGATGACGAGAAGGATACATTTGTTCCTATCGTTTCAGGCGGTAAGCAGTGGTACAATACTCACGGCCAGTTAAATGTAATACTTGATGATACTGACAATATCACTATCATCTATATTAACCACAAAACGGGTGAGGAGAAGAGAGAAACCGTTAGAATCCATGGCCTTCCAAAACGTCCTAATAAGACGACAAAGGTCAGTCTTGAGGTCGAGTTTGACAGCCCTAAAGAGGGAGCGGTCATTATCAGAGACCTGGGCTTCGGTAAGCTCTATCCAACTACAAACAAAATATATAGAAAGGAGTTCATAATCTAATGTCACAACTCATATTATGTACAACCAAAACTGCAGAAACTCCTTTCACCTTCCTCAACACAAAGGTTGAGATATATACATATGAGGAGTTATGCTTCTATATCTACAATAATACAGTTCTGATAAGTAAGTCGGCACTTTCAGAGAAACTGTTCGACTGGATCAGAGATGAACTCGGAATGGAGGATCTGGCGGACAGACTCGTCGGTCTTATGAACAAGACGGCATATGCACAGGACCTTCTTATAGAGATACTGAGTGCAGGCGACTATTACAGCGTAGATGAAATAAAGTCCTATACAGAGGCATGGCAGAAATATCGTAAGCTCGATAAGCTGCAGAAAGCAAAGCTTAAAGCGGATGGATATCTGGCATATAGAAGATATATCAAAGCGGCTACCTTCTATGATGATATGATTCAGGAGACAGACGAAACTACAGATCCTGTCTTCCTCGGAAATATATATCATAATAGAGCAGTTGCGGCGGCCAACAACATGGATCTCGACGATGCTAAGTCCTTCTTCCTGAAGGCGTACGAGCTGAACAATAATCCTGATTCGCTTAGAAGCTACTTCTATATAGTAGCCATCACAGGAGATACAGCTTCCCTTAGAACGGAGATTCGCCACATGGGTCTAGAGGATGAATATCTAGAGGAAATCATGACAGAGATTGGCGACTCAAAGGACGATGTCCGTGAGATGACCATCTTCGCGATGCTACAAAGAGCTGCCTACAATAAGATGAACAAGGATATGGCGGATTACGACAAACGTATGGACATTATCCTTAGTGAACTCAAGGATGATTTCAGAGAACAGGCTATCTAGAAGATACTTCATGTCTGAGAACATACCTACCAAACACGCTCCGAGCCACTAAGCTTCGAGCGTCGTCCTTTCCAGGTGCCTCTTGCACCGTCGACGGCAGGTTTGGTCGTATGTTGCACGCTTCGACGTCGCTGCGCAACCCGGCACCTCCGGACTCGCTCTCAGCAAGTGATTCTCCGCTACCGTTTGTTAGGTATGCTTCAGCCACGAAGTATATTTACATATATCAAATATTAGAAAACATAAGAGGAAAAACAGAATGAGTAAGGAACTTGAGAAGAACTACAGCCCTGAACAGATCGAGGGTAGACTATATAGAAAGTGGGTAGATAATGGCTACTTCCATGCAGAAGTAGATCGCAGCAAGAAACCATTTACTATCGTTATGCCACCTCCAAATATCACTGGCCAGCTCCACATGGGCCATGCACTAGATAATACTATGCAGGATATCCTCATCCGTATGAAGAGAATGCAGGGATATAATGCGCTGTGGCAGCCAGGTACTGACCACGCAGCTATTTCAACAGAGGTTAGAATTATAAATACTCTTAAGGAGCAGGGAATCAACAAAGAAGATCTTGGTCGTGAAGGCTTCCTTAAGCGCGCTTGGGAGTGGCGTGAAGAGTACGGTGGACGTATTGTTAACCAGCTGAAGAGACTTGGTTCATCTGCAGATTGGGACCGTGAGCGTTTCACTATGGATGAAGGCAACAACAAAGCTGTTAATACTGTATTTAAGAAGCTCTATGATAAGGGCTGGATTTATAAAGGATCTCGTATAGTTAACTGGTGCCCAGTTTGTCAGACCTCTATTTCAGATGCTGAGGTTGAGCATGAGGAACAGGAAGGACATTTCTGGCATATCAATTATCCTGTAGTTGGAGAAGAAGGACGTTTTGTTGAGATAGCTACTACACGTCCGGAGACTCTGCTCGGTGATACAGCTGTTGCTGTTAATCCAGACGATGAGAGATATGCTGATATTGTTGGCAAGACTCTGCTGCTTCCACTTGTAGATAGAGAGATACCAGTTATCGCTGACTCTTATGTAGATAAGGAGTTCGGAACAGGATGCGTTAAGATTACACCTGCTCATGACCCTAACGATTTTGAAGTTGGTAAGCGTCATGATCTTGAAGAAATCAATATAATGAATGATGATGCTACTATTAACTGTCCAGGAACTCGTTATGACGGAATGGAAAGATATGAGGCTCGTAAGGCTGTACTCGAGGACTTGGAAGCTCAGGGTCTTCTGGTTAAGACAGTTCCTCATACACATATGGTTGGTACACATGATAGATGTGGTACTACAGTAGAACCACTTGTAAAACCTCAGTGGTTCGTAAAGATGAGTGATATGGCTATCCCTGCTAGAAAGGCAGTTGAAGAGGGGAAGATTCGCCTTGTTCCAGAAAGAATGAACAAGACTTACTATAACTGGCTGGATAATATCCGTGACTGGTGTATATCAAGACAGCTGTGGTGGGGACATAGAATACCAGCATGGTATTGCCAGGATTGTGGCGAGACTATCGTAGAGATGGAAGAGCCATGTGCTTGTCCTAAGTGTCAGAGCAAGAATCTGAAGAGAGACGAGGATACACTTGATACATGGTTCTCTTCAGCATTATGGCCATTCTCAACCGTTGGCTGGCCTGATACAGAATCAGAAGATTTCAAGTACTTCTTCCCAACAGATGTACTTGTTACAGGATATGACATTATATTCTTCTGGGTTATCAGAATGGTATTTTCATCTCTTGAGCAGACAGGAGAGATTCCTTTCCATACAGTTCTGTTCCATGGTCTTATAAGAGATGATCAGGGACGTAAGATGAGTAAGTCCCTTGGAAATGGAATTGACCCACTTGAAGTAATTGATAAGTACGGAGCAGATGCTCTTAGATTCACAGTTATCACAGGAAATGCACCTGGTAACGATATGAGATTCTATTGGGAAAGAGTAGAGGCAAGCCGTAACTTCGCTAATAAGATTTGGAATGCTTCCAGATTCATTATGATGAATATGGAGAATGCAGGCATTTCAGATGAAGAGATCGCAAAGGTTACTCTAGACGACCTTACAATGGCAGATAAGTGGATAGTTGCAAAGGCTAACCAGTTAGTTCGTGACGTAACAGATAATATGGAGAAGTACGAGCTCGGTGTTGCTGCAGATAAGATCCATAACTTCCTTTGGGATGAGTTCTGTGATTGGTATATCGAAATGGTTAAGCCTAGACTTTGGGCTGAAGATGATTCTACAAAGGCAGCCGCTCTTTGGACTCTTAAAGAGGTACTTACTATAGGTCTTAAGCTGCTTCATCCTTACATGCCATTCGTTACAGAAGAGATTTATTGTACACTTACAGAGGATGAGTCAATAATGATATCTCCATGGCCAGTTGCAGAGGAGGCTAGAGACTTCAAGGTAGAGGCTGAAAATGTTGATATCATTAAGGATGCAGTACGTGCTATTAGAACAGTAAGAACTGATATGAATGTTCCACCTTCAAAGAAGGCAGCAGTATATGTTGTTTCTGACAAGGAAGAAGTTCGTAAGATTTTTGAAGACAGCCGCGTATTCTTTGGAACACTTGGATATGCGAGTGAGGTAATGGTTCAGTCAGACAAGACAGGTATTGCTGATGACCCAGTTTCTGAAGTTATTCATAACGCAGTTATTTATATACCATTTGCAGAACTTGTAGACGTTGAGAAGGAGCTCGAGAGACTGAATAAGGAGAAGACTCGTCTCGAAGGAGAGATAAAGCGTGGTGAAGGCATGCTGTCTAATCCAAACTTCGTAAATAAGGCTCCTGAGGCAAAGGTTAATGCTGAGAAAGAGAAGCTTGCTAAGTATAAAGAGACCTATGCTCAGGTATGTGAAAGAATCGATTCTTTGAAATAGTTGGTGCATATACAGGGAGACTATTAAAAAGTATGAAAAATGAGAAGAAACTCAAGAATAGAATAAAACTCGTGATTGTTACGCCTGTCATTCTGGCACTTTTCCTTACGGCACTGTCCATTTATAAAAATGGACTAGAAACCAAGATGGGACTTATCAGTGTCGGAATACTGGCAATATATCTACTTATTACGATCATTCTATATTTTAGAACAACTCCATATATTGAATCTGTTCTTGTAGAGTATTCTCTGGAACAGGGAAAGATTCAGAAGGAACTTCTTCATGAGCTGGAGGTTCCATATGCAATACTGGATCTATCAGGTCACATTATGTGGGCAAACAACATGTTCCATGATACAGTTGGCGTTTCTCATAATAAGCGTATCCGTAAAACTGTAGATGCTTATTTCCCTGAAATAGTACCAGAACTGATAGATGGTTCAGATAGTATAGAAATTAATATTGAACATGACGATAGAATGTATAAGGTTTCTATCAAGAGAATAGATATGTCCAAGGTTTTCGACGAGGATAGAGAAGAGACTAAGGATGATGATATAGTTCTTGCTATGTATCTTTTCGATGAGACAGAGCTGAGACGTCTGGAACAGGAATCTGTAGATCAGAAGCTCTATGCCGGACTCCTATATCTCGATAACTATGATGAGGTTATGGATGACCTTGAGGATATCAAGCATTCTATTCTGACCGCGCTGGTTGAGCGTAAGATAAATATGTATCTATCGAATATAGATGCCATCGTAAAGCATATTGAAAATGATAAATATTTCTTCGTATTTAAGCAGAAATATATGCAGACTCTGAGGGATGACAAGTTCTCTATTCTAGATGATGTAAAGAACATAAATGTCGGAAATCAGATAGCTATGACACTTAGTATAGGTATTGGTTTTGATTCTGAATCCCAGGATAATGGCTATATGACAGCTTATGAAAATGCCAGAGTAGCTATTGGTATGGCTATGGGTCGAGGCGGTGACCAGGCAGCCGTTAAAACGGGTGACCAGGTTACCTACTATGGTGGAAAGAGTGCCGGAGTTGAGAAGACAACAAGAGTTAAAGCTCGTGTTAAGGCTCAGGCCTTTGAAGAACTTCTAATGAGTAAAGAGAAGGTTCTGATCATGGCGCACAAGAGACCGGATGCTGATGCATTTGGCTCGGCGATTGGTATTTACAGACTTGTAAGTAATATGAACAAGAAGGCCTACGTCGTAGTTAATGAAGTGACGGATGCAATTCGTCCGCTGATGAATTCCTTTAAGGTTGGAAATGCCTATGATGGTGTATTTCTAACAAGTACAGAGGCGGTTGCGCAGGTAGATCAGAATACAGTAGTAGTTGTTTGTGATGTTAACAAGCCAAGTATGACAGAGTGCGAGGAGCTACTGGAACTGGTTCCTACTGTTGTAGTATTTGATCACCATAGACAAACTGCTGAAGCTATTAAGGGCGCGACCTTATCTTATATAGAGCCTTTTGCATCTTCAGCTTGTGAGATGATAGCTGAGATGTATCAATATATGTCTAAGGCGCCTAAGCTTAAGCCTCAAGAGGCAGATGCAATGTATGCAGGAATACTGATAGATACAGATAATTTCCTGACAAAGACGGGCGTTAGAACATTTGAGGCGGCATCATATCTGAGAAAGAGCGGTGCGGACGTCGTAAGAGTTAGAAAGATGTTCAGAAGCTCAATGACAGAGCTTAAGGAAAGAGCTCAGGGTATCAATAATGCAGAGGTCTTCCTAAACCGTTTTGCTATATCTTATGTATATGATGACCCAGCTTCGCCGGATGCACCAACTGTTCCAGTTGCAAAGGCCGCAAATGAGCTGCTAAGTGCAGATAATATCGATGCTTCCTTTGTTGTCACAGAGGCGGAAGATGGAATCTTATATGTATCTGCAAGATCTATTGGTGATGTAAATGTGCAGATAGTTATGGAAAGATTTAATGGCGGAGGCCATTCAAATGTAGCAGGTACACAGCTGAAGGGTAAGAAGAAGGAAGAGTTCTTCGAGGAACTGAAGGCTGTACTAAAAGAAATGACGGAATCAGGAGAATTATAATGAAGGTTATATTATTGCAGGATGTTAAATCCCTTGGAAAGAAGGGTGAGATAGTAGAAGTAAATCAGGGCTATGCTAGAAATTTTGTGCTTCCTAAGAAGCTCGGGGTGGAAGCTACACCAGAGAATCTCAATGATCTTAAGCTTAAGAATAAGAATGATGAGAAGGTGGCAGCGGAGAATCTGGCAGCAGCTGAGAAACATAGAGATGAACTGAAGGATAAGAAAGTTGTTACTAGTATGAAGGTCGGAGCAAATGGTAGAACATTTGGATCTGTTTCTTCTAAAGAGGTAGCGGAGCTGATCAAAGAGCAACTTGGTCTTGATGTAGATAAGAAGAAGATAGTCATGAAGGATCAGGTTAAATCTCTTGGTGGTTATACTATAGGAATCAAGCTCCATCCAAAGGTAACGGCTGAGATAATGTTAGATGTAGTAGAGGCAAAATAAATGGCAGAGGAAAATGTAATAAAAAGATTACCTCCGCAAGACCTGAATGCTGAAAAAAGTGTACTCGGCTCAATGCTTATGGACAAGGATGCCATTTCTGAGGTTAGTGCTATTCTTTCGAAGGATGACTTCAGTAATGCACAGTACGGTCTGATATATGAAGCTATTGTACGTTTATATGGAGAAGGTAAACCAGTTGATGAAATAGTTCTGGGAGAGAAACTCAGAGAACTGGGAGCTCCTGATAGTATCAGCAATCTGGGATTTCTTGGGGAGATTCTTGCGGGAGCGGCTACAGCGGCCTTCGCAAAGGATTATGCAAATATTGTTAAAGATAAATCATATTTAAGAAAGATCATCAAGCTGGCAGACAAAATGATGGCAAATGCCTATGAAGGCAGAGAGTCAGTGGATGATATAATGGAGAAGTCCGAGACAGACATCTTCAATATGATGCAGCAGAAGTCGGGTTCTAAGGATTTTGAACCGATAAATGTTGTACTTTCAAATGTTATTTCAGAGATTGAGGCGGCTACTAGAAATAAGGGCAAGATAAATGGACTTAGGACTGGATTCAGAGATCTTGATAATCTTCTGACGGGTCTTCATGGAGGAGAGCTCCTTCTGGTTGCGGCTAGACCTGCGATGGGTAAAACAGCATTTGTGCTTAATATTGCTCATCACGTGGTACTTAAGGAGAAAACTCCTGTTGCTATATTCTCTCTGGAGATGAGTAGCGAACAGCTTGTTACAAGAATTGTAGCTGTAGACTCCATGGTAAATGCCAAATCCCTGAAAACAGGTGAGATAAATGATTCTGATCTGGCAAAGATAGTTGAAACGACTGATAACATGTCAGATGCAGAGCTATATATAGATGATAATTCTTCTATTACTATAGGTGAACTTAGATCAAAGTGTAGAAAGCTGGCTCAGACTAGAGGACTAGGCCTGATAATCATCGATTATCTGCAGCTTATGAATTCTAGTCAGAAGGTTGAATCCAGACAGCTCTTTATCGCTGAGATATCTCGTGCCCTTAAGGGTCTAGCGAAGGAATTAAATGTTCCTGTAATCGCTCTTTCTCAGCTGAACAGAGCAGTTGACTCGCGACCTGATCATCGACCAGTGCTCGCAGACCTTAGAGAGTCTGGAGCTATCGAGCAGGATGCGGACGTAGTAATGTTCATTTATAGAGATGATTATTATAATCCAGACACCACGGAGAAACCTGGTGTGGCTGAAATCATAGTTGCAAAGCAACGTAATGGTGCTACTGGAACTGTTGAACTGGCATGGATAGGTAAATATACCAAGTTTGCCAATATTAGTTATGAAGCTTCAGCAGCTTCTTCAGCAGCTCCTCATCAGTCATAGAATAAATATTATCAATTACCCAGATGTGCATCTCCTTCGCACGTTGTTTGAAGAAGGAGGTGCCGCTGGAGGTATTATCACAAGGCATAGCCATTGCAAGGGCTTTGCAAGCATACTTACCACCAAATCGGCGAGTGACAGTTTCCAGTTCATGAAGGGAATTGCTGCTGGCCTTTCCACTTTTACAGGAAATGAATATAGGAGTACAGGACTGCATAAGTATGACGTCTATTTCATTTAATGTATCATAACTAGCATTCATATATCTCTGGTAATCAGAATAGAATACCTGTTTCTCTTCTTCGGATTTATCACCATTCCAGTCAATCATGGCGCCGATTATTTCATCAGTAAAAATGTCAGGCCTTCTTGAGGCTACTTCATATACATGAAGCTCTAGGATATTTCCGGTTTTTGTAACTATATTTCTGATGGATTCGTTCTTGAATCTGAATCTAACTCTCTTATTATCTGCTTTATAATCGCGTAGCATGCCTATTCCGTTTAGCTTGGCGAAGAGAATGTCAGACTCTCTGAGCATAGATTTAGGCAGTGAATACTGACCATATTCGTTACAAGGATTGTCCTTGAGAACGTCTTCTATAATAGAACAGTAGCTATTCCATTTATGGCGTAGACTTCTTGCGATTCCCCAGATAGCTCTTATATCGCTCTTGAATTCTTCTGTGAAACTCCATGTGGCGTAATTTCCGGTCTGTCTTGTAAGCTGTCCACCGTGAAGTATGATATTTTCTTTTACGCTGATTTGGATATTATCTCGATGCTGAGTAGGAGCTCCGCCGGGTTCCATATTGATTTCAACCCCTGTGTATGGGTCTATACGGAGAGTTCTTAGCTTACGTGCGGCACTTAGGTAACCGAAGGCTATGAGAATCATTTCTCCACCGCCAGTCAGCTCATAGTAAGCCTCTGGATATCTGTCTGAGACAGAAGTGAGAGCTGCTATACATTCCTCTAGGTCATCTCTAGGAACCTCGATGAATTCAAGCTCGGTTTTTGGGGCTTTAATTCTGGCAAAATTAGTAAGACTTTTGATCTTTCTAGTGACCATAGTTGATTTATGACCCAAATAGACTATGCGCTCTGGCTGATACTGCAGCATACACATGACATTTTCCAGAGCTTCATCCGAGAAAAACTCTACATATACATCTCCCATAAGTAAAACCTCCTTTTAAATCCATCCCCCATCAATAGTTATTACTTCGCCTGTCAGATAAGTAGGCATCTGCAAGAGCTTAGTCACTGTATCACCGACCTCCTCAGGTCGAAGCATCCTGCCGATTGGAATATCCTCGCATATATCATTTATATCTTCTT
Organism: uncultured Lachnospiraceae bacterium; assembly: GCA_902776395.1. Taxonomy (GTDB): domain Bacteria; phylum Bacillota; class Clostridia; order Lachnospirales; family Lachnospiraceae; genus Eubacterium_Q. The sequence goes on from CACYQC010000011.1 coordinate 10,855, forward strand.
TAGACAGATGACTATTCATAGTAGTATCTACTATGCCAAGAGCGAGAGCATTTACCTGAATGTTGCTTGGAGCAACTTCTTTGGCGAGAGCCTTGGTAAATGCATTAATGGCGCCTTTTGTGGCACTATATGCAACCTCGCAGGAAGCACCTGCTATTCCCCATACAGAAGATATATTGATAATTTGTCCGGATTTTGCCGAAATCATGGCTGGCAGGTATTCGTGACAAGTATTATATATAGAAGTGATATTTGTTGAAATAATAGACTGCCATTCTTCAGGAGTCATATCTATGAGTAATCCGGTCAGCGAAATGGCGGCATTATTAATAAGAACATCGATATCTCCGTACTGCTCGTGGAGTTCCTGGATATATGAATAATCTCCAACGTCTCCCAGCGATAAACTACATCTTATAGAAGGGTTTATCTCATAGATGGCCTGTGCCACCTCGTCTAATAAAGCCTCGGAGCTGCGGCAATTAAGTATAATATGGTCAAATCTTCCAGTTTTGGCTGAACTAATGGCTATTTCTCTGCCAATTCCACGGGATGCCCCGGTTATAAGTATTCTTTCCATAGATATTTTCCTCGACATAAATCGCATGTGAAAACACATGCTGGAATTCTATGTATCTATTTTATCTCATATGAAAATTCATTGCAATAAGGGCGATGGTTTGCTATACTTCTATGCTGTATAGAGGTTAATTAGGAGGCGTAAAGTGGCTAAACAAAAGAAACAACAAACTGCTGTGGGATTATTCTTTTCCTTCTTTCTCAAGGCAGTTGTAATTATACTTGGTCTTGTTATTCTAGCGATGAGTGCTTACCTTATAAAGGCAGTTATATTAGATAGAACAAATGAAACAGAGAAGAAGGCGGATGATTCAGCTTTTGAGGATGATCAGGAGGATGAACTTCTGAATGCAAAGCCTACGGATACTGATGCATTACTCTATGAGGATGCGGAGGCTGCAAAACAGCCAGAGGGTCTTCCATATGATGCTTCTATAGTTGTTTTAAATGCAACTGCAACGAGTGGTCTGGCTGGAGCTTGGAAGGATAAGCTGACAGAGCTTGGTTATACTAACGTTCAGGCGGGTAATTATACTAAGGATCCACTAGATACATCTAAAATAGTTGTAGTAGAGGAAGGGACAGCGGGCGGACTGGCTCAGATCTTGCCAAATGCAAAGCTGGAGGTGCTTCCAGCTAATGAAGTAGCATGTGATATTCCTACTGATGGAGTGCAGGCATTTTTGATAATTGGAGCCTCAGATGACATCGTTTCCCAATAAAATTCGTTAACATAATTGTAATAATTTGGTTAAAGTATCACAAAAACGAAGGTTGAAAAGGCGTTGTTTAAACGCCTTTTTTGTTTAAAATATACATAAAATACAGGTCAATGTGCATTATGACCAAACATTATTCGAATTATTTATGCAACAAAGACATAGTTTTAAAAAACAAAAAGGGTTATTATGTTACAAGTTGTTAAGAACGTAATTTGCGAATAGCTATTTAGGAGGATATAATAATGGCAGGATTACAGTTAAAGAACATTTACAAGATTTACCCAAACGGCTTTAATGCTGTTAAGGACTTCAATCTTGATATCGAGGATAAGGAGTTTGTTATCTTCGTTGGTCCTTCAGGATGTGGTAAGTCAACAACCCTAAGAATGATCGCTGGACTTGAGGATATCAGTTCTGGTGAGCTCTGGATCGGTGATAAGCTTTGTAACGATGTAGAGCCAAAGGACAGAGATATCGCGATGGTATTCCAGAACTACGCTCTGTATCCACATATGTCAGTTTATGATAACATGGCATTCGGACTTAAACTGAGAAAGGTTCCAAAGGAGAAGATTGATAAGCAGGTTCATGAGGCAGCTAAGATCCTTGAGATCGAGCATCTTCTTGATCGTAAGCCAAAGGCTCTTTCAGGAGGTCAGAGACAGAGAGTTGCTATGGGACGTGCAATCGTTCGTGAGCCAAAGGTATTCCTTATGGATGAGCCTCTTTCAAACCTGGATGCTAAGCTTCGTGTTCAGATGCGTGTTGAGATCTCAAAGCTTCATCAGAGACTTCAGACAACAATCATCTACGTTACACACGACCAGACAGAGGCTATGACACTTGGTACTCGTATCGTAGTTATGAAGGATGGTATCATTCAGCAGGTTGATACACCTCAGAATCTTTATGATCATCCATGTAACCTGTTCGTTGCTGGATTCATGGGTATGCCACCTATGAACTTCATCGACTGCAAGGTTGTTAAGTCAGGAGCTGACGTACTTCTTATGTTCGGTTCACACTCAATCAAGGTTCCAGAGGCTAAGGCTAACAAGCTTATCGCTGGTGGATTCATCGATAAGGACGTTGTACTTGGTATTCGTCCTGAGGATATACATGATGAGCAGCTGTTCATCGAGTCATCACCTGAGTCAGTTATTGATGCTCGTATCAATATCTATGAAATGCTTGGTGCTGAAGTATATCTGTACTTCACAATCGATCAGTTCGATATCACAGCTAGAGTAAATGCTCGTACAACTGCTAGACCTGGAGATACAGTACAGTTTGCATTCGATCTTTCAAAGATTCATATCTTCGATAAGGAATCAGAGGAGATTATTGTTAACTAGTGCTTGATTTGCAAAGCAAATCAAGCACGGTAGGAAAATTGCAGAGCAATTTTCCGTAGTAAGCCGCAGTGCCGTTAAGGCACTTGGGTGCCTTGACGGGCAGGCGGCGTATACTGGGTTAGTTATATAGAACAATATGAAAGAGGAAATGTAGTTTTCTACATTTCCTCTTTTTTGATGCTGCATTTTGTGATACAATAACTTCGTATGTGATTCTATTTATATGCTTAATTAGCGTATATTTGTAATGGGTATAAAAACTAGGGGTTATACGAGAACAGGAGTGAGACGATGATATCAAATCAGATTTTACAAGAAACATTAGAGGGCATTCAGGCCATCACTAAAGTGGACCTAATTGTTATGGATGTAGAAGGTAGACTTCTTGCCAAAACTGCTGAAGATGGACCACTTGATTATGAGGATGCGGTTATTGCATTTGCTCAATCTCAGGCAGAGAGTCAATCACTACTTGGTTATCAGTTTTTTAAGGTAAAGGATGATAAGCAGTTAGAATATATTATTCTTGCGAAGGGTGATACAGATAGTACATACATGGTTGGTAAGTTGGCATCCTTCCAGATTCAGAATCTCCTTGTTGCCTATAAAGAGAGATCTGATAAGGATAACTTCATCAAGAACCTTCTGCTAGATAACCTGCTTCTGGTTGATATTTATAACAGAGCTAAGAAGCTTCACATCGATACTGATGTTAAGAGATGTGTATTCATAATAGAGACAAAGTCTGAAAAGGACAACAATGCTCTTGAAACAGTAAGAAATATCTTCTCGGTTAAGACTAGAGATTTCATTACTGCTGTTGATGAAAAGAACATCATTCTTGTTAAAGAGGTTAAGTCAACGGATACCTATGACGACCTCAACAAGACTGCAAATATAATAGTTGATATGCTTAGTACTGAGGCTATGATTTCTGTTCATGTTGCATTTGGTACTATAGTAAATGAGATAAAAGAGGTTTCTCGTTCCTACAAAGAGGCTAAGATGGCGCTCGATGTAGGCAAGATATTCTACAGTGATAAGAATATCATCGCTTATAGCAATCTTGGAATTGGTAGACTTATCTATCAGCTTCCTATTCCTCTATGCCGTATGTTCATCAAGGAGATATTTGATGGTAAGTCTCCTGACGAGTTCGATGAGGAAACACTCACAACTATTAATAAGTTCTTCGAAAACAGTCTGAATGTATCAGAGACATCACGTCAGCTGTATATTCACAGAAATACACTGGTATATCGACTGGATAAGATAGAGAAATCAACAGGACTGGACCTTAGAGTATTCGAGGATGCTATAACCTTTAAGATAGCTCTGATGGTTGTTAAATATATGAAATATATGGAAAGTCTTGATTTTTAGAAATACAAATAGCTAGGAAGGGTTTTCATCATGATTAAAATGCAAAATGTTACGATGAAATATCCTACAGGCACAGTTGCACTGAAGGATGTTAACATCAACATTGAGAAAGGAGAATTTGTATTTGTTGTTGGATCTACTGGATCTGGTAAGACAACATTTATAGAACTCCTGCTTAAGGAACTGGTTCCAACTAAGGGTCATATCGAAGTTGCCGGTTATGATTATTCTAAGATTCGTAAGAATAGAATTCATAAGGTAAGACGTAAGATTGGAGTTGTATTCCAGAACTTCAGACTCCTGAAGGATAGAACAGTATATGAGAATGTGGCATTTGCACAGAGAGTTATAGAAACTCCTAACAGATACATAAAGCGTCGTGTTCCAGCAGTTCTTTCACTTGTGGGGCTTGAAGATAAATACAAGTCATATCCAAGACAGTTATCTGGTGGTGAACAGCAGAGAGTAGCACTTGCTAGAGCACTTGTTAATAAGCCGGATATCATTTTGGCGGATGAACCTACAGGAAACCTGGATCCTAAGCATTCATGGGATGTTATGAACCTCCTGGATGAGATAAATGCAAAGGGTACTACAGTTGTAGTAGTTACTCATAACAAGGAAATAGTAAATGTTATGAAGAAGAGAGTCATAACCTTGAAGAAGGGCGTGGTAGTAAGTGACGTTCAGAAGGGAGGTTATGTAGATGAAGATTAGTTCTGTCGGTTATAGCATAAGACAAGGTGTGAAGAATATCAGAAGAAACTTCCTCTTCTCACTTGCATCAATAGGAACTATTATTGCATGTCTATTCGTATTTGGACTATTTTACTGTGTATTAGTTAATTTCCGTGCTGCTATTCATAAGATAGAGAGCAGTATATCAATATCAGTTTTCTTTGACGAGGGTCTGACAGAGTCATCTATCAACCTGATAGGAGAACAGATAAAGACTAGAAAAGAGGTCAACACTATAGATTACATTTCCCCTGAACAAGCATGGGAAGAGTTTTCTGAACAGACCTATGATGATCCAGAGGCTGCAAGAGCGGCATTTGGTGATGATAACCCACTGGCACATTCGGCATCATATAAGGTTACACTTAATGATGCGAGTAAGCAGGCCGACTTCATACAGTTCCTTGAAAGTATTGATGGAGTCAGAAAGGTCAGCAGCTCTACATATACGGCGGATAGTATATCTGCTATAAATGCATTTGTGGGATATGCCTCCTTTGGTATCATCCTTATACTTTTACTAGTTTCTGTATTCCTGATAAATAACACAATTACTATTGGTATTACAGTAAGACGTGAAGAGATAAGAATAATGAAGCTGATTGGAGCGACAAATAGCTTCATCAGAGCACCATTCATTATTGAGGGTATAATCATTGGACTACTTGGTTCTATAGTGCCACTTATACTTCTGTATTATCTGTATGATATAGTAATTAATTACATAGCTGGAAAGTTCTCAATACTTAATAGTTTGTTTGAATTTGCGGCACCTTGGGATATGTTTAAGTCCCTGATTCCGATTACATTACTTATAGGTATTGGAATAGGATTTTTCGGAAGTTTAATAACTACCAAGAAACATTTGAAGATTTAATTATCAGGGACCTGCAGTTTCTGCAGGTCCTAAAGTATCATGAGGAAAATATATGGATAAAAGAATGATAATCAGTGATATCATTCTAGCTCTGGTTCTTGTGTCAATCATGTATGCGGCATGTATGATGCCAGGTAAGGACAACATATCCTACGTGGTATATGCGGATGAGACATCGGAAGGCGAAGTAACAACTGAGGCAACTGAGGAAGTAACTACTGAAGCTACTCAAGAAGTGACAACAGAAAGTACGGAAGCGACTACAGAATCGACTACTGAGCAACAGACAACTGAGTCACAGAGTACTCCAACGGTTACTCCATCTGGAAACTCTGGAAATGTGGTTGCACCAACATTTAGCCCGATATCGTCAGCGGATCTTGCGGCTCTTACAACCGAGTATACAGATACGATTCAAGAGAAGAATGCACTTCAGAAGGACCTGAATTCTATTCTAGAGAGTCAGAACGACTTTATTACCAGACTCCGTGAGCTGGATGATATGATAATTGAATATCAGGATAAGCTAGATGAACTGGAAGAGAAGCAGGCTGAGGCAAATGATATGCAGATTCAGCTTACTTCAGATATTGAGGCGGCTGAAGCAGCTCAAGATAAACAGTATCAGATGCTTAAGATGCATATCAAGGAAGAGTATGAAAATGGCTCATACAGCTATTTGGATGCTCTGTTTAATGCAGTTGACTATATGGATATAGTTAATAAGTCAGAATACATACAGGCTGTTGAAGAGTATGATCAGAGAGTTCTTAAGGATTATACAGATGCAAAACAGCTGTTATCTGATAAGCAGGCACTCCTTGATGTTATTGTTGATGATATGAGCGTTCTGCAGGAAGCATATTCGGCTAAACAAGAATCTCTTCAGACTCTTGCGGAAGTTAAACAGGATCAGATAGATAGTTACGAGGCGGATATAGCTGCAAAGAAGGCTGAGATTCAGAGTCTGGAAGCAATTGAACAAGCTCAGGCGGCTCAAATAGCTAATATTGAGGCTAGTTACCGAGTTTCCTTTACAATGAATGGTGGAACAGGTCTGGTATATTCAGGAGAACAGTTCCTATGGCCTTGTCCATCAAGCTCTAATATTTCGTCATATTATGGACCTAGAGTAGCACCAACTGCAGGTGCTACCTCCTACCATAGAGGAATAGATATACCATGTAGCATGGGAAGTCCGATCGTAGCTGTAGCGAGTGGTACAGTTATTTATGTAGGATATCTTGGAAGTGGTGGAAATGCTGTTATTGTTGATCATGGTAGCGGTATATCATCATGTTATTTCCATTTATCGGATTTTGCAGTAACTGAAGGAATGACAGTATCTCCAGGACAGACGATATGCTACTCTGGAAATACAGGTGTATCCACTGGACCGCATCTACATTTTGCGGTAAGAGAAAATGGAGAATATGTAAATCCTCTTAAGTATTACAGCATGATCAGTGATCAGTCGACTGTGTCAGATACTGAGGGAGATTAGTTATAAAACGAGGAGAATATGATAAAATGAGAAGATTTCATAGTAGTATGAAAATCTGCAAGAAGACTGCATGCGTTGGACTTGCGGCTCTTATGATGCTGGGGGCTATGTCTGGATGTGGAAAGGGCGAGCCTGAGACAAGAGATGAACTTCCAGGTGTTGGAACTTCTGGAGACGCGAGTGATGCGGGAAATGAGAAGTTTGATGAGGATTCCAAGGAGGTCAAGCAGAAAACTAAACAGATTGAGGGCTTGATTGATAAATACTTTTACTTTGATGAAGAGTCAGATAAAAGAGAAGAAGGCTATTATGATGGTATCATGAAGGGCCTTGATGATCCTTATTCTGTATATTACACAAAGGAAGAGTATGACAGACTGAAGGAAGATGATTCAGGTTCCTTCGAGGGAATAGGTGCCACGGTGTCCAAGGATATGAATACAGGTATCATTTCGGTTGTTAAGCCTCTTGAAGGAAGTCCAGCTGAGGCGGCAGGTCTTGAAGCGGGCGATGTGATAATAAAGGTTGATGATCTAGAGCTTACAAATGATATGGAGCTTGATTTTGTTGTAGGTCATATACGTGGCGAAAAGGGTACAAATGTTGATATTCAGGTATATAGAGAGGGCGAAGAAGATTATCTCACCTTTACTATTACTAGAGATAAGATAGAGACCAAAACTGTTGCGTATGAAATGCTTGAAGGTGATATCGGATATATTCAGGTTGAACAGTTTATAGAGAATACTCCTGAACTGTTTAAGGAGGCTGTGGATAGTCTTCAGAAAGATGGTGCGAAGGGAATAGTAATAGATCTTCGTGATAATCCAGGTGGATTCGTTGATTCTGTTATTGAAATGTCTGACTACTTAATAGATGATGATGAAGTTGCTGAGGGTGGTAGCACAAAGGGACTTCTTCTTCAGACTAAGGATAAGAACGATGCTGTAATGGATGAATATAAGTGTAAAGATGGACATAGTGTAGATATACCAATGGCTGTTCTTGTAAATGGTAATAGTGCAAGTGCTTCAGAAATAATGGCTGGATGCCTGAAGGATTACAATAAAGCTGAATTAATTGGAACTACTACATATGGAAAAGGAATAGTTCAGTCAGTTATTCCACTTTCAGATGGATCTGCTATTAAAATAACTATAGCTCAGTATTTCCTTCCTTCAGGAACTGCAGTTCACAAGGTTGGCGTTAAGCCAGATAAGGAAGTTGAGCTGGATGTTGAGAAGTACAAGAAGGATCCTGAGGATCATAAGAATGATAATCAGCTAATGGAAGCTGTAAAGACTCTAGATTAATAAAGGTAAGTTATATGGATAAGGAATTAATTGTCGTTCTTGATTTTGGCGGCCAGTATAATCAGCTGATTGCAAGACGCGTAAGAGAATGTAATGTTTATGCAGAGGTTCATCCCTATACAATGTCTCTTGAAGAGCTGAAGGCTCTTAATCCAAAGGGAATCATTTTCACAGGTGGACCTAATAGTGTATATCTTGAGGAATCTCCTTCTTATACAAAGGAGATATTCGAGCTTGGAGTTCCTATTTTGGGCATTTGCTACGGTTCACAGCTTATGGCACATCTTTTGGGTGGTCGAGTAGCTACAGCTCCAGTTAGTGAGTATGGTAGAACAGAGACTTATGTAGATGGTTCATCAGAAAACTCCGATGTTAGAAGTGGTTCACTCCTCTTCAAAGGAATCAAGAAGAAGATATCAACTTGGATGAGCCACACAGATTATATAGCTGAAGCTCCAGAAGGATTTACTGTTACAGCTCATACAAAGGATTGTCCAGTGGCAGCTATGGAATGCGAAGCAAAGGGCTTCTATGCCACACAGTTCCATCCTGAAGTAATGCATACTGAGCAGGGTAAAGAGCTGATACATAATTTTGTATATAATGTTTGCAAGTGTAAGGGTGACTGGAAAATGGACAGCTTTGTTGAAACAACTGTTCAGGCCCTTCGTGAGAAGATTGGAAATGGCCGCGTGCTCTGTGCGCTTTCAGGCGGAGTTGATTCTTCGGTTGCGGCAGTGCTTCTTGCAAAGGCAGTAGGAAAGCAGCTTACATGTGTATTCGTAGATCATGGTCTTCTTAGAAAGAATGAAGGCGACGAGGTTGAGGCTATTTTCGGTCCTAATGGAAACTATGAGTTGAACTTTATAAGAGTAAATGCTCAGGAACGTTTCTATAGTAAGCTGGCTGGTGTTACAGAACCAGAAGAGAAGAGAAAGATAATTGGAGAAGAGTTTATCCGTGTATTCGAGGAAGAGGCAAAGAAGATAGGCGCTGTTGATTTCCTCGCACAGGGAACTATCTATCCAGATGTTATAGAGTCAGGACTTGGAAAGTCAGCTACTATTAAGTCACATCATAATGTTGGTGGACTTCCTGATTATGTTGATTTTAAGGAAATAGTTGAACCTCTTAGAATGCTCTTTAAGGATGAGGTTAGAAAAGCTGGACTTGAGCTGGGAATTCCAGAGTATCTAGTATTCCGTCAGCCATTCCCAGGACCAGGACTTGGTGTAAGAATCATAGATGAAATAACAGAGGAGAAGGTTCATATAGTTCAGGATGCAGATGCTATCTTCCGTGAGGAGATGGACAAGGCTCTTGCATCAGGACGTATCAAACATCTTCCTAACCAGTATTTCGCTGCGTTATCAAACATGCGTTCAGTTGGAGTGATGGGAGATTTCAGAACCTTTGACTATGCTGTAGTGCTTCGTGCAGTAAACACAAGCGACTTCATGACAGCGGATTGTACTGACATCCCATTTGAGATACTTCAGAAAGTAATGAATAGAATTATCAATGAGGTGAAGGGCGTCAATCGTGTAATGTATGATTTGACGAGTAAGCCGCCTGGAACAATTGAACTCCTATAATATAAAAACGACGGGAAGTCCCTAAACATTGGACTTCCCGTTTTCTTCGTCAACAAAATGTCAAGTTTTGTTAGGAGTTGAAAGTTTACTGTGTGATAAAAAACTGAATAATGTCATGAAAATATTGAAAAAAAACTGAAATTTTTCATTTTTTCTTAGACATCAGCCGTATATAATGTTATTATCTTATTAGATTCATTTTTGTGAGGTATTCATTATGTATCGTAAATTTTTAAATGAATTAGAAAAATGGGAAGAAAACAGCGTTCAGGAACCCTTGCTTGTTATTGGTGCCAGGCAGGTAGGTAAAACATGGATTATAAAACATTTCTGTGAAAATAGATATGAAGATTATGTGTATATTAATCTTGAGGAGCGTAGTGACCTCATTTCAGTATTTGAAGATAGTTTATCTCCAGATACAATTGTTCGTAATCTGAGTATAATGATTGGAAGAACAATCGATCATAATACACCAATCTTTATAGATGAGATTCAGCAAAGCGAAAAGGCCATTACTTCTTTAAAGTATTTTTGTGAATCTGATAAAAACTACCGTATTATTGGCGCCGGAAGTTTGCTTGGGGTTAAGATTAAGCGGTTTCAGAGTTCATTTCCGGTAGGAAAAGTCCGGATCAAAAATATGTATCCTATGGATTTTGAAGAATTTCTTCTTGCTTCGGGAGAGATAATGCTTCGGGATGCAATTATTGAAGCGTATAGAAATATGAAGCAGTTGCCTGAAGGGATACACAATAAAGCTTTATCCTTATATCATGACTATCTTTTGATTGGTGGAATGCCTCAAATGGTAAAAGAATATTTAGATAGAGAAAAAGATGTCTTAAAGGTGGATAGAGAGATTCTTTCATATATCAGATTAGCATATCTCGCTGACATGTCGAAATATGTAAATAATGCTACGGAATCAACTAAAATAAATGCAGTTTACGAGTCTATTCCAAGGCAGCTTGCTCGTGATAATCCCAAATTCAAATATAAGGAAATTCGTTCGAATGCAATTAAAAGAGACTTTTATGGACCTATTGACTGGCTGACTTCTTCTGATATGATCATTAGGTTAAATAAGCTAGATTCACCTATGGCTCCATTAAAAGCGTATGAGAATTCTGATAGTTTTAAGATTTACCTTTCTGACGTGGGACTGCTGTGTAGTATTTGCCATTTAAACTATAAAGATCTTTTAGCTGATGTCAGCAACATTTATAAAGGCGCTGTTATAGAGAATTATGTTCTTGGGCAGATAAAATCTAAGTATGAAGATGTATATTATTACAAACCGGCTGAAAATATGGAGATTGATCTTATTGTAGAAATAGACGAAGATATAATTCCGATAGAAATTAAGTCAGGAAGACATAAGAGATCTACCAGTTTGAATAATTATCGTTCAAAGTTTAGTCCTGAATATGTAATCAGAATATCAGAGAATAATTTTGGATTTGTCGATGGGATTAAATCAGTTCCGCTATATGCAGTATTTTGTATATAAGGAAGTGAAAACGGATGTTGATGTCTTCTTTACCTATAATTGGGCAAAATAGTTTTTTGATTGAGCTGCTTTATATAATGTAAGGCAGCTCGTTTTTTAGCGAGACTCTCTTTTAGTTAGCCGGAAAATGTGGTAAAATAGAAAAAGCACGACGCAAGTGGCAAATGAGGGATTACTATATGACAATTCGGGAGTTATATCAAACTATAGAAGGTGATTATGACCAGGCTATTCGTACACTCCGTATGGATAAACTGTTAGATAAGCACATAAGGAAGCTAGCTCATAATGGGGTTATTGAGCGGCTTTTTGATGCTGGAGACGTCATGGATCCAAACGAGCTATTTGAGGCGGCACATGCTATAAAGGGTGTTACGGCAAACCTAGGACTGCTGAAACTATCTGATGCGGCAGCTGATATTACTGAAGAGTTTCGTCCTGGAAGTACTAGGAAAATGTCGGACGAAGAAGTGAAAGAACGGATAGAAAATATTCGTGAAATGTACAAAGTTACAATAGAAGGTATTCAAAGATACGAAGAAACTAATTGATTTTATACTAGTGGGACAGATCTTTGGTAATAAACTGGGGTTACATTATGGGGGCAGTTAGTGAATAAAGAAGGTATCTCCTCTGAACAGAAAAAGTATTTGGGGCTTACTGGAGCTTGGGCGCTGGCATTTGGTTGCAGCGTGGGCTGGGGTTCATTTGTGATGCCCGGAACTACTTTTCTTCCGATCGCGGGACCAGTCGGAACCGCAATAGGTCTTACCTTAGGTGGCCTAGTAATGCTAATTCTAGCGTTAAATTTCCATTATCTTATGAATCGCTACCCTGATGGTGGTGGAACTTATACTTATACAAAGAAAACATTTGGATATGATCATGGCTTTCTTGGGGCATGGTTTCTTATCTTAACTTATATAGCAATTATTTGGGCTAATGCTACAGCACTTCCGCTCATAGCTAGAACGCTTCTAGGAGACACTTTTCAATTTGGATTTCTGTACGAGATAGCTGGATATCCAATCTATGTGGGAGAAATATTGCTTGCGGTTGGAGCTCTTGTCCTTGCGGCGGTAGTTTGTCTGTTTCGTAAAACGGCTTCCATAGTTCAGATTATTTTTGCAGTAATGCTTTTTGTTGGAGTAGTTATATGTTTCGTTGCAGTGTCAACCATGTCTGGAGCGGCAAAAGCAGTTCCAGCATACTCCTCGGAAAGAAGCCCGGTTGGTGGAGTTTTCACTATCTTTGCACTAGCTCCATGGGCATTTGTAGGATTTGAATCGATATCACATTCTGCGGCGGAAGCGAAGTTTTCACTAAAGAAATCCTTTGGCGTTTTGACGGTTGCTGTAATAACTGCAACTATTGCCTATGTACTACTTGTTCTTATGTCAGTAAAAGCGTTGCCAGAGGGATGTAGTAGCTGGACAGATTATATAGCAAATCTAGGTGATTATTCGGGCGAAGCTTCTCAGCCTACCTTCTATGCGACGTATCGAGCATTAGGTGGTACTGGAAATGTAATACTGGGTGCTGCTGCACTAGGTGGTATCTTTACAGGACTTATAGGTAATTATATAGCGCTTAGCAGACTGTTAGATTCCTTGGCAGAAGACGGACTGATTCCTAAATGGATAGGGGAGAAGAAGGATTATGTTCCACGAAGAGCTATCCTTGGCATACTGATAATATCCTCGGTTTTACCATTTCTCGGACGTACTGCCATCAGCTGGATAGTGGATGTTACTACAGTAGGAGCGACAATAGCTTATGCGCTTGCTTCCGCTTCGGCGTGGAAGACAGCAGAACGTGAAGCAGATAATAAGCATAAAGCATTTGGCATAATTGGAGTGATTATTTCGGTGCTTTTTGCATTAGAATTTCTCATTCCAAATATCATATCGATAAGTACACTGTCTACAGAATCGTACCTTATTCTCTCGATTTGGAGTTTATGCGGAATATTATATTTTAGAATATTCCTTCGAAGAGATACTAAGAGACGTATGGGTAAGTCTATACTTGCTTGGGTAGTACTCCTTGGTCTTATCATCTTTACCTCCAGTATATGGATGCATCAAACTATGGATAAGGCGATGGAAAAATATGAACAAAGGGTGCAGTCTCATTTCAGAACAGATGACGTTAATAATTCTGAAGATGAAGAATTCTCTAAAAATGAAATAAAGATAGTTGATAAATCTATACATATAGCGAGCTACATACAGATAGCACTTATGGTAGCGTCCCTTTTGATTTTGCTAAATATATATTCAATTATGCAACAGAGAGAAAGGGCTATAGAGGTTGAAAAGGCCCGAGCAGAGGAAACAAGTAGGGCCAAGTCGAGTTTCCTCTCCAATATGAGCCACGAAATCAGAACTCCAATGAATGCAATAATAGGTCTTAATAGTATTGCTCTAAGGGATCCTGATGTATCTTCTAAAACTAAGGATTACCTAGAGAAAATGGGGGCTAGCGCAAATCACCTCCTAGGACTAATAAATGATATACTTGATATGAGTCGTATCGAATCAGGTAGAGTGGTTGTTAAAACAGAAGAGTTTTCCTTCCACGAATTTCTTAATCAGATAAATATTATTATCAGTGGACAGTGCCAAGATAAGAGCCTAGAGTATGATTGTAATATCGTTGGAGAAGTAGACGACTACTATATAGGTGATGATCTGAAGCTTAAACAGGTACTCATTAATATACTAGGTAATTCAGTGAAGTTCACGAATTCTCCTGGAAATGTAAAACTCACGGTTAAGCAGATAAGTCGTGAAGAAGAAGTTTGCAGGATGAGATTCGTTATGGAAGACACAGGGATAGGAATGGATCCTGAGTTTATTCCTAAAATCTTCGAAACCTTTACCCAGGAAGATGGAAGTAATACCAATAAATATGGCGGAAGCGGTTTAGGAATGGCAATTACTAAGAACCTGGTAGAAATGATGGGCGGAGAAATCTTAGTAGAAAGCGAGAAGGGTAAGGGAACCAAGTTTACTGTCACTGTTCCACTAAAACTCCGAGTGGGAGATATCTCTGAAGCTAAAGAGATAGAGGA
>CACYQC010000012.1 GCA_902776395.1 uncultured Lachnospiraceae bacterium
TAGGTGTTTTAATATGTCAGATGATGTTAAAAAGATGGATGAAGAAAGTAAACTTCAGAAGGAAGAGGTCGGAGAGGTAAAAAAGGCTAGTCTTGCGGCTAGAATTATAGCTATTCTATGTCTTCTGATGTTTGCTGTTATGATTGGTATATTTATTTACTTTATCATTACAGGTAGTGAATATATATTGGCGATGCTTTTTGTTGTTATTATTTTTCCGGTTATTATTTACCTTATAGTGTGGCTCAAAAAGGTATTTAGTAAATAAATATTTACTGCTTATTAAATAGTTATTATTTTGACACTGAGATGATATTTTGATATAATCGCTGATGTTTTAATAATTATAAATCTAATGATTTGAAAGGATTAATGAAATGGGATTATTAACTGATTGGAGAGAGCATGCTTATGGTCTTGATGACAGAACTCCAGAGGGAAAACAGTTCTGGCTTAATTATTTCGGAGTAGAAAAAGGAATCTATGAGATTCTTTTAAAGGAGCCTAACAATGTAGTTAAAGGCACTATAAAAGAGCTTGCTGAAAAGTATGATACTAGCATTGAACTTATGGTTGGTTTCCTGGATGGAATAGATGACAGCTTAAAAGAATCAAATAATCTTGAGGAAGTTACAGAGGACTCTGAGGTAACAATTGATATAGATACAGAGAAGCTGTACATGAACATGGTTGGATGTAATGCTGAGTGGTTATATACACTTCCTGAATGGGATGCTATATACGACAAGGCAACTAGAGATGCACTTTACAAAAAAGAGAAATCTTCACACACAATTGTAAAGGCTCCTAAGGTTGGAAGAAATGATCCATGTCCATGTGGAAGTGGTAAAAAATATAAGAAATGTTGTGGAAGATAGAGCGATTTATTCGCTCTATCTTGTATTTTAGGGTAAAAGAAGGTACATGAGCTTTACTAAAGAACAGCAAGAGGCTATTACCTGGTTTGAAGGACCAATGATGGTTATTGGAACACCAGGGTCTGGAAAAACAACAGTTATAGTTAATAGAATAAACAACCTAATATATGAACATAAGTGTAATCCTAAGAATATCCTTGTTATTACCTTTACCAAGGCTGCTGCACAGTCTATGAGAGAAAGATTTCTCGATTTATCTGGGCTTGAGGATACAGAAGTAAGATTCGGTACCTTTCATTCGTTTTTCTTCTGGATAATTCGTACTGCATATGGTAAGCAGTTTAGTCTTGAGGTTTTGGATGAGAATAATAAGAGGAATATCATCAGAACTATTCTTAGAAAGCTATGTCGTGAAATGTATGACAGTGAAGAAGTACTTAGTAGTGTTATTAATCAGCTAGGTATAATGTCCTGTAATATGATAGATATTGATTATTATCATAGTAGAGATATATCTGATAAGGATTTCAGAAAGCTTTACGCGACTTACAAGGAATATAAGACAAGACATAATTTAATTGATTTTGATGATATGGTCACAGAATGCTATAAGCTTCTACGAGATAGAGAAGATATACTAAATATTATCAGGAATATGTATCCTTATATAATGGTGGATGAATACCAGGATACTAATCGTATACAATATGAAATCCTTAAGATGCTTGCTCATCCGAGGGATAATATATATGTTGTAGGTGACGATGATCAGTCAATATACGGCTTTAGAGGCGCAAGACCGGAGGTTATGCTTAAATTTAAAGAGGAATTTCCGGGGGCTGAAACGAGACAACTTACTCATAATTTTAGATGTCCTGCTACAATAGTTAATCTATCTGATCATATTATTTCAAATAATAAGAAAAGGTTTGAGAAAGAGCTTAAGTCTGCAGTCGATAAAAAGGGAAAGATTTCAATTGATAAGGTAAAGGATGCCTCAGAAGAAAATAAGCTGGTAATAAAAAGAATAGATGAAGCAATAAAGCGAGGTGTACAACCTGAGGATATAGCTATTTTATATAGAACTAATATTGGCCCTAGAAGACTAATGTATAAGCTAAGGCTTTATAATATTCCATTTTATGTAAGAGACTATATTCCAGATATATCAAATAATCTATATGTTAAACCTATAATAGATTATATAAGATACGCACTAGGAGTTCATGATAGAGAAACATTTTTAAATATAATGAATAAACCAGTTAGATATATAAGTAGAGATATGCTAACAGGAGAAATGATTGAGCTATCTGATATACTAAGAAAAGCAAGAGGTAAGGATTATCTTGTTGAAAATGTCAGAAGAATGATGGCTGAGATCAGAACTATATCGAACCTTACCCCTTTTGCTTCAGTTAATTATATTCGAAAAGCTATAGGCTATGATTCTTATCTGAAGAGGGTTGCCGAAGAACGTAATATGGATTATGATGAGATATCGGATGTGGTTGATGAATTTCAAGCTATGATCAAGGATACAAAAGACTTTGATGAAATGTTTGAAATGCTACGAAATGAGAAGGAAGAAGCGGCGAGACAGGAAAACCTCTCTGGTTCTAAAACATCTGGGCCAGGAATACAGCTGATGACTCTTCATAGCGCTAAGGGTCTCGAGTTTAGTGAGGTGCATATTCTGGATGCAGTTGAGGGAAATATTCCTCATAAAAAATCTAAATCTGTAGATGAGATAGAAGAAGAACGAAGACTTCTATATGTTGGTATAACAAGAAGTAGTAACAATTTATATATTTATGTTCCTGAAGAAATAGGGGATAAAAAGGTTAAGCCTTCCAGGTTTATAGAAATGAAAGGGATTAATGATGGAACTAAGTGATATCAGAAAAGAGATAGATGCTGTTGATGCTGAAATCAAGGAATTATTTCAGAAGAGAATGCAGCTGGCAGATGAGGTTGCGAAAGTAAAAGCAGAAACTAATGATGCAATATATAAGCCGGATAGAGAAATGGCTATAATTGATAATCAGTCGGCGGGTCTGGATAAGAGCATTAAACAGGAATACAAAGCTCTAATAAAGCGAGTTATGGAGATAAGCCGTAAATATCAATATGGTCGAACACTTGAACTCAGAGATTGCCTAGAGGTAGATTATAAAACTACGGAGCCTGCAATTAATAAAGTTGCTATGCTTAAGGGAGAAGTATATCTAGCTGAGGGTGTATCAAGAGACAAGATAAATGCTTATAACACACATGATGAGCTTGCAGCATCAATAATTAAAGGAGAAAGTGATGCTGGTTTAGGTATCATGGAAAATATAGGTGTAGATGTATCTGACGGTTTACATAAAATATTAATCAATAATAATTTATATATTAATAAATGCGACATCATAAAGGATGATAATAATAGACTTAAGGTTGTTACATATACCCCTAATCTAATTGTTCTACCAGAACATAATAGACTTAAGGTTATGTTTATTTGCAAGAACAGTAGTGGAAGTCTAGCGAGCATACTCTCTATGATATCTGACTATGATGTGAACCTTACTGAGATTCATTCAAAGCCTTATATTGATGGAGACTGGAACTATGTATTCAGTATTGAAATGACAGCAAGTTTATTAGTTAAAGAAGATAGAACGCTTATCTATCAATTAATGAATGAAACAGATGAATTTAAGATACTTGGAAGTTATTATTGCGAGGATTAAATGAAGGATCTTCTTAAATACTTAAAAGAATACAGAGTTAAAGCAGTTTTGGCGCCATTATTTAAAATGCTTGAGGCAATTTTTGAATTAATGGTGCCTCTTGTTGTTGCGCGACTTATTGATAAAGGTATAGCTGAACTAGATAGTCGTTATATTCTTTTATGTGGTTTATGGCTGCTCTTACTTACTTTTATTGGATACGGTTTTTCTATTACAGCTCAGTATTTTGCTGCTAGAGCTGCGATTGGTTTTGGAAAAGGACTTAGAGTAGACCTTTTCAGGCATATTAATTCGCTTGGATACGAGGAGATAGATAAGCTCGGAACATCAACACTTATCACTAGAATGACTAGTGATGTAAACTTAATTGTTTCTGGAGTTAATATGTTCCTCCGTTTATTCCTTCGCTCGCCATTTATTGTTTTTGGCGCAGTTATTATGGCATTTACTGTAGATGTTTCAACATCTAAGGTATTTCTTATTATTTTACCTGTACTTGTTGTTATTGTATGTGTTATTACTTATGCGTCGATTCCTCTTTATAAGAAGGTCCAGACTAAACTAGATAGAGTTACACTACTTACAAGAGAAAGTCTCATAGGAATAAGAGTAATTAGAGCATTTAATAGAACAGAGCAAGGCGAAGAAGAGTTCCGTGATTCTACTAAAGATCTGATGAGATCCCAGCTAACAGTTGGTAGACTTTCAGCACTTATGAATCCGGTTACATATCTTGTAGTAAATGTCGGAATAGCTATGCTTATCTACGCAGGAGCTATTAAAGTAAATATCGGAGATTTATCACAGGGACAAGTGGTGGCTCTAGTTAATTATATGTCTCAGATCTTGGTTGAACTGGTTAAGCTTGCCAATCTTATTATTACTCTTACTAAGGGTATGGCGAGCGCTAGAAGAATCAGTGATGTTTTCGCTATAAAGCCATCTATGGAATATGGAGATAAAAAAGTTGGTAAGGATATTACCCTTAAATTCGAAAATGTATCAATGAATTATAGTGATTCAAAGGAAAATGCTATAAGTGATATAAGCTTTGTAGCTAAACCTGGTGATACTATCGGTATTATTGGCGGTACAGGTTCCGGTAAATCAACTCTTATAAATCTTATTCCAAGATTCTATGACAGAAACTCTGGTCAGATACTTATAAATGATATAGATATAAAGGAATACGATAAAGAGAGTTTAAGGAAAAGTATAGGTATAGTTCCTCAGAAATCTGTTCTTTTTAGAGGAACAGTTGCAGATAATCTAAGATTTAGAGATTCTTCAGCAGAGGACACTGATTTAGAAAAGGCTCTTGAAATTGCTCAGGCGAAAGAATTTGTAGATAAATATGAGGATGGATTATGTCACGAAGTACTTCAAGAAGGAAAGAATCTGTCTGGAGGTCAGAGACAGAGACTATGTATAGCCAGAGCTCTTGTTGGTAATCCAAAGATTCTTATAATGGATGACAGTTCGTCAGCACTAGATTATGTTACAGAATCTAAGCTGCGAAAAGCATTAATGACAAGTTCAAAAGATAGAATAA
The DNA here is from genome assembly GCA_902776395.1 of uncultured Lachnospiraceae bacterium. Classification (GTDB taxonomy): domain Bacteria; phylum Bacillota; class Clostridia; order Lachnospirales; family Lachnospiraceae; genus Eubacterium_Q. The sequence continues at coordinate 5,169 of CACYQC010000012.1, forward strand.
ATATAATCGTAACGCAAAGAGCATCTTCCATAATAGATGCAGATACTATACTTGTGTTAGATGATGGATGTGCGGTTGGCGTTGGTAAACATCAAGATCTTCTTAAAACCTGTGATATTTATAAAGAGATATACCTCACCCAATTTAAGGAAGGGGGTGTATCTGCATGAATAAAACAAAAATGAAGAAGCTGATGAACTTCCTTAAGCCTTATATTCCGTTTATGATACTTTCTCTTATTGCTTCTGCGGTTGCTGTGGTTATGCAGTTATATGCACCAATCATATCTGGTAGAGCAATAGACTTAATAGCAGGAAAAGGGAATGTAAATATAAGCAAACTGACTGAGTATCTTACAAGATTCTTTATAGTAATCCTAATATCTATTATATTTCAATGGATTATGAGTATGATAAATAATGCCGTTGTATATAGAGTTGTAAGAGACTTCAGAAATGCTATATATGCTCATATAAATAAGCTTCCAATAGCTTACGTAGATTCGCATGAGTATGGAGACACAGTGTCCAGAACACTTAGTGATGTAGATCAATTGTCAGATGGTCTGCTTATGGGCTTTTCTCAGCTGTTTACTGGAATCATAACTATAATTGGTACTATTTGTTTCATGCTTAAAACAAGTATTCCAGTTGCATTAGTAGTTATAATACTTACTCCATTATCCCTACTGATTGCAGGTTTTATTACAAAGAAAACCTATAATATGTTTATGAGACAGTCAGAAGTCAGAGCTGATGTAACAGGTCTTGTCAATGAAATGGTTGGAAATGAGAGAGTGGTACAGGCATTTAATTATGAAGCTACTGCTTGTCAGAGATTCGAAGATAAAATAGATACATTAACTGATGCAGAGTTTAAAGCTACATTTTTCTCATCCCTTACGAATCCATCTACAAGACTTATTAATAATCTTGTTTATGCAGGAGTTGCAATAGTGGGAGCATTACTTGCTATAAGCTTCCGGTTATCCGTTGGACAGTTAACTTGTTTCCTAAGTTATGCGACTCAATATGCTAAACCTTTTAATGAGATATCAGGGGTCATGACTGAACTTACTGCGGCGCTTGCTAGTGCTGGACGAGTTATCGATCTTTTAGAGGAAGAGCCTGAATCAGATGAAAGTGACAAGGATGAACTTATAGATATAAGTGGCAAGGTTAAGTTAGATAATGTCAGCTTTTCTTATACAAAGGATAAAAAGCTTATTGAAAATCTTTCCCTTGATGTTAAGGAAGGACAGAAGGTAGCTATTGTTGGACCTACAGGAAGTGGAAAGAGTACACTAATCAATCTTCTTATGAGATTCTATGATGTTGATAAAGGAAGCATTTCCATAGATGATCAGGATATAAATGAAGTTACAAGAGTGAGTGTTAGACAGCAGTTTGGTATGGTTCTTCAGGAAACCTGGCTCAAGTCAGGAACTATTAGAGAAAATATAGCTTATGGATATCCTGAGGCTACGGATGAAGAGATAGAAAAGGCTGCTAAACTGACGCACGCAGATAGATTTATAAAAAGACTTCCGGATGGATATGATACATATCTATCAGAGGATGGTGGTAGCCTGTCAGCTGGACAGAAGCAGCTACTTTGTATAACTCGTGTTGTTTTAGGTATTCCGCCTCTTCTTATATTAGACGAAGCTACATCTTCTATAGATACAAGAACAGAACATAGAATACAGCGTTCCTTCGATAAAATGATGAAGGGAAGGACAAGCTTCGTTGTTGCTCACCGATTATCAACTATTAGAGAGTCGGACATTATTCTGGTAATGAAGGATGGAGCAGTTATAGAGAAGGGATCCCACGAAGAATTACTAGCTAGAAAAGGTTTCTATAATGAGCTATATAATAGTCAGTTTGTTAATGAGGATAATTGCTAATACTAGATAAATACTGATTTTGACCTATACTATATGGTGTGATAAAATAGGTATTTGATGATGTTTACAGAACTATATAATTTCTTGCATATTAAATAGAGGTAAAAATTATGAAAGCTAAAGATTTTAATTTATCAAAAGAAGAACTTGTAGAAATGGCCGAGAAGTACATGAATGAAACCTTTAAGAGATATGATTTCATTGCTGATTCTACTTCAGGTGTATATGTTTATGATGAAAATGGAGAAGCATATCTCGATTTCCTTGGAGGAATCGCAGTAAACTCCGTAGGTGGATGTAATCAGGCTGTAATTGATGCTATTAAGAGTCAGTCAGAGGATATGATTCATGTATCAAATTATTTCTATAGTGTACCACAGACAGTACTTGCTAAGCTTATCTGTGAATCTATTGGAATGGATAAGATTCAGTTCCAGAATTCCGGAGCAGAGGCTAATGAAGCGATGATTAAGATGGCTCGTAAGTATGGAAATGATTTATATGGCGGAAAGAGATATAAGATAGTAACCGCTTATAATTCTTTCCATGGTAGAACACTTGCAACACTTTCTGCAACAGGTCAGCCAGGAAGTGCTATACATAAGGGCTTCGAACCACTTGTAGAAGGTTTTAAATATGCAGAGTTCAATAATCTTCAGTCTTTTGAAGAGGCGGCTACAGATGATGTTATTGCTATTATGATTGAGCCTATTCAAGGAGAAGGTGGTGTATATCCAGCAGATCTTGACTTCATGAAAGGTCTTAGAGAATTATGTGACCGCAAAGGAATGCTCTTACTTCTCGATGAGGTTCAGACTGGATGGGGTAGAACTGGTAAGCTTATGGCTTATATGAATTATGGAATAAAGCCAGATGCAGTTACTATGGCTAAGGCTATGGGCGGCGGAATGCCAATTGCTGCTATGTGTGCTAGTAACGAAGCTATGCAGCATCTTAGCGCTGGTTCACATGGTACAACTTTTGGCGGAAATCCTGTATGCTGCGCAGCTTCTTATGCTGCAATCACAGAGATGATTGAGAAGAAGCTTCCAGAAAATGCTTATGAGCTTGGAGAATACTTCATGGATAAGCTAAGTAAACTGGATGGAGTTAATAATGTAAGAGGTATGGGGCTTATCGTAGGAGTTGTATTTGATAAGGATATAGCTATGGACGTTAAGCATGATGCCTTTGATAGAAAACTACTCATGTCTGTTGTAAAGCCAGATGTTATAAGGATGGTACCACCTCTTATTGTAACTAAGGAAGACTGCGATAAGGTTGTTGATATTATAAAAGATATACTTAGTAATTATTAAAATAAGGAAGGCATAAAATGGAAAGAAAAAACGCTTGGAAATCATATTCAAAAAGTGATGAAAAGAAACTTGAAGAGCTATGCGAAGGCTATAAGGATTATCTTTTCAAAGGAAAGACTGAAAGAGAAGGAACTGCTTATATTATAGGCAAAGCTAAAGAAGCAGGTTACATATCTCTTGAAGAAGCAATTAAGTCAAAGAAGAAGCTTAAGGCTGGAGACAAGATATATAGCGTTTGTATGGGTAAGACGGTTGCTCTTTTCAATATAGGTAAAAAGTCTATGGAAGAGGGAATGAATATACTTGGTGCTCATTTAGACTCCCCTAGACTCGATGTTAAACAGAATCCTCTCTATGAGAGTAATGATCTTGCTTATCTGGATACACATTATTATGGTGGAATCAAGAAATATCAATGGGTAACACTTCCTCTTGCTATTCATGGGGTTGTTGTTAAGACTGATGGTACAAAGGTAGATATCGTTATAGGAGAGGATGAGGAGGATCCTGTATTCTGCGTTACAGATATTCTTATTCATTTAGCTCAGGAGCAGATGGTTAAGAAGGCTAATGTAGCAGTTGAAGGAGAAAATCTTGATCTTCTTATAGCTTCTAAACCTATTAAAGTTGGTAAAGAGGATAAGAAGAAGGATTTGGTTAAGAAACAGGTTCTTGAAATTCTTAAAAAGAAATATGATTTTGAAGAAGAAGACTTCATGTCTGCAGAACTCGAAATAGTTCCAGCTGGAAAGCCTCGTGATATGGGACTTGATAAATCAATGATTCTTGCATATGGACAGGATGATAAGGTATGTGCATATACATCGCTTATAGCAATGTTAAATGTTAAAAAGCCTGAAAAGACTTCATGTACACTTCTTGTAGATAAAGAAGAAATTGGTTCAGTAGGTGCTACGGGTATGCAGTCAAAATTCTTTGAGAATTCTGTTGCTGAGATACTTGAGCTGGTAGGCTTAAATAGCAACCTCTCCCTCAGAAGATGTCTGCAGAATTCAAGCATGCTGTCTTCTGATGTAAGTGCGGGCTTCGATCCATTATATGCAAGCTGTTTTGAGTCAAAGAATGCTGCGTTCCTTGGTAAAGGTATGGTATTTAATAAGTTTACTGGTTCAAGAGGTAAATCAGGTTCAAACGATGCTAACGCTGAATATATCGGAAGAATCCGTGGAATACTTGAAGGAAATAGTGTTCACTATCAGACAGCTGAGCTTGGTAAGGTTGACCTTGGCGGCGGCGGAACTATAGCTTATATTCTTTCACTTTATGGTATGGAAGTTGTTGACTGTGGAGTAGCAGTGCTTAATATGCATGCTCCATGGGAAGTTACTAGTAAAGCAGATATATTTGAGACAGAAAAAGGATATGAGGCCTTTCTTAAGGAAGCATAATATATGTTAAAATCCAGAAGAATAATATATATACTTAGCCTAATAATGGTATGCCTTACGGCATACCTTTTTGGCGTTCCACTAAACGCGGCTGAGGAATCTTCAGTGGATTATAACGAAACTATATATAATCAGGATAATGGTTTAGGAAGTACTGAGGTTAACTGCCTGTATCAGACAAAATCCGGTTATATGTGGATAGGTACAGATGGTGGTCTGTATAGATATAATGGTAGTGAATTTAGACTTTTCAATCTATGGAATACAGATAAAGCAGATGTTTATTATATTAATAATTTATTCCAGGATTCTACGGGCTCTCTTTGGGTTGCTACAAATAACTATGGACTATTTAGAATAACAGGAAATGATATATATCATTTCTCTGATGCTTATTATAGCGGAGTTAAATGTATAAACGACGTTTGTGAAGCGGCTGATGGAACTATTTATATTGCAACGGCATATGGTGTTTATACAGTTTCAGAGGACTATACAAGTCTTGTAAGAATTGAGGAACTGGCTAAGCATAATATAAAAGGTATAACCAGCGCAGATAATAAGATCTACGGTATATATGGTGGTAATACTATTTTCAGTATTGATTCAGAATATAATGTTACTGAAAAAGCTTCGAGTGATTATACAACTGAAGAACTTTCAACTATATCCAGCGATATGAATGGAAATGTTTATATCGGAACTATCGGAACAAACCTGCTGAAACTTCGGAGTATAGATAATGTTGAAGTATGGCAATCTCTTAGAGATGGTATCAATAGTATATATTGTGTAGATAATAAAATATATGTTTGTACAGATAGTGGTGTGGGATATTTCAATCAGAAGGGAGATTTCTTCCTTTTTGATAGGGTTTCACTGGATGCTTATGTATCAGATATGATTATCGATTATGAAGGTAATTTCTGGTTCTCTTCAAGTAAAACAGGCCTATATTACTTGTCTCAAAGTAAGTTTGGAAATTATAATGCGAAATATGGAGTACCTTTAAATTCTACAAACTGTGTAAGATATATAGATGATGAAGTATATATTGGAACAGATGAAGGTCTCTTTATAGTTGATAGTAATGGCACTATGGTTAATAATGACCTTACTGAATATATGAGTAATGTTTCTGTCAGAGATATCATCCAGGATAAGCATGGTAATATCTGGATAGGCTCCTATAGAAAGTATGGTGTTGTTAAATATAGTGTTGATGGCGATATTAAGAGCTTCAATAAATCTTCTGATATTTTAAGTAATATGGTTAACTCCTTATACGAGACAAAGGATGGCAATATTGCGGTAGGTACAGAGGACGGAATTAGTATTATCAATACAAATGGCCGTGTATTAAAGAATTATAAGTATGATAACGGTCTGGAGTATTCTAATATCATTTCACTATGTGAAGATGATAAAGGCAGACTATTTGCAGGTTCTGATGGTGGTGGCCTTTATATAATCGAAGATGATGAGATAAAGAATTATACAGATTCAGATGGTCTAAGTTCCAACGTGGTTTCTTCTATAATTGATGGAACAAGCGGCATGTGGATAGGTACTAATAATGGTCTCTCATACTATGATGGAACCTTTAGAACTATAAGTAATATTGATTTCTCAAATAATATTTATGATCTCATGATAAATGGGGATACTCTATACTTAGTTGGTTCTAAGGGAATCATTTATACTACAGAGGATTCACTTCTGTCTACTACGGCACTTACTGAGAGATATTATTCTACAGGGGATGGTTTATCTAGCGCAATTTCTATTAATTCTAGAAATACTATTCATGATGGAGTGCTGTATCTAAGTACTAATCAAGGTGTAATGACCTTTGATACCAAGAATATCGAAAATAATGAGATACCTCCTAAGCTTACTGTTTCGGAGGTTAATGTTGATGGAGAGATATATTACTACGATCAGTTAGGCGGTGAGCTTAAAATTCCATCTGACACACAGCGTCTAGAGATTTCCTTTGCAGTTCTAAGTTATTCAAATAGAGAGAATATACAGGTGCAGTATCAGCTTGTTGGATTTGATAATCAACCCGAACTTCTTGAGGAAAATGATAATTATGAGGCTGTATATACTAATCTAGATGGTGGTAAGTATGTATTTGAAGCCAGTGCAGTAAATGGTGATGGTGTAAAGAGTGAAGAAGCTATATCCTTTACTATTAATAAAGAAGAAGGATTGCTCGAGAAGAAGAATGTAAGAATCGCCATTATGGTTGGTGTTGGACTTCTGCTTTTACTTATTCTCTATGTGACACTTCGTCTATGGAGACAGTTTAATACTAAGAGAAAAGAGCTTCTAGATCTTACTAAGAAGCATGAAGATGTGATAAAGAGTAGTTCTGCTAAGACAGACTACCTTGCTAATATGAGTAATGAAATCAAGCTTCCTATAAATGCTATGATCAGTTCCGCAAGCAATATGCTGAAGGATGGAACTGAAGATGAAGAGACACAGAGGAAGCTTAGCGAAATCGTAAATAAAGGACATGACGTTATTGGAAAGGTTGATGAGACCATACTTCTTGCTAGACTTGAGTCTGGAGCAGAAGAGGTTAAGAATGAACCATATTCTATAACTACACTTGTTTGTGATATATCAGATAGTATGCTTAATAAGCTGGCAGATCTACCTATCAAATTCCTTGTGGATCTTGGTGATAGCATTCCAGATATTCTCATAGGTGATTTTGATAAGATAAAGAGTGTACTTGAGATAATTCTAGATAATTCTATTAAATATACTAAGGAAGGCTCAATTACTCTGTCTCTGGATTATTATAATACTGAGAGTACAGGAGAGAATTTATCTAATCTTGTTTTCAGTATATCTGATACAGGTATCGGTATTACTGAGGAGAGATTAGAGCATATTTTCGAGATATATTACACCGATGAAGCTAAGAAGAAGTCTGCTAGTGAAGGAATGGGCGTCAGCCTTTCTATTGCGAAGAAGCTTGCTTCTATCATGGGTGGAGATATTGTAGTTGAGAGTACTTATGGTGCAGGTGCTACATTTACCTTCTCCCTCAAGCAGGAAATACCTGATATGTCAGGAAATATGATACCTCTTAACGATAATACTATCGAGAGAGTATCTAGAGAAGAAGCTGAGAGAATGTGGGCTCCAGATCTACATATCTTGGTAGTTGATGATGTTGAACTTAGTAGAAATGTAGCTGAGGATGTCATTAAGACTATGGAAATCAAGTGTGATACTGCAGCAAGTGGTGTCAGCGCTATAGATATGGTTATGACAAATAAATACGATATGGTCTTCATGGATGTTGCTATGCCGGTTATGAATGGTATAGAGGCTCTTAAGGAAATCAGAGATCTGTGTGATGAGTATTATACAAATCTTCCTGTTATCGCTATGTCTGAGGATGTTATCGGTAAGAATAAGCAGGAGATAATAGATGAGGGGTTCTCAGACGTTATACTTAAGCCGTTTGACATTACCGTGCTTGCGAGCCTTTTAACACGCTTCGTTGATAATGAGAAGATTAAATATAGAACTAGTGATGTTACTCAGTATATTAGCGAATCTAGATTCAGCGAGGGACTTAAGAAGCTTGAGGATTTACTAGATGTCGTGAGCGTTATCGAACGTATTGGTGGAAATATTGATGTTTATAATAGAATCCTAAGTACCTTCTATAACCAGAATAAGGATGCTATCCCTGAACTTGAGGATAAACTGACATCTGATTATAGAATATTTAGAAATAGAATCCATAATATCAGAACAGGATTCCAAAATATTGGAGCAGCGGAAGGTGCTGAGATTGCACTTAGAATAGAAAATGCTATTAATATTGGTAATAAGAATTACGTTATCAATAATATTAGTCTTATCTATGACTGCCTCAATGTAATTAATGAGGCTATAGAAGAATATATGCAATTCGTTGAACTTCAGAATGGCGTTTCAGATGAAGAATATGCTGCCGTTTATAAGTCTAGAACTGAGGTTCTAACAAGCGATATGAAGAATGCCGCGAAGGATTCGGAAGAAGCTTCTGCTGACAAATCTGACTTCGTAGATGAAGACGAGTACGACGACGATGAGTATGAAGACGAAGGCGAATACGAAGATGACGATGAGTACGAAGACGATGACGAATATGAAGAAGACGAATACGAAGATGATGATGAATATGAAGAAGATGATGAATACGAAGACGATGAAGATGAATCTGAGAAGATTAATATAATAGACATTTCACTTCTTAAACAAATGAAGGAAGCTACATATACAGAAGATATCGTTAAGATTAATGATATTATGTTTGAGATATGTAAAGAAGAATATGGAAATGAAGATCAGGAATTCATAAATGCCCTTAAAGAAACAATTAATCATAAGGATATGATTGAAATAAATGATCTGCTAGTTACATATATAAATCTTAAGAGTGGTATGTAAGTATATTTTGTTCACACAAAATATACTTTACAAACACTCTGGATATATATTATACTTCACTGCGGAAAAGGATGGTATTCGATTTCGAAACTATACCTGAAGTGTCACTCAGTAGTTTTACAGTACAGCATCACCTTTTAGCCATACGACTAAGGAGGTGATAATATGAGGATTGGATTTATTGGAGCCGGTCGAGTAGGCTTTACAATGGGTAAGTATCTGAAACTCCATGGAGAAGATATTACCGGTTACTACAGCCGAAATCCGGAACATGCAAGAGAGGCAGCTGATTTTACCGATACCTTTTTTTATAACGATGTACAGAAACTGATTGAAACAAGTGATGCTATCATACTAACTGTAAGCGATTCTGCAATCCAAACAGTATTTGATTCTATCAAGACTTATCCAGGAATTGCAGAAAAGACTTTGTGCCATACCAGTGGTTCTATGTCATCTGATGTCTTTGATGACAGCCCGTTTCAGGTATATGGTTATTCTATCCATCCAATATACGCTATTTCTGATAAATATGCGTCATATAAAGATTTTTCCAATGCATTTATAACGATAGAAGGACATGAGAAGCATTTAGATGAGCTTGAGTCTATTTTTAAGTCTGCCGGAAATAAAACTGGTCGACTAAAATCTGAAGACAAATCTAAATATCATGCGTCCTGCGTTATGGCAAGTAATCTCGTTTGTGGACTGTACGGAGCAGCGATAGACCTTTTATCGGAATGTAACTTCGATAAGGAAACAGCAAATGAAATGCTGATCTCTCTTTTTAGAGATAACGCCCTTGGGATTGCTGAAAAAGGACTTATAAAACAGTTAACAGGTCCTGTTGATAGAAATGATGTAAGTACAGTTAAGAAGCATTTAGAAGTAATGAATGAAGAAACAAAGAGACTTTATATCGAGGCTTCTAAATATGCACTTAATATAGCTAAGGTTAAAAATCCTGATGTGGATTATACGGAATTAAATAAGCTGTTACAATCTTTATAATAGGAGGATACGAAAATGAAAAACACAAGTGTTACATTTAAGGAAATGAAGAAAAAGGGTGAGAAGATATCAATGCTTACTGCATATGATTATTCTACAGCAAAACTTGTAGATAAAGCAGGAATAAACGGTATTCTTGTTGGTGATTCCCTAGGAAATGTTATGCTCGGTTATCCTGATACTGTTTCAGTTACTATGGAAGATATGATTCACCATGGTGCAGCAGTTGCTAGAGGAGCTGAGAATTCACTTGTTGTAATAGATATGCCATTTATGTCTTATCAGGCTAGCGTATATGACGCTGTTGTAAATGCTGGACGACTTATGAAGGAAGGTAGAGCTGGAGCAGTTAAGCTTGAAGGTGGAGAAGAAATCATTCCTCAGGTTGAAGCAATTGTAAAGGCGAGCATTCCTGTTATGGGACATATTGGTCTTACACCACAGTCTATTAATACACTTGGTGGATATAAGGCACAGGGTAGAGATATTGCATCAGCTAAAAAGCTTATCAAGGATGCTAAGATGCTTGAAGAAGCAGGAGCATTTTCAATCGTACTTGAGTGCGTACCTGCAGATCTTGCAACTTATGTTACAGAACAGCTCTCAATTCCTACAATCGGAATCGGTGGTGGTGCTGGAACAGATGGTCAGATTCTTGTTTACGCAGATATGCTTGCAATGTTTAGTGATTATAGACCTAAGTTCGTTAAGAACTTCGCAAATGTTGGTGAACTTATGATGCAGGGCTTCAAAGATTATGATGCTGAAGTTAAGGCTGGTACATATCCAGCTCCTGAACATACTTACGCAATTGATCCAGAAGTACTTGCTGAAGCAATCAAATAATAATATTTATTTATCATTATAATTGAATATGTAAATAGCCTCGCATTCAGTCATATGCATTCAGGACCGTTGCGGGTCTCGGTGCTTAGCGACTCACGAGCACAAAGTGCGAAGTGAGAGCTTAGCAAGTCGATTTTGATAAAAATCGACGTCCGCTAGGGGCAGCCCGCACCGAGCGAAAGCGATGTCCTGCAATGCATAGTGACATGATGCGAGGCAATATAGATATACATGGAGGAAGAATATATGTCAGTTAAAGTAGTACACACAGTACAAGAAGTAAGAGAGGCAGTTAAGGCGTGGAGAAAGGAAGGTCTTACAGTTGGTCTGGTACCTACAATGGGATTCCTGCACGCAGGTCATCAGTCTCTTATAAAGAAGTCTGTAGAACAGAATGATAAAACAGTTGTAAGTGTATTCGTTAATCCTACACAGTTTGGTCCTAATGAAGATCTAGAGGCTTATCCAAGAGATCTCGATAGGGATACAGCTCTCTGCGATGAAACTGGAGCAGACCTTATCTTTAATCCAGATCCATCAGAGATGTATAGAGATGGCTTTGTTACATTTGTTGATATGAATGGACTTAAGAATTATCTTTGTGGTTTATCAAGACCTGTTCATTTCAGTGGTGTCTGTACAGTATGTACTAAGCTCTTTAATATCGTTTGCCCTGATAGAGCTTATTTTGGACAGAAGGATGCTCAGCAGCTTGCAATTATCAAGAGAATGGTAGCTGATCTGAATATGCCTCTTGAAATAGTTGGTTGTCCTATCGTTAGAGAAGACGACGGACTTGCTATGAGTTCTAGAAATACTTATATGAATGCTGAGGAACGTAAGGCTGCCCTGATTCTTAGTAAATCTATCAAGCTTGGTCAGTCTCTAGTTGAGAACGGCGAGAGAGATGCTTCAGTAGTTAGAACAAAGATGTTAGAATTACTTGAAACAGAGCCTATGGCTGATGTAGAGTATGTAAATGTAGTTAATAATCTAACGATGGAAGATATTGATACCATAGAAGGCGATGTTCTTGTGGCTATCGCAGTTAAGATTAATAATAAAGTTCGACTTATTGATAACTTTATGGTGACAGTATAATTACCCCCACTACTTTAAGTGAAAATGAGGAAGGAAAAGTTATGTTAGGAACATATTTAAAATCTAAGATTCATAGAGCTGTTGTTACTCAGGCGGAGATTAATTACGTTGGCAGCATTACTATAGATGAGTCCCTTATGGAGGCCTGTGGTCTGATTGAATATGAAAAGGTACAGGTCGCAGATGTGGATAATGGTAATCGTCTTGAGACTTATGTTATAGCAGGAGAAGCAGGTTCAGGTATCATTTGTTTAAATGGTGCTGCTGCAAGACTCGTTAATACAGGAGATAAGGTTATTATCATGAGTTATGCTCAGATGACTCCAGAAGAGTTTGCTGAGAATCCTCCAAAGGTAGTCTTCGTAAATGAAGATAATGAGATTGTAAGAGTGACTAGATACGAGAAACATGGTCAACTTTTTGATATATAATATTTTGTTATAGGTATCCTGAACGAGCAAAGTGAAGGATTTAGTGAAGTTTTGAAAGGAAATGCTTATGCTTACAGGAAAGAATATATTACTAGGTGTAACAGGTGGTATTGCAGCCTATAAAATGGCTGATGTTGCCAGTATGCTAGTTAAGCTTGGTGCAGATGTACATGTAGTAATGACTGAGAATGCTACGAAATTTATAACAGCTGAGACATTTAGTGTGCTTACTAAGAATAAGGTTTATGTGGATGTTTTTGACGAGAACCCAGATGACTATGTAAATGTACCACATATATCACTTGGTACAAATGCTGATTGCATTCTAATTGCTCCAGCTACAGCGGATATAATTGGTAAAATAGCTAATGGAATAGCAGATGATATGGTTTCTACAGTTGTTCTGCCAGCTCGTTGTCCAATCCTTGTGGCTCCGTCTATGAATGTATATATGCTCGAGAATCCTATAGTTCAGGATAATATAGCTAAACTTAAGAAGTTCGGTTTTACTATAATTGAACCTGCTGAGGGGCATCTCGCTTGTGGATATGATGGTAAGGGTAAACTTCCTACACCTGAAGCTCTTGTTGAGCAAGTTCTTCTTGCTGCAGCAAAAGAAAAGGACTATGCAGGTAAGAAGATTCTTGTAGATGCGGGACCAACTGAAGAAGCAATTGATCCAGTAAGATTTATTACAAATCATTCCTCTGGTAAGATGGGCTATGCTGTTGCTAAAGTAGCTGCTATGAGAGGCGCAGAAGTCACTCTTGTTTCTGGACCTACAAATCTTGATACTCCTGCTGGAGTAAAGAGAGTGGACGTTACTTCTGCTGAGGATATGTATAATGCTATGGTTTCAGAGGCTGAAGCTTCAGATATTATCATTATGTCGGCTGCAGTAGCAGATTTTACTCCAGAAACTGTAGCTGATAATAAGATTAAGAAACAAAATGATTTTGATGGAATGAGTCTATCTCTTAAGAGAACAAAGGATATCCTTAAAATGCTCGGAGAAAAGAAGCAGGCTGGTCAGAAAATCATTGGTTTCTCAATGGAAACTGAGAATCTTATCGAGAATTCCCGTAAGAAGCTAGATAAAAAGAATGCGGATATGATTTGTGCCAATAGTCTAAAGATGGAGGGCGCTGGTTACAAGGTAGATACAAACATTGTGACTATGATAACAAAGGAGGATATGGTTGAACTTCCTCTTATGTCTAAGGTTGAGGTGGCTGATAAGATACTTGATAAGATTAAGGAGCTTTAAGGAATCTTTTCTAGCAATATCTCTATTAATATGGTAAAATTCTATGGTACGTTTCCGAGAGGAGACGTACCATAATTATTTCTTAGGAGGGCATCTATCGTGGAAGGATACAAGAAGGAATTTGTTGATTTTATGCTGGACTCCAATGTCCTTAAATTTGGTGATTTCACACTTAAGAGTGGTAGAAAATCTCCATTTTTTATGAATGCTGGTCTTTATGTAACAGGAACACAGCTTATGAAGCTGGGTGAATACTATGCACAGGCTATTCATAATACTTATGGAGATGATTTTGATATATTATTTGGACCTGCTTATAAGGGTATTCCAATTGGTGTTGCAACTACAATAGCCTTTAGTAAGCTATATGGTAAAGAAGTTAAATATTGTTCTAATCGTAAAGAAGCTAAAGATCATGGCGATGCTGGAATTCTTCTTGGCAGTCCTATTAAGGATGGAGATAGAATAGTAGTTATTGAGGATGTTACAACATCTGGTAAATCTATGGAGGAAACTATTCCTATTGTTAAAGCACAAGGTGATGTAACAATTGTTGGTCTTATGGTTTCGCTTAACAGATGTGAGCGCGGTAAGGGCGATAAGGGAGCTCTTGATGAGATAAAGGATTTATATGGCTTTGATACAGCTGCTATAGTTTCTATGGATGAGGTAGTTGAATATCTCGTTGAGAAGGGCTATATCGATGATGAATTAAAGTCTCGTATAGATGCTTATTATGCAGAGTATGGTGTAAGAAAGTAAAGTATTAATTAAATGTTTATTGTTATCCTGAGTTTAGAGATGGATATTTAGGAGGTTGAAATGGAAAAAGTATATAAGGTACTAAAGAATGCAGGCGGAGCTAATATTACAGTTGGTGTACTTCTTATAGTTATTGGAATAACACTTGGCATAATTAATATTGTTTCAGGTGCGTCACTTCTTAGAAATAGACGTAATATTTTATTCTAGTTTATATTATCAGAAAGGGTGTATTGATGGCTGATAAATTAGGACTTGTTGTTGAAGGTGGCGGAATGAGAGGTATATATGCCTCTGGTGTTTTAGATGAACTGCTTTTACGTGGTATTAAAGCGGATGGTCTAGTTGGAGTATCTGCAGGTATTATTCATGGTGTTTCATATGTCTCTGAACAGCTTGGTAGAAATATCAGATATTTTCTTAAATATAGAGAAGATAAGAGATTTATGAGCTGGTCCTCTCTATTTAAGACAGGAAATGTATGTGAAACAGAATTCTGCTACGAGGAGATTCCAAACAAGCTTAGTATATTTGACTTTGATACATTTGCTAGAAGGGCAGAGTCGATGGAGGTATATTCGACTGTTACTAGACTAGATACTGGTAAAGCTGAGTATATTAGACTTCTAGATCTTAGAAAACAGATGGATGCTGTTAGAGCATCTGCTTCACTTCCTTTAGTTTCGGAAAATGTTGAAGTAGATGGCAAGCTGTATCTAGATGGTGGTACAGCTGATAGTATTCCCCTTAGGTTTATGCAGAGTGCAGGCTTCAAGAAAAATATTGTTATTTTAACAAGGCCTGTAGGCTACGTTAAGAAACCAGATAGGACTGTTCCTTTAATGAAAGTTATGTATAAGGATTATCCTGATTATATTAAAGCCTGCGAAGATAGACATATAATGTATAACAAGGAGCTAGAATATATTAGAAGAGAAGAGGCTAAGGGTGATACATTAGTTATTAGACCTAGCCGTCTCATAAATGTTAGTCGTACTGAAAAAAATCTTGAAAAAATGAAGAGAATGTATAAGCTTGGGCGTTTCGACGCTATGAATGCATTTAACGATTCAGAAAAAATAAAAAAGATATTGACTTAATGATTCTATTGTGCTAACATACCATTTGTTGCGACGATAGTCGTTAAATGCGCGAGTGGCTCAGTGGTGGAGCACCTCCTTGCCAAGGAGGGGGTCGCGGGTTCGAGTCCCGTCTCGCGCTTTTGTTTTGCAAAAAAGTATTATTTCATAATTAGGCCAAATAATGAAAGAAAAACTTCTTAAAATAAAAGCAAAAACTGGAAAAGTTATTAGAGCATCTTATGAACTACCTTTGTGGAAGTGGATATTTGTATGTCTTTTTATATCTGTTTTTGAGGTTGTTCTTCTTGAAATGCTTGGTAGAAGATCTCTGCTGAGTCCATTTGTTTTCATCTTTCATAATCCACTAGTTTTTTTATATAACATTTTAATAGTTTATTTCACTTTGTCCCTAGCGCTCCTTTTTAAGAGAAGAGGCTTTGCTATGGGACTTATATTCCTTTTATGGACAGCAGTCGGAATAATTAATTTCGTTTTGTTGGGATATAGAATAACTCCATTCTCGGCTATTGATTTCATCATGTTCTCTGATGTTTTAAGTATGTTTAATATTTATTTCAATCTTGTTCAGAGAATTGCAATAGTACTTGGTATTATTCTATTTATCATAATAATTGTTTTGGCCTTCCTTAAGATTCCTAAGATTAAAGGAAAGGTTAATTATGTACAAGGTTCAATAGTTGTACTAGTATCCTTTGTATTTGTTTATATAATGACTTTCCTAGCTTTAGAGACCTCACTTATTTCGGATAAGTTTGCGAATCTTGGAACTGCTTATAAGAGCTATGGATTTGTTTATTGTTTTTCTAATAGTATAATAGATCAGGGTATCTCAAAGCCTGAGGATTATAGCGAAACTAATGTAAATCGAATGATGGATGCTCTTAGCGATGTTGAAAAGCCTAAAAGAACATACAAATATAAGAACAATAAGAAACAGCTTCCTAATATTATTGTGATTCAGCTGGAATCCTTTATTGATATAGGAAGAGTAAATGGTGTAAATACTGATAAGGAATCTATTCCGAATTTTAAAAAGTTCCAGGAAGATTATCCAAGTGGTTTTCTGACAGTTCCTGCTATAGGTGCTGGAACAGCAAATTCTGAATTTGAAATACTTACAGGTATGAAGAGTAAGGCTTTTGGTGCAGGAGAGTATCCTTATAAAACTGTACTTACACATGAACCTTGTGAGAGTATGGCACAGCTGCTTTTAAAGCAGGGTTACAGTACTCATGCTATTCATAATAATAAAGCTAAGTTTTATTCCAGAGATGAATCCTATGCAAATCTTGGTTTCCAAACATTTACTTCGCTTGAATATATGAAACGTTTTAATAAAACTCAAACCGGATGGGCAAAGGATGACTGCCTTCCTGATGAGATAATTAATGCTTTGGACTACGATGATAATAAGGATTTTGTATTTACAATCTCTGTTCAGGGACATGGTAGATATCCAAAGAATGAGCTTAAATGTGATGAACATGTTCATGTTACTCTTGATAATGAAGATCCAGAACTAACAAATCAGTTTGGTTATTTCGTTAATCAGTGTTACGAAATGGACAAAATGATAATGGATCTTAAAACTAAACTTGATAAACGTGGAGAAGACTATGTGCTTCTTCTTTATGGAGACCATATACCTAGTCTGACATTTGAAGAAGGACAGTTTAATAGCGGTACAGAGAGTCAGACGGAATATGTCATTGTTAGTAATATTGATCTAGGACTTGAAGATAGAGATATTTATGCTTATGAAATGTCTGACTATCTTATGAGAGCTCTTGGATTTGAGCCAGGTGTTATGCAGAATATCCACAGCAAGTATTTTAATACTGAGGATCCACTAGATAATCAACTTTTTGATGATTCTTGTGTGCTTGCGCAGTATGATATGCTATATGGTGATAGATATATTTATAATATTATTGATCCATATAAACGCGTAGATTTAAGACTTGGTCTGTATGATATAACAATTGATAGTGCTTCTTATAATCCTATAAATGGATGCATCACAGTTAAAGGACAGAATTTTACCCCATTTTCTGTAATACTGATAAATGATGATAGACAAGATACACTATTTGTAGATGAGAATACTCTGATGATTATTCCATCTGAAGTAAAGGATGAACCTACGGCGGAGGATGTTTTTGCTGTAGCTCAGATTGATAAGGATAAACATGAATTATCCAGATCAAATGAAATAAATTATGGAGATTAATTATGGTAAGAGAAGACATTAGAAATGTGGCTATTATAGCGCATGTAGATCATGGTAAAACAACACTTGTAGATGGACTACTTAAACAGAGTGGCGTTTTTAGAGAGAATCAGGAAGTCGCTGAAAGAGTAATGGACTCTAACGACATAGAGCGTGAGAGAGGTATTACTATTCTTTCTAAGAATACTGCTGTTGAATATAATGGTATCAAGATAAATATCATAGATACACCAGGACATGCTGATTTCGGTGGAGAGGTTGAGCGTGTACTGAAGATGGTTAATGGTGTAATCCTTGTTGTGGATGCTTTTGAGGGACCAATGCCTCAGACTAGATTTGTTCTTCAGAAAGCACTTGCACTTAATCTATCTGTTATTGTTTGTGTTAATAAGATAGATAGACCTGATGCACGTCCAGAAGCTGTTGAAGAGGAGGTTCTCGAACTTCTTCTTGATCTTGATGCAAATGAAGAACAGCTTGATTGCCCATTTGTATATGCTTCGGCTAGAGAAGGTGTTGCTTCTTACAGCGCAACTGAAAAGGGCGTAGATATGAAGCCTCTTTTTGAGACTATCATTAATTCTATTCCAGCTCCAGAGGGGGATCCTGACAGAGGAACACAGATACTTATAAGTACAATAGATTATAATGAGTTTACTGGTCGTATAGGTGTTGGTAAGGTTGATAATGGTACTATTAAAGTAAATCAAGAGGCTCTTATAGTAAATCACCATGAGCCAGATAGAAAAGAGAAAGTTAAAATTACTAAGCTCTATGAATATGATGGTTTATCAAAGGTTGATGTTACTGAGGCTACAGTTGGTTCTATAGTTGCTGTTTCTGGTATAGCAGATCTTAAGATAGGTGATACTATTTGTTCTCCAGATCAGCCAGATAGCATTCCTTTCCAGAAGATTACTGAGCCAACTATTTCTATGAATTTCATGGTAAATGATTCACCTCTTGCAGGTAAAGAAGGTAAGTTTATTACAAGTAGACAGATTCGTGACAGACTATATAGAGAGCTAAACACAGATGTATCTCTAAGAGTTGAGGATACTGATTCTACAGATTGTTTCAAAGTATCAGGTCGTGGAGAGCTTCATTTATCTGTTCTTATCGAGAATATGAGACGTGAAGGCTACGAGTTCGCTGTTAGTAAAGCAGAGGTTATCTATAGAGATGACGAGCTTGGTAAGAAGCAGGAGCCTTATGAGATAGCTATTATAGATGTTCCTGAAGAATTTTCAGGTACTGTTATAAATCTTCTAAGTATGAGAAAAGGTGAACTTAACGGAATGGCTCCAGTAAGCACAGGAGTTACAAGGCTTGAGTTCAGAATTCCTTCAAGAGGACTTATTGGATTTAGAGGTGAATTCCT
Source organism: uncultured Lachnospiraceae bacterium (assembly GCA_902776395.1). Classification (GTDB taxonomy): domain Bacteria; phylum Bacillota; class Clostridia; order Lachnospirales; family Lachnospiraceae; genus Eubacterium_Q. The sequence goes on from CACYQC010000012.1 coordinate 24,402, forward strand.
TACAGCAACAAAGGGAAATGGTGTTATTAATACAATTTTCGATGGATATGATTACTTCAAGGGTGAGATGAGTTATAGAGCTAATGGAAGCCTTATAGCGTTTGAGGCTGGAACATCAGTAACTTATGGACTCTTTAATGCCCAGGAGAGAGGTACACTCTTTATAGGTCCTGGTGTAGAAGTATATGCAGGTATGGTTGTTGGTGAGACAGGTAGACAGGAAGATATTGAAGTTAATGTTTGTAAAACAAAGCATCTTACAAATACACGTTCTTCAGGATCTGATGAAGCCCTTAAACTTGTTCCACCTAGACAGTTATCACTTGAGCAGTCTCTAGACTTCCTAGATACTGACGAACTCTTAGAGATAACACCTGAGAACCTGAGAATAAGAAAGAAGATACTTGATTCTCGTATGAGAATGAGAGCTAATAGACAGGCTAATAACTAATGTTATCCTTAGCGAAGCAAAGGATATATTTATCAAGAGAGGTATATAAAATGAGAAATCTTACAATGCTTATGGATTATTATGAGTTAACTATGGCAAATGGCTACTATGTTACTGGAAATAAGGACAAGATAGCTGTTTTCGATATGTTCTATAGAACTAATCCGGATGGGGGCGGTTTTGTTGTTAGTGCAGGACTTGAGATGCTAATTGATTATATTCAAGGACTTAAGTTTACTGATGATGATATCGCATATCTACGTGGTAGAAATATGTTTGATGATGGATTTCTCGAGTATCTTAGAAACTTTAAGTTTACAGGTACTATTGAGGCTGTTCCAGAGGGTACAATAGTTTATCCTAATATTCCTATTGTTACTGTTACGGCTCCTATAATTGAAGCGCAGATAGTTGAAACAATGCTTCTTATATGTATTAACTTCC
>CACYQC010000013.1 GCA_902776395.1 uncultured Lachnospiraceae bacterium
AGGTTTATAATAGAGATTTTATCCCCTTCAAGTAGAAGTAAGGATATGTTTGTTAAAACGAAGAAGTACAAGGAGTCAGGTATAGTAGAGTACTGGATGATTGATGATAAAGCAAAACAAGTTGTGAAGTATAACTTTGAGAAGGATTCGATTGAACTATTTGGTTATGACAGTATAATAGGGATTGATATATTTGAAGGTGATATTAAGATCAATATGAGAGAGCTCCAAGATTATTTGGAGGAGTATGCGGAATTGATTGAAGATTGATTTTTATATATAGATAAAATCCGCTTGACTTACTTGCATAGCCTATGTTATTCTAACACTTGCGTTTCTATACGCACTTCTTTTAGTGTGCATTTTACAGTTATCCCAGCTGGCACACGGAAGTATACCCTAGTTACGTATAGAACTTTTAACATTAATTTACGAAAATCTATGGAGGTGACATCATGCGTGTCAAGATAACTCTTGCTTGTGAAGAGTGCAAGCAGCGTAATTATAATATGACTAAGGATAAGAAGCTTCATCCAGATAGAATGGAAACAAAGAAGTATTGTAAGTTCTGCAAGAAGCATACAATGCACAAGGAGACTAAGTAATTTACTGATTGTTTATTCAGAGAGGTAGATAATATGTCAGAGAAGAAAGAGACATCACCTGCTCTTAAGAGAAGCTGGTTCCAGGAGCTTAGTGCTGAGTTTAAGAAGATTACTTGGCCTACAGGAAAGCAGCTCGTAAAAGAGACAATAGTAGTATTGGTATCTGCTGCTCTTATCGGCGGTATCATCGTAGTCGTAGACTATTTACTTAACTATGGTCTTAAATATTTATGGTAGGCGGTGATAACATGGCAGAAGAAAAAAAGATAGATACTGAAGAATTAACAGAAGCTACAGAAGCTGTAAGTGCAGCTGAGGTGGCAGAGACTGAAGAGGTTGTTCAGGAAGAGAAGCGTCAGAAGTCTGCCAACATCAAACAACAGGGAGATGATGAACCACATTGGTATGTAGTTCATACTTATTCGGGTTACGAGGAGAAGGTCAGAAAGGATATCATGAAGACCATCGAGAATCGTAGACTTGAGGATCAGATGTTTGAAGTAATGGTACCTGTTCAGGATGTTACAGAGATTAAGAAGGGCGCTAAGAAAACTGTTTCTAAGAAAATGTTCCCTGGATATGTTCTCGTACATATGATCAAGAATGATGTAACATGGTATGTTGTAAGAAATACACGTGGTGTTACAGGATTTGTTGGACCTGGATCAGAGCCAGTTCCATTAACAGATGCTGAGATGATCAGACTTGGTGTTAAAGTTGACGACATCCAGATAGATGTAGAGATTGGCGACCTTATTAAGGTTATAGCTGGTCCATGGGAAGGAACAGAAGGAAACATCAAGACTATCAATCGTACAAAGCAGTCAGTTACGATAGATATAGATCTCTTTGGACGTTCAACAGATGTTGAGATAAGTCTGGGCGAGATTCAGAAGCTTAATTAAGCGTATATTTGTCCTGCTAACCTAAGGGCATTTATATATAAGTGGAAGGGGAATAACCCCGCGATTTACCACGAGAGGAGGAAATGAAAAATGGCTAAGAAAGTCAAAGGTTACATTAAGTTACAGATACCTGCAGGAAAGGCAACTCCAGCACCACCTGTTGGACCAGCACTTGGTCAGCATGGTGTAAATATCGTAGACTTCACAAAGCAGTTTAACGATAGAACAGCTGATAAGGGTGATATGATAATCCCTGTAGTTATCACAGTTTATGCAGATAGTAGTTTCAGCTTTATTACTAAGACTCCACCTGCAGCAGTACTCATCAAGAAGGCAGCAGGTCTTCAGAAGGCATCTGGCGAGCCTAACAAGAAGAAGGTTGGTAAGATTACCAAGGCTCAGGTTCAGGAAATCGCAGAGACAAAGATGCCAGATTTGAATGCTGGTTCTCTTGAGGCAGCTATGAGCATGATAGCTGGTACAGCTCGTTCAATGGGTATTGAAGTAGTTGACTAATAGGTTTGGAGGAGATAAAGATGAAAAAAGGTAAGAGATATTTAGAGGCTGCAAAGCTCGTTGAGAAGAACAAGCTCTATGATCTTGAAGAGGCAGCTGAATTAATCAAGAAGACAGCAAACTCTAAGTTTGATGAAACTATCGAAGCTCACCTGAAGCTGGGTGTTGACGGACGTCATGCAGATCAGCAGGTTCGTGGAGCCGTTGTACTGCCACACGGAACAGGTAAGTCAGTTAAGGTTCTTGTTTTCGCTAAGGGTGACAAGGTTGATGAGGCTCTTGCAGCAGGCGCTGATTACGCTGGTGGTGATGAGCTCGTTCCAAAGATCCAGAACGATGGATGGCTTGACTTCGATGTAGTTATTGCTACACCTGATATGATGGGTGTTGTAGGACGTCTTGGACGTGTACTTGGTCCTAAGGGACTTATGCCAAATCCAAAGGCTGGTACAGTAACACCTGATGTTGTTAAGGCTATCGAAGATGTTAAGGCTGGTAAGATCGAGTACAGACTTGATAAGGCTAACATCATCCACGTTCCAGTTGGAAAGGCTTCTTTCACAGCTGAGCAGATCGCTGATAACTACAAGGCACTTATGGATGCAGTAGTTAAGGCTAAGCCATCAAGCGCAAAGGGACAGTACCTTAAGAGTGTTACAATCACTTCTACAATGGGTCCTGGAATCAAGCTTAATCCACAGAAGTTCACAGGACAGACAGAGTAATACTTACTTAAAGCATATTAAAGCCGAGGCATATGCCTCGGCTTTTTGTTTGTCTATAATTATATTTATTTATCTAGTGTTTATATATTAGGGTTTACTGTTCAGTGCTGTTATTAATCTTAAGAATACTCTCAATCAGTCTGAAGACCTGCTCACTAGTAGCGGCGATATTTGTCTTTGCTGTTGCAGGCTTCATTGCCTCTTTTAGTGGGACAGCTCTTCTCAGTACTGGAAAATATGCTTCAACATCTGGAAGTACATCTCCGTCGAAGGTTGCCGATACAGAACCTACAAGTGCTATAACAGGTTTATTGAAAACCTTTGCTATATGAGCAATTCCCAGAGGAGCCTTGCCCATGGCAGTCTGTCTATCGAGCATACCTTCGCCTGTTACAACAAGGTCGGCTTCACTGATATATTTCTTGAGATTTGTCTCTTCTATAACTATTCTATTTCCTGCTTCAAGTTCTCCGCCTAGGTAATACTTAAAGGCGAAACCTAGTCCGCCGGCAGCTCCAGCACCAGGATGAAATGGATCAACACTATAGCCTAGTTCTTTTTCTGAAAGGGTTGCAAATCTCTGCATCCATCCATCTGCGGTTTCTATCTCTGATTCGAAGAGTCCTTTTTGTGGACCAAATATATGAGAAGCACCGGTAGGACCTATTAGAGGATTATTTACATCGCACGCTATCCTGAAACTACATTCTGCTAGTTCTGGTAGAACTTGTTTTGTAGATATGAAATGAATAAACTCGAGATCACCACCTGTCAGAAATCCCTCATCGCCCTTTAGTTCTTGCTTGTGACTGTCATAGAACTTGTATCCGAGCGCCTGTAGCATTCCTATTCCTACGTCATTTGTTGCGCTTCCGCCTAGTCCAATTATAAAATGCCTGCAGCCCTTAGTAATAGCATCCTTTATTATTTCTCCGACTCCGTAAGTGGTAGTCTTGAAAGGATCCATATCTACAGGAGATATAAGTGTGATTCCGGCGGCTGCGGATATTTCTATCACAGCTGTTTTATTAGGATTTTCAATTATTCCATAGGTGGCAGTTACTTTCTGTCCTAATGGACCGGTCACATCTATTTTCTCAAAAGAACCATTACAGCCTACTGTGACTGCCTGAACAGTTCCTTCGCCGCCATCGGCTAGAGGCCTTACTTCGTACTCAGCATCAGGAATGGCTCTCATAAGTCCTCTGGCTGCGGCATTTCCGCATTCCATAGAGGAGAGACAGCCCTTCATTGAATCAATTGCAAATACAACCTTCATATCTCAGTGCTCCTTAGTTAGTTATTTTGATATTTACATATGTGGTACATGACAAAATTATAGCAGATAGACAAGTGAATTCAACATTTTTGTCTTGAAATATTGTGAAATATAGGTTAACATTTACCTTTGACTACATAGGAGGTAATCGATATGTTATTGGCAAGTGCCTATTTTTCTAACTTATCAGAAACATTTGAGAAATGTTTTATCAAAGATGATAGATATTTGCTTCTCCTTGACGGTATAGGAGTTACTATCAAGGTATCTATTTTAGCGGCTATCATGGGTCTCTTGATAGGTTTTCTTATCGCTCTATGTAACCTTTCGAAGAAGAAAGTACTAAATGTCATAGGAAAGATTTATACCGATATAATCAGAGGTACACCTTCAGTTACTCAGCTGATGATCATATACTTCGTTGTATTTAAAACTGTAGATTGGCCAAAATGGATTATCGCGTCGATAGCCTTTTCCATTAATTCCGGTGCTTATGTATCAGAGATTATCCGTGCGGGTATTCTTTCTATAGATAAAGGACAGACAGAAGCGGGTAGATCGCTAGGACTTAGCAAGGCTCAGACAATGATGAGTATCATTATTCCACAGGCGGTTAAGAATATTTTCCCAGCTATGTGTAATGAGTTTATTACTCTTATCAAAGAGACAGCGATTGTAGGTTACGTTGGTCTTGTAGATATTCAGAAGGCTGGTGACTTTATAAAGAGTGCTACATATGAGGCGTTCATGCCACTTATTGCAACAGCGATTATATACTTTGTGCTTATTAAACTCTTGACTATTGCGCTCGGCATGGTTGAGAAGAGACTTCGTAAGTCGGATAGCAGATAGGAGGGACTGGATATGATTAGAATAGAAGACCTTCATAAAAGCTTTAATGGACTCGAAGTCCTGAAGGGAATAGATGAGCAGATAAATGATGGTGAGGTTGTAGTTGTAATCGGACCATCTGGATCAGGTAAGAGTACATTTCTTAGATGTCTCAATAGACTTGAGAAGTCTAATTCCGGAAAAATATGGATCGATGACGATGAAATAACTGCTCATGGAGTAAATGTTAATAAGATCAGAGAGAGAATGGGAATGGTATTTCAGCATTTCAATCTGTTCCCTCATCTAACTGTTAAGAAGAATATTACACTTGCGCCAGTTAAGCTGAAGAAGTTCACTCAGGAAGAAGCAGATGCGAAAGCAATGGAGCTTCTGAAGATAGTAGGCCTTGAGGATAAAGCGGATGTATATCCTAAGTCTTTGTCTGGTGGACAGCAGCAGAGAATAGCAATAGCAAGAGCTCTTGCGATGGAGCCGGAAATAATGCTTTTCGATGAGCCAACCTCGGCGCTGGATCCTGAAATGGTTGGTGAGGTTCTAGAAGTTATGAAGAACCTGGCAAAAAGTGGAATGACAATGGTTGTTGTAACGCACGAGATGGGCTTCGCGAGGGAAGTGGGAACTAGAATCCTGTTTATGGACGAAGGCATCATCATGGAAAAGGGTTCGCCGGAAGATATATTTGAGAATCCTCAAAATGACCGTACAAGAGAGTTCCTAAGTAAAGTTCTTTAAGCAATGCTTGAAATTGCTTTAATATAAAAGTTATAGGTTAATAATTTTATCAAAAGGAGAAAAATTATGAAAAAGTTTAAGAAGGTTTTGGCAATGCTTTTAGCTGGAGCTATGGTTCTTGGATTCGCTGGATGTGGTTCAGATGATAAGAAAACTGATTCAGCTGACAAGAAGGTTATAGTTTTTGGTACAAATGCTGAGTTCCCTCCATTTGAGTATGTTACTTCAAAGGGTACTATTGGAGAGTTTGATGGTATCGATATAGCTATCGCTCAGAAAATAGCTGAGGATCAGGGTAAGGAAGCTAAGATCAACAACATGGAGTTTGATTCACTTCTTCTTGCACTTGATAATGGTCAGGTTGATGCAGTTATAGCTGGTATGACAGTTACAGACGAGAGAAAGCAGGCATATGATTTCTCTACTCCTTATTACACAGCCACTCAGGTTATGATTGTTAAGGGCGATTCTGATATTCAGAAGGCTTCTGATATGAAGGGAAAGAAGATAGTTGTTATCCAGGGATATACAGGTGAGACTTGTGTTCAGGAAATGGGATATAACTATGAGGCTTTCAAGAAGGGTACAGAGGCTATTATGGAGCTTGTTAACGGAAAGTGTGATGTTGTAGTTATCGATTCTGCTACAGCTGAGAAGTTCGTTGGTGATAACGAAGGTCTTAAGATAGTTGAGGATCCAGAGGCTTTCGAAGCTGAGGAATATGCTATCGCAGTTAAGAAGGGTAACACAGAGCTTCTTGATCAGATAAATGCTTCTGTACAGAAGATGCTTGATGATGGTACTGTTTCAGAGCTTTCTGCTAAGTATCTTGATGTTGATACAGAGGAAGATGCATCAGGTTCAGATGCTGAATAATTAGAAATAATAATAAGTTTAATTAAAAAAATTGCGAAACTAGAAAAAAGTTTCGCGATTTTTTTATTTTGCCCTAGATTTGTTGCGGTCTTGTTGCTCTTTGAAGTATATAATGTCATTGTAGTCTGAAAAAATATCAAAATATTTACATAGATAGAAAAAGGAGAAATAAGATATGCCAAGACAGGATTTGATTAAGTTTAAGAAGGATCCAACCGCACAGCTGGTTGCCCAGATGGTTCTTTGGATAAAAGCAGATAGAACAAGTGATGAGATAAATAGTTATTTTAGTACTTTTAAGGCTGAACTAGATAGAAGAACCAGCGAGTATTATATGAACTATATGAGATATAATAAGGGTGTTCCGACTGCAGAATATGAGTTACTTAGTCAGGCACACAAAGCGGCGGATAATTTTTCTCGATTAATTAATACATTCGCAATAAGAAATTTGAGTTCTGATTCAGAAAAATTAAGAGATATTATAGTTGATGCAACCAAGGAGCTTAAAGTGCTCCAGGGTTCAATGGAGTCTCTGGCAAATCATAATATATATATCAATCCTGTGAAAATTGCTCATATGGGAGGTACGGGATTCTTCCAGCCGGATAAAATAAAAATATTTTTTGCTGATAATGGAAGATTAAATCCTGGTAAGGAACTGCTGAATTCTTATCTATTTGATGAGAATAACCCTATAGCAGTTCAGGAGTTTGATAAAATAGATCAGCTTCCTAGAGTAAATTTCGATAATATGATAAACCGTAGAGAGGAAGATAAGAGATCCTACGAAAAAAATGATCCTATTCCTGTAAAGGTTCCAAATGCTCCTCGTCAAAATGGAGATAACTTCAGAGAAGAGGATGTTATACAGCGAGCAGTTCAGGCGGAGGAAGTTCGTAGATCAAATAGATATAGAGTAGACCCAATAGGTGCTGTTATAGACGTACCAGTAGAAGGTGAAAATATATCAAAGGACAAGAAGGATTCTATGTCTAAGGCTATTATTCTTGGCGCTATGAAGAGTATAGTTGAGGACTATAAGCAGAATGGACCTTATAGTCAGAAGCTGAAGGCATTTAAGACTGAAATAGAGGGATTACGTGATAATTTACGAGCTAATCCGGGGGCTCTTGCTCATGGACAGGATTTAATCAGTTTTCTAACCAATGACTTGGGCGAAGGATTATATGATCGTGTAAACTTTTTTATTAATAATATAGATACAGTAGCGACAAAACAGGCCCCAACGGATGAAGATTACATGAAGCTATATCAGAAGTATAATAATCTTCATGATAAGGATGATGATTTTAAGACTATCCAGTCTATACTATCTGAGGCACAGGATAATCCTATCATTGGAGCTCCACTTAAGCAGCAGTTCAAGCTATTTGCGGGAGAAAATGAGAAGATACTTGCTAAGCAGGTTAAAACACTTGCAAATGCAGATCCATTTGAAAAATATGTAATGTCTCATTCAGCTCCAGTTGTGACAGTATCTAGTAAAGATGGCGCAGAGCATCTAGCAAAGCTTATAGCAGCACATCAGTGGAAGCAGAAGGTTATGTCGATACCAAATCCTAATAATCGACCTGCATTTAAACCTAAGACAATAGATGGAAAAGCTGCAGACCTAATGAAGAATCCTGTATTTAAGGCTATGTATACAAAGAAGCAGGGTGAAGAGGTTGTTTGGGATGTTTCTAAAATAAAGGATACAATTGAAAGAAACGAGGCATACAAGGCAATTAATAGACTTGAGGAGCCATTCCTGTTTGATATAGATCCTAGAAAGCAGAGAGATGCGCTAAAAACTCTTCAGAACCTAGGGAATATACTTCCATCCTCTAGAAAAGCAAGTTCTGATTATCAGAGATTTAATGGTTATATGAAGTCACTGGCAGAACTCGATGTTGATAATATGAGAATTGATGAGCTAGGTCTTACGCTTGGAAGAGTATATAGAGAGACTGAGAGATATATGAAGGGACGTAAGAGTGAACGTATGACGGACACTCAGCAGGAGCATTTCAATGAAACTCTTGATGTACTAGCAATTCTTGCAAAGACAGGAAAGAATGGTAAGGCTCTTGCAGATAAGCTGGTTAATAGAACTAATGAGGTTCGAACAAATTGGTTCCATAAATTATTTGATGAGAAAACAGTTTCTCTTGAGGGTAGATCAAATGAAGCGACTCAGCGTCGTATAGATATACTTGAAGGAAGAATTAGGCCACAGGCACAAAATCAGCATCAGGCGGGTGGACCACATATGTAAAAACTCTTGTTGCGCTCTTGTTGCGCTTTACATGATAGAATAACAGAGTAAGCTGAAAAAATAAGTATAATAATAAATGGAGGCGGACAAATATGAAGGATTATAATGATGATGAACTGAACATCGATGGTGGAAATGATAATATTATCAATGAGAATGATAATAAGACAGGCGAAGATAACAAGCTTAACGAAGAAAATAAGATTAACGAAGAAAATAAGATTAACGAAGAAAATAAGATCAATGAAGAGAATAAGATCAATGAAGAGGAACTTGATAAGGCTCCAAGTTATAAGGTAGATGATGGAAGCCAGGTTAAGTCTGGAGATGTCGGAACTCAGGAGGATCCGATTGGCGTATTCCCTCAGCTTTACGAATCTGAGGAAATGGAATATGACGGTGAGAATGATTTATATAATGATCATATTCTGGACGCTACTAGAGAAAGAGAAAGAATACAAAGAGAAAGAGAAGAAGCTGCTAGGAGGGAGTATCTCAAGAAGTTTGAGCCTAAGCCTATGCCTCCACGTGAGAAGCCTGAGGATCTTGAGCTTATAGAACCTCCTGTAGATCAGGCTGTTCTTGGAGAGAGAATCAGAGTTGCCAAGGAGCATGCTCGTGATGTTATTCAGAATAGACATAATGCATTGCAGAAGGATTATGATGAAGCTAGAGGCATCCTGACCAAAATCGAAGCTTATGAAGAGCAGATCCAGCATTATTCATCACGACTCGAAGAATATAAGGGTAAAAAAGAGGAAGAAGTTGGCAAGGATACTATTGCTCTATTTGAGGATAGTGTAAACAAATCGAGAAAGGGCCTTAGTGAAATAGAAGGCAGAAGGGAATGGGCAAAACAGAAGGTTGCCGAATATGAAGAATCCCAAAGAACTCTTGCTGACCGAATTAAGGAAGCAGAAGACGATGCTTTAAAGCTAACAAGAGATGATTATAGAGACGAACTTCGTCGTCAGGCTATACAAGATCGTAAGGATAGATTTGAGGCGGATCAGCTTAAAAAATATAAAGATGATGCGCGTGCAAAGTATGAGGCAAGAAATAATCGTCCACACATCACTGAGTATAAGAGAGTTGCTAAGCAAAACTTTAATAAAGATGTAGAGGAAGCTATTGAAGATGTAAAGAATAACTCTAAGGAAAATATATATAAGATAGGAGTATATAAGAAACTTACTCCTGAAGAATTTGACGTTAGCAAGCTTAATGAGCAGGATTTAGCTGAGGCTGGTCAGGTTTATGATAGAATCTTCATGAAGCTGAATACTGTTTATGATAAGCATAATATTGGTTTTATAACCGATTCATCAGTTACATCACGTATGTATGTTTCTAAAACAAAAATTGGTGATAAGAAGATTAAGGATGTGCTGCTTCAGCCATTTATGTATGAGAAGCTAGCGCAGTATGGAATAGATGCTGATAAGATTGAAACTAGAGATCTGGTGAATTATGAAAAGGCTTTCGTGCTTTACACAATGGTTCATCAGAATGCCAAAATAGAGTTCCGTCCAAGTGTATTTGATGATAAGGGGAATTTTACTCAGGTACAATCAGGTCATCCACAGTATACATTGGATGTTAGAGAGGTATCTGGTCTTGTTGAAGACCCTGCTACTTTATCAAGTCATTATTATGAGTTCCTTACATTTAACCAGATGAAGTCTCTTGAACCATATTATGAAGAGCCTGTAGCTGAAGATCCAGTGCCTGAAAAAGAAGAAATGGATCCTGAACATGCCCAGATGGAGAATGAGGTCTGGACTGTGAAGAGAGATCTAGATTTTGGATATGGTGCTATGCGATATATGCCAGAAAATGATCCGGATTGGACTCCTATTGATGAAAGGATAGTGAAATCAAAGAAGGAATATGAAGAACAGCAGCAGGCAGATAACTATACTGTAATTTCATATCTCGAACATGAAGATCAGGAGAACGCATTCTTAGGGGAACAGAAAGAGTTAAATGACGAGGGCTTTTCTACAGCGCCTAGACAGGACGAAGAAAGAGCGGAAAGTGGTTTAGAAAAAGCATATTCAGGCAAGGTTGAAGAGAATAAGGCCAAGATTATAGAAGAATATATGAATAAGGCTAATGGGACTCAGAAGAAAGCTCCGGATCCAAATAAGCCTGTAAACCAGGAGGAAAAGGTAGAAGAAGATATAGTAGCTGATGAGCCTGTACGCTTTAGATTGCAGCCAAGGCTTGATGATAAAATGATTAATCCTAGGGCTCAGAACATTCTTGCTCGTCATGAAGATAAAGGACCTATCAGTAAACATGAATTCTTTGATTTGCTGTCTGCTCTAGGTACTTTTGAGGACCAATTCGCAGATTATAAGGATGAGATAAGGCAGCTCGCTGATGAAGCCACACAAGCTTTTGGCACTTTAGTAAGTGGTGGCGCTGCGAAAAGGAAATTACCAGGTGGTACAGAGTTAGAATACTATGGAAGTCAAGAACAGCAGATTATTAAGGCAAAGCTAATAGCTAAGTTTGACGAATTACTAGCATGTATAGACCATTCTGAGACTCGAAAGGCTGAGGAGAACGTCAATAGAAAGTATCTTGAGCCTTATAAACAGGAGCATCTTGAGCTGTTCAATAACGACAATGCTAAATATCAAGAAGGATTTAGTGAATTCAAGAAGAAGCATCCTATTGAAAAGGAGATGAATCTCAGACTAGTAAATATCCTACGAACAACTCGTGATGTAATAGTTGGATATAAGTTGGATGATATCAATCGTCTAGATCCTGAGTTTCTCAATACAATTACATCTACGATGGCAACCTTCCCATATAATATGTTCCTTCAGGAGGATGGTACATTTAAACCTGATGATGAGAAATATGAGGCTTTAATGGCAAAGTTTCCATTCATAGATCAAATCGAAGATAGATTGGATTTCATGACAAAAGTCTATTTGCCATATATTACTTCGAAAAATGCTGGAAATCTAACCCCAGCAAGTGTTGCGGAATTTAATAAGAAATATACAGATTTCCAGGAAAGACAATTGGGTTACTTCAGAAAGCTGAGTAGCTTAAGTCAGGAAGATATTAATGAAATAAGTAAACTGAAAGCTTTCAATGAAAATGTGAATAAGAGCTTAGAAAACTGGACCGGAGTAAGATTTGGCAAGGCTGTTATTAGAAATGCTAATAGAGCAATAAATCTTGTTGATAGAGGTTGGCCAGCAGAAGATATTAATTTCTTTTCTGATCTCCTCAAAATGGCTTCGGAACTAAAGGGTATTAAGGAGGATGTAAATGCGACTCCTCAAGATAAGCAGCAGGCAGAACAGATTCTAAAGGACATGCAGGATTCCTACATTAAAATGAAAACCGGATATGTAACAAGCCCTGAAATGAGAGATGAGATATTAGATAATCTCGCTAAACCTATACAGGATTATGTATCTTGGAAGGGTCAGGATTCTACAATTACTGTTTCTTATATTGAGGCGGCAAATCGTAAGTGTCCTCTTGAAGAGCTAGGTAGACAGCTAAAAGTGGTTGATACTAAGTATATTTTTAATCAAGAAGAACTTAGTGTTAAAGCTCCAGCAGGCATGAACTCAAAGCAGATCAAAGATAATGTTGATATCATGGTTAAGGATCTAAAAGCCGTGGAGATAACACTTGGATCAGGTGCGTTCAAGGATATGAAGAATGCATTACTTGATCTTCAGAGATTTGTTAATAGAGATATGATGAGAATAGCTCCTCGTGAAGGACAAACGGTTGAGCAGGCATATTACCAGAAGATGCAGGAGCTAAAGAGAAAGATAAATGCAACAAAGAATGCAACAAATGCTTACTTTGATAAGAAACAAAATGACTTCAATCATGATGCTAACAGAAGAGATTCTGCAAGAAAGCAGGGAGTTGAGCAGTCTCGTATCAAGATGGCTCTTAATCTATATGATAAGCTGATTCTTATGGAGAATAGACTTGCAGTATATGAGTTCGAGATGAAGAATTATCATTTCATTGAGGAACAGCCTGTTGTAAATGAGAATGCTCCAGAAGATGTTCAGAACTTCCAGAGAACAGAGCTTCCAGCACTGAAGAAAAATGCAAGAGATAGACTTCTTGACCTTGCACTGAATGCTGAGAAGGAGGCATCAGGAGCACTAAATCGTCAAGAATATGAAAAGGCTGTTGCTAAGATGCTTATTTATAATCTTCAGAGAAAAAGTGGCTATTTCAATAAATCTGAGAATGAAAGCTTAGAAGATTATAGACGAAGAATAGAAACTCTTGGTACAAGAGAGCTTACTAATGAAGAGATTGAGACGGCTAAGCAGACAGATCAGAATCTTAGTGCGGTGTTAAATGATGTGGTAAATGATTTCGGAGCAAATGGAACAGCTAGAGTGAAATTTAGTGATGCTATATGTTTATATGCAGTTAAGGCTTCAAATGAGGCAGTTCCTAATGAGGCTAGAAATCTTAAGGTTAATAGAGGTAATAGAGCACAAGAAATTAAGTCACGTAAGGAAAATCTTCTATCTGAAAACAATCGTCAGTTGGCACAGGAGAAGGCTCAAAATAAAGGACATTTTGCATTATAAATATATTATTATACTTATACTTCCCCAGAGGGGGCTGCCTAAACTTAGGCAGCCTCTTCTTTTCTTTTATATTGGTTGTAAGGGGCATTTATGATATAATCACTAAGGTTATGATTAAAGCGTATTCTTTGAGGTGGCTCTTAGAATCATGATGAGAAGGGGAATGTAATGAACGATTCATATGCTTTAGTGACAGGTGCAAGTAGTGGACTGGGGTTTGAATTTGCAAAGCAGCTTTCAGAGAAGGGCTACAAGCTGATACTTGTTGCGAGACGCAGGGAGAAGCTGGAGCAGGTTCAGAAGGCGATTAAAACTTCGAGCATTATAATAGATGCAGACCTTAGCAGACGCGATGAATGTGTGCGAGTTATTACGGAGACGATTGATCTGAATATAGATGTATTTATAAATAATGCTGGTCTGGGAGACTGCGGAAGATTCTATGAGACGGATGCTAATAAGGATCTTCAGATAATAGATGTTAATGTCACGGGTATGCATCTTCTGCTGAAGATGATGCTTCAGAAGCTGAAGTCGTCTAAGGCGACGGGAGGATATATACTTAACGTTGCATCTTCGGCGGGGCTATTTCCTGCGGGACCATATATGGCGACCTACTATGCTTCGAAGGCTTATGTGTCCAGCATCACTCAGGCTATTGCGAGAGAACTGAAGGAAGAGGGGAGCGATATTTATGTTGGCTGCCTCTGTCCAGGTCCAGTAGATACAGAGTTTAATGAAGTTGCTAATGTTGAATTTGCGCTTAGGGGAATATCCGCAGATGATTGCGTAACCTATGCCTTAAAACAGATGTTTAATAAGCGCAAGGTGGTTATAGTTCCGACACTAAGAATGAAGCTCGCTGTTTGGGGGACGAGATTACTTCCTAGAGAACAGGTAGTAGCCATGACGGCCGGCCAGCAGAAGAAGAAAATAGATATTTAGAAGTTGATAGCATTTCCATAGTTCAAGAAACGAACTTTACAAGAAGAAACTTAAATGCTATTATATATGAAACTGTCGAAAGAGGACATGTCCCTTTGTTTTTAATTAGCTTACAGAGAGTGGGGAGTGGCTGAGAACCCCGCAACTTATAACAACCGGATACTACCTCTGAGGGATCCTTAGTAAGTGAGTATATAGGGACGTTTCTCTTTTACTCATGAGTATATAGGGACGTTTCTTATTTACTCAGTCTGAAATGGATACGGTGATTCCGTTATAATCAAAATGAGAGGCTATATTGCATTTACGAATATAGCAATAAGGGTGGAACCGCGTAATATTACGTCCCTTACACATGAAACTATGTGTAGGGGATTTTTTATACTCAAAAAATGAGTAAATAAGAACCGTCCCTATATACTCATTAGGGGATGGAAGATTAGGAGGAAAGAAAATGAGCGATAAGGATGAAAAGAAGGAGTACTTCCTGAGTGTTTACAGACATTCAATGGCACATATAATGGCTAAGGCTGTTATGGAAATATTTGGTAAGGAGAATGTTCAGATAGCAATCGGACCACAGATAGATGACGGTTTCTATTATGATTTCATGCTTCCAAGAACAATCACAAATGATGATCACAAGGCTATAGAGGATAAGATGCGCGAGATACTGAAGCGTCGCGAGGATTGGACTTGCAAGGAAGTATCTAAGGATGAGGCGCTTGATATATTCAAGGATCAGAAATATAAGGTTGAGCTTATAAATGATCTTCCAGCAGATGAGAAGATAACTATCTACTATACAGGTGAGGATTTCGTAGATCTTTGTCGCGGACCTCATATCTCTAATTCACAGGAGCTTATGAACGTATCCTACAAGATTAAGTCTGTTTCCGGTTCCTACTGGAGAGGTAATGAGAAGAATGATCAGCTTCAGAGAATATATATGTACTGCTTCCCATCTAAGCAGGAGCTTAAGGCTCATCTTGATTTCGTAAAGGAAGCAATGGAGCGTGATCACAAGAAGATCGGTCCTGAGCAGGAGCTCTTCATGTTCGATGAATCAGCACCAGGTATGCCATACTGGCTTCCAAGAGGTTTCAAAATGTACAATGCTATCCAGAGCTTCTGGAGAGATCTGCATGAGGAATATGGCTATCAGGAAATACTTGCTCCAGTTATAAATCACAAGAATCTTTGGGAGACATCTGGTCACTGGGGACATTACAAGGAGAATATGTTCCTTGTCACAAATGCTTCAACAGATGAAAAGACAGGTGAAGAGGTTATCGATACAGACATCCAGTATGCTATCAAGCCTATGAACTGTCCTAATGCAATAAATGTATATAAGAACGGACTTCACAGCTACAAGGAGCTTCCAATTAGATATAGCGAGACACAGGTTATTCATCGTAGAGAGAAGAGTGGTGAGTTAAATGGCCTCTTCAGAGTTCAAATGTTCCATCAGGATGATGATCATACTTTCCTTACAGAGGATATGATCGAGGATGAAATCGGCGATATCATGGATATAGCTAAGCATATCTATGAAACCTTTGGTCTTACATATGAGGCTGAGCTTTCTACAAGACCTGATGACTTCATGGGTGAGCCTGAACTGTGGGATGCTGCAGAGGCTTCACTTAAGAGAATCCTTGATAAGAAATATGGCGAAGGCGGATATGAGATAAATGAAGGCGATGGAGCTTTCTATGGTCCAAAGATCGACCTTAAGATGAAGGACTGCATCGGCCGTGAGTGGCAGATGGGTACTATCCAGCTCGACTTCCAGCTTCCTCTCAATTTCGATCTTAGATATGTAGCAGCAGATGGAACACAGAAGAGACCTGTTATGATTCATAGAGCTATCTTCGGATCTTTTGAGAGATTTATCGGTATCCTTATCGAGAACTTCAAAGGAGCATTTCCATTCTGGATGTCCCCATATCAGGTTGGTATAGTTCCTATTCGTCCAGAGCACAATGAATATGCTAAGCAGGTTGAGAAGACACTTAGACGTGCTGGAATCAGAGTAGAAGCTGATTATTCAGATGAAAATATGAAGACTAAGATAAAGGGCTTCAAGAAGTTTAAGGAGCCATATATCCTTATTCTTGGTGACAAGGAAGCAGAGGAAAATACTGTTTCTGTAAATGTCAGAGGTAATAAGCAGATGAATGGAGTTCCACTAGATACATTTGTTGAACTTTGCAAGAAGCAGACAGAAGAACATACCCTAGAGCTTATTGATACTATTTAGTCAAACTTAGGGTGCTCGCCCTTGATTTTTGGCTCTAGATGGAATATCATATTGACGTGTATGGTGTTCCTTTAGGAGATATAGAATGCTAGATGAAGAAAAGATAAAATTGATGACGAAAGTCACTATATATGAGCAAAAAGAAGAGTTTGATGGCCTAGCTATGAGTAACTTCTACAAAGAGGATTACGTTAAGTATGGTTGCCTGAAGACTCTTATTGTTGCGACCTTTGCATATTGGCTGACAGTTGCAGTATATATACTGCTCAAGTTTGAGAAGATCATGGCGGATCTGAACCATGTTGATTATTTCAAACTGATATCACGACTTATGGTCGGATATGTAATAGTAATGGTCGTATTCTATATATATGCATTCATTGTTTATAATTACAAATATATCAAGGCCAGACCGGGTCTAGTAAAATATAATAAGATGCTGAGAAAGCTTATCAAAATATATGATAAGGAAAAGGTACACGGCGATGTAGTCAAAGGACGCATCAAGGTATATAACAGTATCGGTGGAGATTTTGATGAACTAGACGAAGAGATGCCAGTAGAAAGGAGTGAGGATAGTGCAGGCGATAATCAAAGCGAAGAATACAATTAGAGATATCTGCAGGAAGCAGGACGAAATCATTACCCCTATCCTCAGATTCATATGGGCGCTTATCGTATTTATTTCTATACAGAAATTGTTTGGATATAACAGCCTTGCATCAAAGCCAGAGGTTACTATACTTCTTGCTGTTCTATGCGCACTTCTGCCAGACGGATTTATGTTCTTTATGGCTGGAGTTGTTATGACGCTTCATTCCTTCTCTGTATCCTTAGAGCTGGGAGCGGTATTTGTGGTTCTGTTCGTAATCATTTATGCCGTATTTGCAAGATTTTTCCCTAAATATTCATACATAGTACTTTTAGTACCTGTTTTCTATGTACTTCATATACCATTTGCTGCACCAATAATCATCGGAGTGCTTGCAGGACTGGCTGGAACTATTCCTGGAGCTTGTGGAGTTGTAATTTATTTCTTCTCTGTTTGTGCAGCTGAAATATATGAGCTTCTGAAAACAGAGACAGCAGAAAATGAGATAGAAGCGGTTAAACAGCTGTCGACAGTTCTTATAAGCAATAAGGAAATGTATACTACAGTTATTGCATTTGTAATAACAATCCTTGTTATAGGTGTGCTTGCTAAGTTCACTTATAGCTATGCACTTTATATAGCGATGGCAGCGGGTGTTGTTGTAAATATTCTGGGAGCAATCCTGGCGGGCTATATTACACATCATGATGTTGCTATACAGATGGTTTTAGTTGGTAGTATAGTAGGTGGAATCCTAGCACTGATCGTTAGATTCGGACAGGGCATACTAGATTATCAGCATACAGAACGAGTACAGTTTGAAGATGATGATTATTACTATTATGTCAAGGCTGTTCCAAAGATAGATTCCGAGAAGAAGGACAAAGAGGACGAAGAGTAATTAATAAAGGTGGGTAGTTGATGGAAGCAATTAGTACCTTTATCCATACATATCTGAGTGGAATATATTTCCCTGATCTTAAATGGACAGATGTGTTGGATATTATCATAATTGCATATATTATTTACCATTTGTTATTGTGGGTGAAAACGAGCCGAGCATGGACCCTGGTAAAGGGTGTAGTTGTGGTGGCTCTTTTTCTCATTTTTGCGGCAATCGTCAAGCTGAATACTATCCTGTGGATAGCTAAAAACTTGATAAATGTTTTCCTGCTCGCAATAGTTGTTCTGTTCCAGCCAGAGCTAAGACGTGCACTGGATGAGCTCGGTAGAAAGAATATTATCTCTAGATTCTTCAGTTCTTTTGGAAGCAAGAATAATGATGAAAAGGTTCTTAGTGATAAGACTATATATGAGCTGGTTAAAACTTCAGTTCAGCTGGCTAAGGATAAGACAGGTGCACTGATCGTTATAGAGCATGATACTCCAATGGGTGAGTATATCGATACTGGTATCAAGCTGGAGTCAGTAGTGTCTCAGCAGCTTCTTATCAACATTTTTGAGAAGAATACACCACTTCATGATGGCGCGGTTATCATTCAGAAGAATAGAGTTGCAGCAGCTACATGCTATCTGCCTCTTACAGATAATAAGAATATAGCGAAGTCTCTAGGCACGAGACATAGAGCAGGCCTTGGAATCAGTGAGGTTTCAGACAGTATGACAATTATAGTGTCTGAAGAAACAGGTGGAATATCTGTTGCATATAGAGGTCAGCTTTACCAGGATCTTGACGAGGATGGACTTAGACGTCAACTGACTAAACTGGATCCTCCAAAAGAGGAAAAGCCTGCTGTGACCAGCATCCTGAGGAAGGGAGGCGGTAACAGTGAAGGATAAGAAAAAGAACATTTTTGATAATATCGGACTTAAGTTACTAGCTCTACTGATCGCATTTCTCATGTGGTTCGTAGTTATGAATTATGAGGATGGTGTTATTACCAAGACTATTTCAGGCATCCCTGTGGAAATGATAAACGGGGAGAGCATTATAGCAAATGGTAATCTCTACAATGTAACGGATGGCGAAACCGTCGAAGTAATAGTCCGCGGACCTAGATCAATCGTTGAAAATCTTGAGGCAAATGACTTTGTTGCGAGTGCGGATCTATCACATTTGTCCGTTACCAATTCAACAACTATTGAGGTATTAACAAACTCAAATATTCCTAACTCTGCAGCCAAGAAGCTAAGCATTACTCCTGTTAATCAGTATGTGACACTTAGTATAGAGGAGGAGTCAGAGAAGAGTATTCCAGTAAGAGTTATTACAACTGGTGATGCTGAGGAAGGCTATGCTCCAGGAAACCCAGTTCCTACTCCAAATATGGTAACAGTTACAGGTCCTGAATCTGTACTAGCTAATATAGTCGAGGCCAGAGCTGTAGTTGATATATCTGGCGCAAATGAAGATATTGTTAAGATTGTAAATCTTGGATGTATAGATGGTTACGGTTCAGCAGTTCAGAAGGATAACATTGCTCTGTCTGCAAGCACTGTAAGCGTAAATGTACCTATATACCAGACGAAGACAGTTGAAATAAATGTTAATACTGCCGGTAAGCTGAAGGATGGTTATGGTATAAAGGCGGTTAATTATGAGCCAACATCAATAGTAGTTGCTGGTTCTCCAGAGGATCTTGAAAATATAGATTCCATAGATATTAATGACGTTATAGTAACTGATGCAGATACAAATATTGAGAAGAATATTGATCTTACAAACTATCTGCCTACTGACATTTTCCTTGCTGATGAGAGCACTAGCGATCTTGCTGTAAATGTCGAGATAGAGGCGATGAATGATCTGGACATTACAGTTGCAAAAAATAAAATACGAGTAATAGGTGGAAATCCGGATTATAATTACGACATTGTCTCTCCTGATAATATCAAGGTTAAGATCAGTGGTTTCGAGGAGGATATAGCTAGTCTTACGATAGAAGACATCAATCCTCGAATCAATGTGAAGGACCTGACAATAGGCGAACATGATATGACAGTTGATTTTGATGCTAAAGATATCTATGAGATCAATGATTCATATAGTGTGAAGGTCGAGGTGAGTAAAGTAGAATGACGGAGAATATACAGGCGTTACAAGATGCAATCAATGAATCTAATTATATAGTTTTCTTTGGTGGAGCTGGAGTATCTACTGAAAGCGGAATTCCTGATTTCAGAAGTCAGGATGGACTATATAATCAGAAATATAAATATCCACCAGAAGAAATCGTTAGTCATACATTTTTGGTGCATAAGACTGAGGATTTCTATGAGTTCTACAAGGACAAGATGCTAGCACCAGATGCGAAGCCTAATGCTGCGCATTATAAGTTAGCAGAAATGGAAAAGGCCGGTAAACTGAAAGCGGTAATCACTCAGAATATTGATGGATTACATCAGGCGGCTGGAAGTAAAGAGGTCCTAGAGCTTCATGGATCTGTACTTAGAAACTTCTGTACTAAGTGCGGAAAGCAGTTTAGCAGTACTGAGAGCGATGTACATGCAGGAGTGAAATATATATTAGCTTCTGAAGGCGTTCCAAAGTGCGACAATGTAGTAGATGGAAAAGTATGCGGCGGCCTAGTTAGACCAGATGTTGTTCTATATGAGGAGGGACTAGATAACTATGTTATCAGTCGTGCTATAGAGCACATTTCTAAGGCGGACATGCTGATCATCGGAGGAACCTCCCTTGTTGTTTATCCAGCGGCAAGCTTTGTGAATTACTTTGGCGGTAAGCACCTGGCAGTTCTGAATATGGCATCAACGGGTAGAGATGCTCAGGCAGACATCGTCATACACGACAAGATAGGAGAGGTTCTATCACAGATAGAAGTATAATAGGCTCTATCTAAGATTAGTAGCAAGATATAATGTCATTCTGAGGGCGGCGCCCAAAGAATCTTTATAATAAAACAGTAAATATAAATAATCATTACGGAGGAAATGAAAATGTTTGATTTTGAGGAAATCAAGAAAGTAGACCCTGAGGTGGCAGCAGCCATGACTGACGAGTGGAATCGTCAGAATGACAATCTCGAGCTTATTGCTTCAGAGAATATAGCTTCTAAAGCAGTAATGTCTGCAATGGGAAGTCACCTTACAAATAAATATGCAGAAGGTTATCCAGGTAAGAGATACTACGGTGGATGCCAGTATGTGGACGTAGTTGAGGATCTTGCAAGAGATAGAGCTAAGGAGCTGTTTGGTGCTGAATATGCTAACGTTCAGCCTCACTCAGGTGCTCAGGCTAACATGGCTGTATTCTTTGCAGTAATGAACCCTGGTGATACATTTATGGGAATGAACCTTGACCACGGCGGACATCTGACACACGGTTCACCTGTAAATATGTCAGGTAAGTATTTTAACTGTGTTCCTTACGGAGTAAATGATGAGGGACGTATTGATTATGATAATGTACTTGCTATAGCTAAGGAGGCTCGTCCAAAGCTTATCGTAGCTGGCGCTTCAGCTTATGCAAGAGAGATAGACTTCAAGAAGATGCGTGAGATCGCAGATGAGGTTGGTGCAGTTCTTATGGTAGATATGGCACATATCGCTGGTCTTGTTGCTGCAGGATATCACATGAGCCCTATTCCATATGCGGACATCACAACAACAACAACTCATAAGACTCTTCGTGGACCAAGAGGTGGTATGATACTTTGTAGTGAAGAAGTTAATGCTAAGTATAACTTCAACAAGGCTATTTTCCCTGGTATCCAGGGTGGTCCTCTTATGCATGTTATCGCTGGTAA
This sequence comes from uncultured Lachnospiraceae bacterium, assembly GCA_902776395.1. Taxonomy (GTDB): domain Bacteria; phylum Bacillota; class Clostridia; order Lachnospirales; family Lachnospiraceae; genus Eubacterium_Q. The sequence continues at coordinate 21,906 of CACYQC010000013.1, forward strand.
GGCTGTATGCTTCAAGGAAGCTCTTTCACAGGATTACAAGGATTACATGGGTAGAGTAGTTGAAAATGCAGCAACACTTGCAGCAGCTCTTCAGGATAGAGGATTTGATATCGTATCTGGTGGTACAGATAACCATCTGATGCTTGTAGACCTTAAGAAGCTTGGACTTGCACTTGATGAGGTACGTATAACTGTTAACAAGAATACTGTTCCAAATGATCCACAGTCACCATTCGTAACAAGTGGTATCAGAGTTGGTACTCCAGCAGTTACAACTCGTGGAGCAGTTAAGGAAGATATGTATACTATTGCAGATGCATTTAAGGCTGCTATTCTTGATAAGGATAGTGCTGCAGCTGAGGCGCTTGTTAAGAGCATTACAGATAAGTACCCACTTTATAAGTAATTATTAGTTAAACAGAAAGTAAGACATGGAAGAAAATAACAACAATCAGAATAATAATAACGACAACAATAACAACAAGAAACAACCGGGTGGCTTCAATAGCATTATAGGTGGAGTGGTTATAGCTGTTATTCTTTCGATTATTTTCCTTATGGCATTTAATACCTATAAAAGCTCTGGTGAAGAGAAGGTAAACTACAACGAATTCATTCAGATGCTGGAAGACGGAAATGTCAAGAATGTGAAGATATATGAGAAGAAGATAAAGTTCACACCTATATTTGAAGATAAGAATGTTGAGAATGTAACTTATTATTGTATTAGAACGGATGACTACCGTCTGGTAGACAGACTGGAGAAGGCAGACGTTGAGTTCACAGCAGTGGATGAAGGCGGAAATGCAATACTCAGTCAGGTTCTGTATTACATTATACTGATAGCTGTAATGTACTTCATTACAATGCTTATCATGAGACGTATAGCTGGTGGTTCTGGTGGAATCATGAATGTTGGAAAGTCCAACGCGAAGCTATATGATATGACAAAGAATACAGGAGTTACATTTGATGATGTAGCCGGCGAGGAAGAAGCTAAGGAATCTCTTACTGAGATGGTTGACTTCCTTAAGGAGCCAAAGAAATATCTGGAAATCGGTGCTAGACTTCCGAAGGGTGCACTTCTTGTAGGCCCTCCAGGAACTGGTAAGACACTTCTGGCAAAGGCTGTAGCCGGAGAAGCTGGAGTTCCCTTCTTCTCTATGTCAGGTTCCGAGTTCGTAGAGATGTATGTTGGTGTAGGTGCTTCCCGTGTTAGAGACCTTTTCAAACAGGCAAATACGAAGGCGCCATGTATCATTTTCATAGACGAGATAGATGCTATAGGTCGAAGCAGAGATACCCGTCACATGGGCGGAGATTCTGAGCGAGAGCAGACACTGAATCAGCTCTTATCTGAGATGGACGGATTTGATTCCTCTAAGGGTATCATTATCCTTGCTGCAACTAACAGACCTGAAGTTCTGGATAAGGCACTTCTGAGACCGGGTCGTTTTGATAGAAGAGTAATAGTTGAGAGACCTGATCTCAAGGGTAGAGAAGATATTCTGAAGGTTCATGCTAAGGACGTTAAGCTCGATGAGACAGTTGATCTGAAGGAAATAGCAAATGTAACTAGCGGTTCAGTTGGTGCTGATCTAGAGAACATTATCAATGAGGCGGCTCTTACAGCTGTAAGAAAAGGCAGAAGATTTGTATCTCAGACAGATATTCTTGAATCCATTGAGGTTGTATTTGCAGGTAAGGAAAAGAAGAATAACATTCTATCCGCTGATGAGAAGAGCGTTGTAGCTTATCATGAGGCTGGACATGCACTCCTTACAATGCTTCAGAAGAATACAATGCCAGTTCAGAAGATTACTATTGTTCCAAGAACAAAGGGTTCTCTAGGTTATGTATGGCAGGCTCCAGAGGAAGAGAAGAATCTGCAGACAAAGGCAGAGATGGAAGCGGATATCGTTATAACAATGGGTGGACGTGCTGCAGAAGCGCTGAAGTTCCCATCAGTTACAAATGGTGCTTCAAATGATATAGAGCAGGCTACTAAGACAGCCAGAGCAATGGTTACCATGTATGGTATGTCAGATAGATTCGGAATGGTTCAGCTCGAGGGTATAACCGGAGAGTATTTGGATCGTAGAAGAGTGCTTGAATGTTCTGATGAGACAGCAACCATGATCGACGAAGAAGTTCGCAAGATCATTAATAATGGCTATGCTAAAGCATACAAGCTGCTCTCAGAGAATATCGCTATACTTGATGCAATAGCTACTTATCTGATAGATCATGAGTCTATTACTGGTAAAGAATTTATGGATATCTTTAATCAGGTAACAGGCGGTGTGATGCCAAAGGTCGATAAGGGAGATTCTCTTACATCAGGAGATATAACTAAGACATTTAAAGTTAAGTCTCTTGCTGAAAAGACCAAGGAAAAGGTAAAGGCTAAGGTCAAGAAAGCTAAAAAGAAAAAAGAAAAAGACAAGGATAAATACAAAGTATTTGCCAGTGCTGAGTTCGAGAAACGTAGAGACGAGCTCTTAAACGACGACGAAGAAATAGAGTCAGAAGAGACGGTTCCTGAGACAATTTCTGAAACAACTTCTGAAACAGTAGCTCCAGTTGAGAATGAAGCGGCTGAGGTTAAGGAAGAAGTCAAAACCGAAGAGGTTAAGGAAGCTGTGGATAATTCAGAGGAAAGTCAGGACGGCGAATCAAAACCAAAAATGCCTTGGGAATAAAAAATAAGTGAGTAAATAGGGACGGTTCTTATTTACTCACTTTTTTAGTTATGATGATAGATGAGTAAATAGGGACGGTTCTCATTTACTCATTTTTAATGAGTAAATGAGAACCGTCCCTATATACTCATCCGACCCTACATACTCATTATGAGAGTTCGTCGAGGGTCTTGCCGTATGGTGGTAGGAATTCTTTTACAAAGTCATCCACCTCAGGCAGTTCGGATCTGAGCTTCTCGATTGCTTTGCCGACAGATTCTTTTGCAGTTGAAAACTCTGTGTTGCCGGCCTTTTCTTCCTCGATACATTTGATGTAGGCGGAGAGCTTGTCGGCAGCCTTTACTAGTCTACGCATATATTTATCTTCGGCAGAATTAGTTGATTTATAAATCTCTTCGAAGGCAGGTCTAAGATCTGCCGGAAGTTTCTCGAGTAGCTTGTACTCAGCTATTTTCTCGACCTGTTTATAAGCATCCTTGATCTCAGGATTATAATACTTTACAGGTGTTGGCATATCGCCGGTTATTATTTCAGATGAGTCATGATATAGACCGATAAGGGCGGCTCTGTCAGCATTTAGATTTCTTTCATAACGCGCATTTCCTATAACGCAAAGTGCGTGTGCTATCATAGCAACTTCTAGGCTGTGCTCGCTCAGATTCTCGTTTCGAGAGTTACGCATCAGTGCCCATCTGTCTATATATTTCATTCTGGATATAGTAGCAAAAAAGTTATATTCCATCTTGTGATTCTCCTCAACTCCCTCAAAATTATCCAAATATATAATTCAAATATAATTGAGAGTAAAATAAAAAGCCTAAGATCGGACTCGAACCGACGACCTACTGATTACGAATCAGTTGCGCTACCAACTGCGCCACTTAGGCATACAAGCGATACTATACCATAAAGGGACTCTTTTCTCAATTGTTTTTGCGACTATTTTCTGTTTCCAGATAGTCAAGATTACGATGATTTTCTGATTCACTATGAAGCTCACTTATGTTAAAATATGAGTTGTAGTTATGAAACAAAAAAACTCAAATAAATGAGATTTAAAACACGAAGGAGGATTACAAATGAAGGTATTTAAATGTACAAAATGTGGCAATATGATCACATATCTTAACAAGGATGCATGCGATGTTAAATGCTGCGGCGAGACTATGGTTGAAATAGTTCCTAATACAACAGATGCAGCAGGTGAGAAGCATGTTCCTGTAATTGAGATAGATGGAAATATAGTTACAGTTAAGGTTGGTTCTGTTGAACATCCTATGATGGATGCTCATTACATCCAGTGGATCACACTTGAGACAGAGCAGGGAAGACAACGCAAGATTCTCTCTCCTGGAGATGAGCCAGTTGCTAAGTTCGCTATCGTTGATGGGGACAAGGTTACAGCAGCTTATGAATATTGCAACCTTCACGGACTGTGGAAGGCAGAGGTTTAAAACTTAGAGACTAGAAATGATAAGTAGATGTGTAGAAAGGTGTATGTGAAATGCCCCTCTTTACACATCTATTTTTTCTTTTTTGCAAAATAAAGATATATGCAAATTTTTATTAT
>CACYQC010000014.1 GCA_902776395.1 uncultured Lachnospiraceae bacterium
ATAAGAACCGTCCCTATTTGCATATTTTATTTTGCCTGAGAAACAGTATTTCTATTTAAACCTGTAAATCTTGCAATTTGAGTAATTGTAAGTCCTTTATCTCTTAGCTTACGAATACATTTATCCCTTTCGTGTTTGCTTAATTTTTGTAAAGCCGTACCACTACTAACACTAATTGTATTCCTTAAAACAGTAAGTGCCCACTCATCATCATTGGATAATGTATCAAATTCCATACATTTATCACTATTTTGTAAAGAAATAAAAGTAGTATATTTTTTCCAATCACCTATTAAAGCGGTGAAAACACTTGTGTTTACAAACGAGTTAATTGTATCATAATATCTGTAACTACTCCACTTATATTCAGATGCAATAGCCACCCCAGCCTTTTCAGGATTTTGCAATATATATCTAAATGCTGTCAAAAGATATGATTCATTATCAATTTCCTCACTGAGAAACCTCCCTTGAAACAGATGTCCCACTCTCTCATACTTTTCATTATAATATTTTGCATATGTTACATCGATTTTTTTCATCATTTGTGAAATGTTAAACACTGGATCATACACTAATAAATGTACATGATTGTCCATAAGGCAATAAGCATTAATTGCTATGCCCATTTCTCTACTAAATTTGCTAATCAAATAAATATAAAAGCTGTAATCTTTGTTATCTTCAAATAGTATTTGTTTAGCATTTCCCCTAGTAATAATATGATAGTATCCCGTTTTTCCTTGTTCTCTAGCCGTTCTTGGCATAATAATCCCCCTCCTTCACTTGATATGTGCAAATGAGAACCGTCCCCATTTGCATATGTGCAAAACAGAAACGTCCCTATTTGCACAATTAGTTTGTATAACGCAACAAATCGTTGCATTTTTTCCTAAATAGCAAAAATGAGCCATAAGGCTATACACCTTATGACTCATTCGTTACTATTCATTTATCATATATGCAAATGAGAAGCGTCCCTATTTGCATATGTGCAAAACAGAACCGTCCCTATTTGCATGTGCAAAACAGAACCGTCCCTATTTGCATAGTTTACTGGCCCATCTGAGCTGCAACTTCTGCTGCGAAGTCTTCGTTCTTCTTCTCAAGTCCTTCACCTGTCTCAAATCTGATGAAGCTCTTGATTGCGAAGTTAGAACCTGTCTCCTTAGCAACCTTCTCAACGTACTGCTTAACGTTCTCCTTGTCCTCAGCCTTAACATAAGCCTGATCTACAAGGCAAATCTCCTTAAGGTGCTTAGCAAAACGTCCCTCTACAAGACCAGCGAAGATCTTGTTATCAAGGTACTCAGCCTTATGAGCTGATGCGATATCTCTAAGAACCTGCATACCCTCATCAGAAATGAAGTTATACCAGAACTTGTTTGTCTTCTGCTCTTCGTAAGCAGCCTTATCAGCATCGCTCCACTTATTAGAATCAACAGCCTCTGTAATAACTGCATTAAGGATTGGCTTTGGAAGTGAAGCAGGATCAGCGAGTGAGCTGTCTACTACGATTTCCTTCTCCTTAGCAAGTGTATCAGCTGAGATTTCATCTCTTGATACATACTGTGGATTCATAGCTGCAATCTGCATAGCTACGTTCTTCATAGCCTCTGTTATAGCATCACCTGTCTGATCAGCCTGAGCTTCTACGAGAACACCGATCTTACCACCCATATGGATGTAAGAAACAACAACGTCACCTGTAAGCTTCTCAAAACGACGAACTGTAAGGTTCTCGCCGATCTTAGCAACCATAGCCTTGTGATACTCTTCTACAGTTGAAGCAGAATCAATATCTGACTTAGCTGCCATAAATGCAGCCATATCAGCGTAATCATTATTATTAATCTGTGTAGCCAGACCATTTACATATGTCTGGAATACTTCGTTCTTAGCAACGAAGTCTGTCTCTGAGTTAACCTCGATGATAGTAGCTGTCTTATTGTCATCTGAAAGAACTGTTGCAACAATACCCTCAGCTGCAATTCTACCAGCCTTCTTCTCAGCTGTTGCAAGACCCTTCTTACGAAGGAACTCAACTGCGCCATCAAAGTCGCCGTCTGTCTCTGTAAGAGCCTTCTTACAGTCCATCATACCAGCGCCTGTCATCTCTCTAAGTTTCTTAACGTCTGCTGCTGTAATAGCCATCTTGAATATCCTCCTTATTAATTATTCTGCATCTTCAGCTGTCTCAACTGCTTCAGCTTCCTCTACTTCTTCTGCCTCTGTAACACCTTCGTTAGCTTCGATAACAGCGTCAGCAAGCTTTGATACGATAAGCTTTACTGCACGAATAGCATCATCGTTACCTGGGATTACATAGTCAAGATCATCAGGATCACAGTTTGTATCTGCAATACCAATAAGAGGAATTCCAAGAGCATGTGCCTCCTGAACACAGATTCTTTCCTTGTGAGGATCTACTACGAATATAATGTCAGGGAGCTTCTTCATATCTTCGATACCACCGATATTCTTCTGAAGCTTCTCCATTTCCTTCTTAATGTTAACTACTTCCTTCTTTGGAAGAGCTTCAAATGTACCATCCTCTTCCATCTTCTTATACTTCTTGAATGTCTCAATTCTTGACTGAATTGTCTTGAAGTTTGTGAGCATACCACCTAACCATCTCTGGTTAACGAAGTACATACCACATCTCTCAGCCTCAGACTGGATTGAGTCCTGAGCCTGCTTCTTTGTACCTACGAACAGAACTGTACCACCATTAGCAACAGTATCAAATACTGCCTTGTAAGCCTCATCCATCTTACCAACTGTCTTCTGAAGGTCGATGATGTGGATGTTGTTACGCTCTGTGTAGATGTACTCATCCATCTTAGGGTTCCATCTTCTAGTCTGGTGACCAAAGTGAACACCTGCCTCGAGTAACTGTTTCATTGAAATAACGCTCATAATATACCTCCTGGTTTTTCTTCTGTGGACCTGTCTTTAAAATATGTTCACCACAAATAGTCCAACGGGACTACCGAGCAAGTGGCACCTTATATTAAAATCCACATGTTTATTTTCACGGCCCAAAGCCGCAACGAGTATAATAACATAAGAAAACCCCTAATGCAAGGGGTTTTCGTAAGAATCTTTATTAGATTTTAAATCTATTTTATTCTCCCTGAGTAGTAAGAATCTTAGCTATCTCTTCATTGCTTGCACCAGACTTGATTTTAAATGTACCAATGTGCAGATTTGAATCATATCCCTTTGAGATAAGCCATGAGTTATACTCATTAGCAGAATCTACAAGGCCTGCCTGCTCAAGTAAAGAAGCAATATTTTCAGAAGTCATTCCAGAAGTAACTGTTATCTCCTTTTCACCAGAAGCCTTATCTTCCTTCTTGTCCTCTTTCTTATCTTCTTTCTTCTCCTCAGTCTTCTCTTCCTCAGGCTGAGCCTCAGTAGTCTCCTCTGTAGTTGCTTCAGTAGTTACTTCCTCAGTGGTAGCTTCTGTAGTAGCCTCAGTAGTTTCTTCCTCTGTGGTTGCTTCAGTAGTTGCCTCAGTGGTAGCTTCTGTAGTAGCTTCAGTAGTTTCTTCTTCAGTAGTTGCCTCGGTTGTCTCTTCCTCTGTTGTCTCAACTACTGCCTTATCATTCTTACCTTTATCCTCAGTACCGATTGTAGCAAATGCGCCGTACATTACACCGGCTCCAATAAGAATGCCTATACCGATACCTCTAAGCATATATTTTCTCATACGATTTACTCTCCCTGCTGCTTATCTATAATAGCTTTAACCTCACCAACACCGATTCCAAGAACCTTAGATATCTCTATGATACTTAGTCCAGCGTTGAACATTTCCATTATATTTCCAGCTGTATCACCATCAGCCAGGTTAATTCCCTCAGCTTCAAGTATCTCATTCAGATCAGGAGTTTCAACCTTAGAAGAATCTTCTGAAGGAGCCTCTTCCTTTACTTCTTCCTGCGCAGGAGCTTCTTCCTGCTTAGCTTCCTCTGCAGGAGCTTCCGCAACCTCTTCTACTGCAGTTTCTTCCTTTGCAGCTTCTTCCTTAGCAGCCTCTGCAGCCTTCTTCTTATTCTTTTTATTTCTCTTTTTCTTTTTGCCGAACTTGGATTCCTTCTCCTGCTCAGCTATCATATCTTCATTTACGAACTCAACAGGTCCCTTAAGAATTTCTGTCTCTGCTTCACTACTTGGAGTTTCAGCTGGAGCCTCTGCCTGAGCAGTAGCCGCTACTGCTGCACTAGCTGCTGCTGCAGCTGCAAGCTTCTCAGCCTCTTCTCTCTTAGCTGTCAGCTGTGTATCCATTTCCTGGATCTCTGACTTAAGTTTATCAAGGCCTTCCTTATATTCATCCACGATTCCAAGAGAGGTCTTGATATCCTTCTCCTTATCGCTAACCTTCTTGTAAAGCTCTTCAAGTTCAGCCTTATTCTTATTTATATCTTCTGTTACTTCGCTATAGTATTTCTCAAGCTTCTGAGTATCCTCAGTTGCTCTCTCATCTATCTTTCCAAGATTTTCAGCGAGTTTTTCACCAATTGCCTTGTCGCTATTCTTGATTTCTTCATCAATAGCTTCTTTAATGCTGTTTGATACATTTTCCTTTATCTTCTTCTTGCTGTATTCCTTCATATGCTTATCAGCAAGACCTTCCAAATGCTTCTTATCAGCATCACTAAGCTCTGTAGGAATATTTGGATTTACCTTTTCCTCTTCCTTCGGTGTAAGAACAAAGCTCACAATAATAGCTATAATACCGATGACAATAAGTGTAATAACTGCAACATTCATACTTTTCTTCCCTCTTTATATATTATTAATCCTCTTCTGGTCTATCTTCTGTGTAACCACATTCATTATCTGAACAAACTACCTTCTTACCCTTTATGATCATGTACTTACCACATTTAGGGCATTTCTTATCCACCAGTCTGTTCCAGGAAGTGAATTCACATTCCGGATAATTTATACAGCCATAGAATGGACGTCCCTTTCTAGTGGTCTTTCTTACTATATCACCACCACAATCAGGACAGGCCACACCAATTCTCTCAAAATAATGTTTTGTAAACCTACATTCTGGGAAATTCGGACAAGCCAGGAACTTTCCGTAAGAACCATACTTAACAACCATCTGAGCTCCGCACTCTTCACAAAACTCATCGCTGACCTCGTCAGCTATCTTGATCTTCTCAAGATTTTCTGAAGCATGCTTTATCTCATTTTCCAGGTCTGGGTAGAAGTTTCTTACAACAACCTTCCAGTCTGTCTTTCCATCGCCTATACTATCCAGAAGAGTTTCCATATTAGCAGTAAAGTCTATATCAACTATCTCCGGAAAGGCATTTTCCATAACATTATTAACCGCCTGACCCAGTTCAGTTATATACAGATTTTTCTGCTCTCTAACAATATATCGCCTATTGAGCAAAGTTGCAATAGTAGGGGCATAAGTTGAAGGTCTTCCGATACCATTTTCTTCCATCGTACGAACCAAAAGAGATTCCGTATAATGTGAAGGTGGCTCAGTGAAATGCTGCAGAGTTCTGATTTCTTCGCAGTCGAGCTTGTCGCCCTTCTGGATTCCACCAAGATTCACAGCTTTCTTAGCCTTCTCCTCTTCTGTATTATAAACATTTTGATATCCTGCAAATGTAACTGTGCTGCTGGAAGCCTTAAACAGACTATCATCCGCTGAAATAGTAACAGTATAAATGCTATATTCAGCAGGCTTCATTCTACTTCCAACAAATCTTTCATATATAAGCTTATATAGTTTGTACTGCTCTGCAGTTACATTTCCCTTAAGTACAGCAGGAGTAATAGTCACATCCGTAGGTCTTATAGCCTCGTGAGCATCCTGGATGTTCTTTGCCTTATCTCCTGTAGGCTCCGTCTTCTCAGCCTCGTACTCCGCTCCAAATGTATCACGGATATACTGTCTTACATTTGCATCCGCCTCTTCAGAGATACGTGTTGAATCTGTTCTGAGGTAGGTAATAAGACCAACTGTTCCTCTACCCTTTATCTCAACACCTTCATAAAGCTGCTGAGCAACTCTCATTGTCTTTGAGGTAGAGAAATTTATCTTACTTGCAGCCGTTTGCTGAAGTGTACTAGTTGTAAATGGCACTGGCGCCTTCTTAGTTCTAGTTGAAGTCTTGATGTCGCTCACAATGAAGTCACTCTTCATAAGCTTCTTCTTAAGATCTTCAGCTTCCTTACCGTCTGTTAACTCACCCTTATATTCAAAGGAAACGAGACCCTTCTGTCCAGGAACCTTTACGTCTGCCTCTATAGTCCAATATTCTTTAGGTATAAATGCCTCTATTTCTTTCTCTCTATCTGAGATCATCTTGAGTGCAACGGACTGAACTCTACCGGCGGAGAGACTCTTCTTACCAAGCTTCTCCCATAGAAGAGGACTTATCTCATAACCCACGAGTCTATCAACAACTCTTCTGGCCTGCTGAGCATCTACCAAGTCCATATCAACTGTACGTGCATTCTTAATAGAAGTTTTTACTGCATTTTTTGTAATCTCATTAAATGTGATTCTCTTAAACTTCTTATCTTCAAGCTTAAGAGCAACTGATAAATGATATGATATAGCCTCTCCTTCGCGGTCCGGGTCAGTTGCGAGATACACAAAATCAGCTTTCTTAGAAGCCTTCTTGAGTGTAGCAAGAAGTTCACCCTTTCCTCTGATAGTAATATAATGAGGCTCATAGTCATTATCTATATCTATTCCCATACTACTCTTAGGAAGATCTCTTATATGTCCTTCCGAGGCAATAACATCATAGTTCTTACCTAGAAATTTCTTAATTGTTTTTGCCTTAGTCGGCGACTCAACAATGACAAGATTTTTAGCCATTTTCGTCCTCCATCATTATCATATAAACAAAACCCCTGTTAGCTGATTCGACACTATACACCATTTTTTTTGAGTTATCAAGGGGAGATTTTTTCAGCTTAATATATAGTAGCCTTTTTCAACACACTTTATTTTGCCCTTCGAAACGAGCTCATTTAAGGTCTGCAAGGTCTCTGCAACATGCATTTCATTATGTCTGATAATGTCATCTATAAAGAGAGGCTCATATCCCAAAATGCCAATTATTTGCTTCTCTGTCGCACTAAGTTTTGTATCCTCCTCAGTCTCTTTCTTTCTCCTCTGCCTCTTTGGCTGCTCCACCTCCAGATCACTTTTAAACATATCCAGAATAATATCCGTCGGACTATCCACCAGCATTGCCCCCTGCTTAATAATGCTATTAACTCCTCTAGACATTACATCCGTTGGTCTACCTGGTATACCATATATACTCTTTCCCTGCTCGAGGGCATAGTCAGCTGTTATAAGAGTCCCGCTCCTAAGTGCCGCCTCTACTAAAAGCACTCCATCTGATAGGCCGCTTATTATCCTGTTCCTAAGTGGGAAATGTTGAGATATATGAGCCGTCCCTGGTTCATATTCAGAAATAACTAGCTGTTCGTCACACATTTCCTGATAAATAGACATATTCGTCCTTGGATAACATATATCTACTCCACCACCAAGTACAGCTATCGTGCCACCACCGTTTTTAATAGCCGTATCATGAGCTCTCGAATCTATCCCGTAAGCCATTCCACTTATTATAGTTATTCCACGCTTAGCAAGCTCCGCACTAAAATGCTCCGCCTGGGTTAAACCATAATGTGTAGGTCTTCTGCTCCCTATTATTGCTATACTATGTTCCGTATAGAAAAGCTCCTCTTTACCTCTATAGTAAAGTGCTAGTGGTCTATGGTCTATAGTTCTTAATCTATCTGGGTACATTTCATCTGCGGGGGTTAGGCATTTTATCTTGTTACTAACCATCAGCTTAGATAAATTATCGTACCACCTCAGAATATCCGACTCCCTTATCTCCTGACAGGTACTTTGCTTCAGCACTCCCTTACTGGCAAGCATTTCCAGCTCACTGTCGCATTTCAGATTATTAACTATCTCTACCTCATCCCCATACAGTTTACCAAGTATTTGTATATCTCTAACGCGAAAGGTCGTTAGGTGATTCAGCCACATATTGGCAATATCATTCTTAGTTTTTCCGTTTCCTTCTAATTCGTCTAGTATCATATCATGTTCCTCCCCGCTTCTGATTCATTTCTATAAAAGGTTGCCTCCACTATATCTGTGTCACATATCTCTTCTCTATCCTCTATATCTGCAATCGTCCTGATAAGCCGTAGTATTCTAAAATACCCTCTGGCCGATATGTCATTACTCTCATAATAGTCCCTTAAATATTTCTGCTGACTTTCGCTTAAAGAGATATACTTATCTATTAAATTCTGTGGCAGCTGAGAGTTAAAATCAAAGTCTTCGTCCTTATACCGTCTAAGCTGTCTATCTCGGGCGCGGCTTATCATTTCTCTCGCCTCGGCTGAGCTGATGCATTTCTCATCACTCATAAGTTCATCGAAATCAACATTTCTCACCTCGAGCCGTATATCGATTCTATCCATTATTGGATGCCTTATCTTATTCTGGTATCTATATATTTCGCCCATATTGCATCTGCAACGCTTCCTGTCCGGATAGAAGCCGCACGGACAATTGTTTCTAGCCGACACCAGCATGAAGTCCGCCGGAAATGTATAGGAGGCCTTAACTCTTGAGATATTTATAACCTTGTCCTCCATAGGCTGTCTCAGGCTCTCTACTATCCCTCTACTAAATTCCGGAAATTCGTCAAGGAATAGAACACCTGAATTCGCAAGACTCACCTCTCCAGGCTTCGGACTGGCTCCTCCTCCAAGAAGGGCGACCTGGGATATATTCTGGTTCAGGCTTCGGAAAGGCCTCTTACTTATAAATCTCCTTTCATTATTCAGAAGTCCTGCTACACTATATATCTTCGTAAGCTTCATACTTTCCTCATAGGTGAGCGGAGGCATTAGACCTGGGATACATTTAGCTATCATAGATTTACCTGAGCCCGCTGAGCCTGTCATTATTATGTTATGAAAGCCCGCGACCGCTATAATGATACCCCGTTTAAGAGTCTCCTGACCTTTAACATTTACTAGATCATTTGCTGTATCTAGCATTTCATATGACTCTGTCCTTTCAGGCTTAAAGGTATCCGGCCACACTCCGCTACTGATAATACCTATCATTTCCTCAAGGCTTAGTATTGGAATAATATCTATTTCCTTTACAAAAGAAGCTTCATCTGCATTTTCAGCAGGAAGAATAACTCTCTTTATCCCCTGCTTCGCTGCGTAATCGACTATAGGAAGCACACCTCTTACTGGCAGCACCTTCCCATCTAGACCCAGCTCTCCTATAAAAAGAGTATTCTCGAGATCACTATTTAGTTTTTCATTTTCCGGAAATATCTCCATAGATAAAAGAATGCCTACTGCGATAGCCAGGTCATAGCCTGCGCCATCCTTCCTGACATCCGCCGGAGATAGATTGACAGTTATTTTACGTGAGGGTATAGGCATGCCTGAATTTTTCATCGCAGTCTTGACCCTCTCCCCTGCTTCCTTAACAGAGGACGCCAAATAACCCACAAGATTTAGCCCTGGTATTCCTAGGCTGATATCTGTCTCTACAGTGATTATCATGCCATCAATTCCCAGAGCTGTTCCGCTTAAGATTTTACTATACATTGTTTGCTCCATTTCCCGTCTCTCAGGAGCGTCACAATCATTCTATGAAATGGTTATTCGATTTACAACATAAAAATAACAGCTTTTGTATAGATTCTGTGAACTATGCTACAAAAGCTGTCATTTCTTCGTATTATGTAAACTATTTATTAATTAAAGTATACAAGATCGTCCTTAGCTGGTCCTGTTATCGCTACGCTATCTGCGTAAATTACAGGTCCCTCGCCCTGGAACTCAGGATAGAATTCTTTCTTGATAGTACCTTCAACTATTACCCAGTCTCTATCAGTAAATGCGGATATACCCTTGTAATATGCCTTAAAACCAATAAATGCTATATCGTCCGCACAACAAGTCATAGCGAATCTTCCAGGAACGAATTCACCATTTCCATAATTAGATGGCTTATGGAACTGAGCCTTAAACTTTATCTTCTTACCTAGATACTTATCTGGATTATCAGCTGCATCTATATAGAAGATACCGAAATCTTCTTCCTCAAGAACTATCTCAGGCTGTTCTAGATCATAAGGAAGAATAACTTCCTCCTCCACCTGAAGCGGACGACCTGACTTATCCTCGAAGATAACCTGTCCACGTCTATTTACGGCTCTTATACTTCTTCTATACTCAGCGGTCTTTGTATTCTCATCGCATCTATTGAAAATGATCATATCGGCATTTCTCAGCTGATCCATCATTATCTTCTTCATGTTATTTACATATACATCAAAGGTAGTTGCATCAACAAATGAGATAACCTGAACCACTGTCCAGCCATTTGGAACTTTTACCTGGAAGAGCCTATCCAGCTCCCACATTCCATTATATTCTACGATAACATTTTCAGGATTATACTTTGCGCCAAGCTCGAGCAAATGATCCTGTGACAGAGTTTCTTCATTAATAAACTCCAGATGGATATTCTCCTTCTCAAGCTCCTCCACGTCATACTCCACCTCTCCATCCTCGCAAGCGAGAAGAAGTGTCGGAGTGCTCTCCGTAAATCCCTGCTTAATAAGCGTATCTATTGCAAAGGTAGTCTTACCACTACCTAGAAATCCCATAAAGACATATACTGGGATCTCTTTAACCTCTCTATTAACCATATTTCTCCTTTTTTATAGACCGAACAGTTCAGCTATTTTATCTTCATTAAGTTTGCTTCCGATTACACAGAGCTTACCTGTATAGTCAGGCTTTCCTTCTCTAACCTCATACTCACCTGGAACAAGGTCAAACTCCTGCCAATTTCCATCCTTATCAGGAACGATACCCTTTGCTCTAAGAATGATACCGAACTCATTATCCTCTTCTACAGCAAGCTTATCAAGAATAGCCTTGAGCTCCTCTGCGCTATACTTGTGGGCTGTCTCTTTACCCCAGCTAGTAAATACTTCATCAGCATCGTGATGGTGATGATGATGTCCGCAGCTGCATACACCGTTCTCATCATAATGATGTTCATGATGATGCTCGTGATCGTGCTCATCGTGGTCATGGTGGTGATGCTCGTGATCGTGATCATGGTCGTGCTCATCGTGATCATCATGGTCGTGATGGTGATGTTCATGCTCATGCTCGTCATGCTCATGGTCATGATGATGGTGATGATGATGTTCTTCGTCATCAACGTCTGGATCATATTTGAAGTTCTTCATTATATCTTCTATAGATGAAGAATGCTCCATAGCATCAAGAATTATCTCACCTGTAATATCGTCCCAAGGAGTTGTGATTATTCTTGCCTCTGAATTATGCTCCTTGATCATATCAACTGCTGTAAGAAGCTTTGCCTCATCTACATTCTGAGTACGACTAAGAACAACAGTACCGCAAGCCTCTATCTGATTCAGGAAGAACTCACCAAAGTTCTTGATATACATTTTAGCCTTAGTAACATCAACTACAGTTGTTGCACTATTAAGAGCTATTTCAATTGTCTCTCCTGCCTTCTGTATAGCCTTGATAACATCACTAAGCTTACCAACTCCAGAAGGCTCGATTATTACTCTATCAGGCTTATAATCAGTAACAACCTGATTAAGTGCTTCACCAAAATCACCAACTAGTGAGCAGCAAATACATCCCTGATTCATCTCAGTTATATTTACTCCGGCATCCTTAAGGAAGCCACCATCTATACCAATCTCACCAAACTCATTTTCAATAAGTACTACCTGTTCGCCCTTAAAAGCTTCACTGATAAGCTTCTTGATAAGGGTTGTTTTTCCAGCGCCTAGAAAGCCTGAAATAATATCTATCTTTGTCATCACATTTTCCTCCTCTTAGATAGTTTTCTCTAACAACAATTGTATCAAACGTGTCAAGAGCATATTATTAATATAAAAGACATGAGTATATGCAAATTGGGGACTATGCAAATAGGGACGTTTCTGTTTTGCATATGTGCAAAACAGAAACGTCCCTATTTGCATAGTCCCTATATACTCACTTTATTTCTTTTTAAATATGGAAATAGATAGTGCTGGAACTGTAACTGATATATAGTTCTTTCTATCATTTACCTTGCCAGCCTTGGACTGTTTAACTACTTTATTATTATGTCCTTCTCCACCGAACTTAGGAAGATCACTGGAGAATATTTCTTTCCACTTACCTTCTGAAGGAACAGCCAGCTTGTAGTTCTTTACATCAACTGGTGTAAAGTTACATATGATAACCAGCGTATCCTCAGGTTTATTACCTCTTCTCTCAAAGGAAAGCAGCGATCTATTAGCATCATTTGGATCTATCCATTGGAAGCCTTCTGGATCATCATCTCTTTCATATAGAGCAGGTTCACTCTTATAGAACTTATTCAGCTCTTTAACATATTCTCTGATACAGTTATGAGCATCGAATTCAAATAGCGACCAATCAAGCTCTGAAGACTCGCTAAATTCCTTCATCTGCGCAAATTCCTGTCCCATGAAAAGTAGCTTCTTACCAGGATGAACTGCCATATATCCATAAGCAGTACGTAGATTTGAGAACTTATCCTCATAACCACCCGGCATCTTCTCTATCATTGAACGTTTCTCATGGACAACCTCGTCATGAGATAGAACAAGAATAAATTTCTCACTATATGCATATACCATACTGAAGGTCAGTTCATTATGGTGATACTTTCTATATAATGGATCCAGGCTAATATAATTCAGGAAGTCATTCATCCAGCCCATGTTCCACTTGAAGTCGAAACCAAGTCCACCCTCTTCAACAGGATGTGTCATCATTGGCCATGCAGTTGACTCTTCTGCAATCATCATAACCTCTGGGAACAGCTCATTCATTTTAGTGTTCAGCTCTTTAATGAATTCGACTGCATCCAGGTTCTCATTTCCGCCAAACTTATTAGGCTTCCATTCTCCACCCTGACGACCATAGTCAAGATAAAGCATTGATGCAACTGCATCCATTCTGATACCATCTACGTGGTACTTGTCTGCCCAATAAAGTGCATTTGCAATAAGGAAGTTACGAACCTCATTACGTCCATAGTCGAATATATATGTTCCCCAGTGAGGATGCTCTCCTCTCAGCGGATCAGCATTTTCATATAGTGGTGTACCATCGAATCTTCCGAGACCGTGCTCATCCTTAGGGAAATGTGCCGGCACCCAATCAATTATTACACCAATTCCCTGATCATGCATATAATCAACGAAATACATGAAGTCAGTTGGCTTACCATATCTTGAAGTTGGTGCATAATAGCCTGTTACCTGATATCCCCATGAAGGATCAAATGGATGCTCCATAACAGGCATAAGCTCTACATGAGTATATCCCATTTCCTTCATATATTTAGCAAGCTCTCTAGCTATCTCTCTATAGTTGAGGAACTCTCTTCCATCTTCAGGTCTCTTCCAAGAACCAAGATGAACCTCGTAGACATTCATAGGTGACTTAACAAGCGCCTTCTTGTCTCTAAGCTCCATCCACATGGAATCCTTCCACTTATAATCAAGCTTAGTAACGCGTGAAGCATTTGCAGGTCTTATCTCAGACATAACTGCATATGGATCACTCTTCATAAAGACGTCGCCGGCCTTTGATCTAATCTCATATTTATATATTTGATCTTCAAATTCACCTGGGATAAATAATTCGAAAATGCCTGAATAGTCAAGCTTTCTCATCTGATATCTACGACCATCCCAGTTATTGAAGTTACCAACAACTGAAACTCTTTCAGCATTTGGAGCCCAAACTGCAAAAAGTGTTCCATATACACCGTCGACAGTCATTGGATGAGCACCGAGCTTATCATAGATATTGTAATGAAGTCCTTCATTGAACTCACTTATATCGATTGGATCAATTACAGGTTCAAATGTATAAGGATCAATAAATGTCTCCTCGTGACCATCTATGAACTTGGCCTTAACCCTGTAATCAAATAACTTCTTATCTTTAAGTCTAATAGAATAGAATCCGTCATAGCGTTCAGAAATAAGAGAATATGTCTTTCCTTCTGTAATATCTGTAATTTTAACTACCTTTGCCTCTGGAAGATATACATTAACATAGACATCATCTATGCATTCATGTATACCAAGAATGTGATGAGGATTATCATGTTTCGCCTGAGTAAGTGCCTCAACCTCCATCCAATTTATAGCAAATACAGCTTTTCTCCTTGAAGTCATACAATTTCTCCTTATCTAGCAACTAGTACAACTAGTAGTATAAACCCAAAGACCGCCTTTTAGCAAGCTATTTCCCTGCAAAAGACGGTCTTAAATAATAATTATTTATTAGATTTGATGGATAAATATTCCACTTCTAAGCTTTGGCTCGAACCATGTGGATTTTGGTGGCATTAGAAGTCCAGCATCTGCAACCTCAAAGAGTTCATTTATAGATGTTGGATACATGGAAAATGCTAATACCATATCTGTGTGGCATCTTCGCTCAAGCTCGCCCAGTCCCCTGATTCCGCCTACGAAATCTATTCGCTTATCTGTACGTGGGTCCTCTATACCAAGAATTGGTGTAAGAACATAATCCTGAAGGAGTGAAACATCAAGTCCTGCTACTGGATCATCACTTCTCAGATCATCATTTATTGTAAGCTTATACCATTTGTCATTAAGGAACATTCCAAATGTACCCTTATCGACAGGCTGGAACTGACCTTCTACTTCTTCTACCTCGAAGGCCTGCGCAAGCTGACTAATAAATGCCTCCGACTCCAGACCATTTAAATCCTTTATTACTCTGTTATAAGGAAGAATCTCAAGCTCGCTCTCAGGGAATAGAACTGAAAGGAAGAAGTTGAAATCCTCCTCTCCTGTATATCCAGGGTTTTCTTCTCTCTTCTTAAGACCCACCTTAACTGCAGAGGCTGCTCTATGATGACCATCCGCAATATAAATTCTGTTCTCTGCTTCAAATTCAGCCTTTAATGTATCTATATCTGAAGTATCACTAACAAGCCAAACGTTATGTACTACCCCATCGTCAGCTGTGAAGCCATATGTTTTCTCGCCCTGCTTAACCTTTGAAACTATAGAATTGATAACCTCTCTATCTCTATAAGCCAGGAATATAGGACCTGTCTGAGCATTACAGTTATAAATATGATTTATTCTATCCTGCTCCTTAGCAGCCAGTGTATTCTCATGTTTCTTAATGGTTCCATTGATATAATCATCAACTGAAACAACAGCAACGATACCTGTCTGAGAACGTCCATCCATTATAAGCTCATATATATAATATAGAGGCTCTTCATCATGGATATATGTTCCATTAGTCATGTCATCGTGCAGCATCTCATTTGCCTTATCATAAACTTCCTGAGCATACATATCCTGAGATTCAGGGAACTGAGTCTCAGGTCTATCTATTCTTAGAAAACTCTTTGGATGCTCATCCACAAATGCTTTTGCTTCTGCTCTTTTATATACATCATAAGGAAGTGCAGCCACTTCACTTACTACATCCTTGTTAGGTCTAAATGCAGCGAAAGGTAGTACTTTTGACATTTTATTATCTCCTATTTGATTTCCTCATTCGTTCCATCGTAATCTGCTTCGCAGCTTACTACGAAATCAGAATAAGCATCTATGATTGCAAGCAATCTAGATGCTTATCTTGATTTCTAATAATCTTATAAGTAGTTACTTATCTTCGAATATAATCAACAGCCTGTACGATAGACTCATCAAATTCTTCATCACTTGAGTTATTGAAGATGAACAGCTCTGGAATACCCTTTGGTGCTGTGTAATCCTGTGTTGCAACATACTCATCCCAATGCTCTATCTTCCATGTATCTCTCTCTGAGTTACGTGTGATCATTCTCTGATGAACGATCTCAATATCAGTATGAACCCAAATGATACAAAGCTCTGCATTTTTAGCTGCTAACTTCTGACGCATCATTGAAAGCCATTCCTGATCTCTTATCTCTGACTTGAATGGTGCATTTATAAGAACGGTATCATTATAGTTCAGCGCATTAAATGCAATTTCAAGTATTGCAAGATATTCCGCATCACGGATATTTTCCTGGAAAAACTGAGATGATCTATCAAAAGGCTCTCCAGCTACTTTATATATCTGCTTAGACAGAATAATGAGATCATCCTTATCTAAATATACACAGTTATTAAGAGCTCTTGCGAGATTCTTAGTTATAAAAGTTTTACCACATGCTGGTGGTGATGTTACCAGGACAAGTTTTTTCTTAGCCATGATACCCTCCTAAACAAATTAAAATAAATCCCCCGAAATATTTTAACCTCACTCAATCATGGTTAATCTTTATATTAAGCCTTAATTATTTCTTTGTTATATAACCTTTAGCTGTCAGAAGCTCAGCACACAGAACTGCTCCACCTGCAGCACCACGAATGGTATTATGTGAAAGACCTACAAACTTGTAGTCAAACAGAGTATCTTCACGAAGTCTACCCATTGATACGCCCATACCATTTTCGTAATTAACATCAGCCTGAACCTGTGGTCTGTTATCTTCTTCCATGTAACGGATGAACTGCTTTGGAGCTGAAGGAAGGTCTAACTTCTGTGGCTCACCACTGAAGCTTTCCCACTTCTCAATGATCTGCTCTTTGGTTGGCTTCTTACCGAAGTTAACGAAAACAGTTGCTGTATGTCCATAAAGAACTGGAACTCTGATACACTGAGCTGTAATCTTTGGAGCATCAGGATTAAGCTTAATCTCGCCATCCTCAACCTTACCCCAAATACGAAGTGGCTCTTTCTCAGACTTCTCTTCTTCACCACCGATATAAGGAATGATATTTTCAACCATCTCTGGCCAATCCTTGAAGTTCTTACCTGCTCCTGAGATAGCCTGATATGTTGAAACAACAACTTCCTTAGGCTCAAACTCTTTAAGAGCAAAAAGCGCTGGTGCATATGACTGAATAGAACAGTTAGGCTTTACAGCGATAAATCCTCTCTTAGTTCCAAGTCTCTTCTTCTGAGCCTCGATAACTTCGAAATGCTCTGGATTCAGTTCTGGCACTACCATAGGAACATCAGGTGTCCATCTATGTGCACTGTTGTTAGAAACAACTGGAGTCTCTGTCTTAGCATAAGCCTCCTCGATAGCCTTGATTTCATCCTTTGTCATATCAACAGCACTGAATACGAAATCAACGCCACTAGCTATTTCTTCAACTTCATTTACATTTTTAAGTACAAGATCAGCAACTGACTCTGGAATAGGGTTATCCATCTTCCATCTGCCTTCTACTGCCTCGCTATATTTCTTTCCAGCACTACGTGGGGATGCAGCTACTGTTACAACATCGAACCATGGGTGGTTATTCAGGAGATCAATGAATCTCTGACCTACCATACCTGTAGCACCTAGGATTCCAACTCTTAATTTTTCCATAATAGTTTCCTCTTTAATATGTATACGGACGCCTCGTTTTCTGTAAAATATCATCAGAATACTCGGCTATTTATACATTAATAAAATAATCTATTTACTTTACAACACGTACACGGATAACTCCGTCGATTGCCTCAAGCTCCTTAGCCATGTCTGCAGCTTCTGCTGTATCAACATCAAGGATTGTATATGCATAATCGCCTCGTGACTTACTTACCATATCAGGAACATTTATACCATGCTTTGAAAATGCTCCAGTGAACTGTGTAAGCATGTTAGGGATATTCTTGTGGCAAACTGTGATACGTCCAGCGGATGAAGGAACACCTGCATCACACTTAGGATAGTTAACTGAGTTAACGACATTACCATTCTCAAGGAAGTCTCTGATCTCGTTAACAGCCATAACTGCACAGTTATCTTCTGACTCAGCTGTTGATGCTCCAAGGTGTGGAGTACAGATAACACCTTCATGACCAACTACTGTTGGGTTAGCGAAGTCTGTTACATAACGATGTACCTTACCAGCATCAATTGCCTTCATAAGAGCTGGCTCATCAACGAGGATATCTCTAGCGTAGTTAAGAACTACTACTCCATCCTTCATCATTGAGATAGCTTCTTCATTTATCATTCCCTTAGTTGCATCCATAAGTGGAACGTGAACTGTGATGTAATCACAATTAGCGTAAATGTCATTTACATTCTTAATGTGCTTAACTGACTTTGAAAGGTTCCATGCTGCATCTACTGATACAAATGGATCATAACCCCAAACTTCCATTCCAAGGTGTACAGCAGCATTTGCAACTCTACATCCGATAGCACCAAGTCCGATAACACCGAGCTTCTTGCCCTGAATCTCATTTCCGGCATAAAGCTTCTTCTGCTTCTCTGCTGTCTTAGCGATGTTATCATCATCCTTATCTTCAACAACCCAGTTAGCACCAGCAACGATATCACGTGATCCAAGAAGAAGACCTGCAATAACAAGCTCCTTAACACCGTTAGCGTTAGCACCTGGTGTATTGAATACTACGATACCCTTCTCTGCGTAAGCATCAAGTGGAATGTTGTTTACTCCGGCACCTGCTCTTGCAACAGCAAGAAGTGAATCAGGAACCTCAAGCTCATGCATTGAAGCACTTCTTACAAGTACTGCATCAGCTTCATTTAAATTATCAGTCATCTCATAGCTAGCGTCGAAAAGGTCTGTTCCGCACTTAGCTATAGGGTTTAAGCAATTAATCTTAGCCATTTTATTTTCCTCTTTATTTATATTTTCAGTGAGTAAATAAGAACCGTCCCTATATACTCATTATTTGTTTGCTTCTTCGAATGCTTTCATGAACTCAACGAGCTTCTCTACACCTTCGATTGGCATAGCGTTGTAGATAGAAGCACGCATACCACCAACTGATCTGTGACCCTTGAGGTTAACGAATCCAGCCTCAGTTGCTTCCTTAACGAACTTAGCCTCGAGGTCAGCGTCATGATTTCTAGTAACGAAAGGAACGTTCATAAGGGATCTGTCCTTCTCTACTACTGTACCCATGAACATTTCTGACTGATCAAGATAATCATAAAGAATCTTAGCCTTCTTCTCGTTATGAGCCTTCATAGCCTTAAGACCACCCATAGACTTAACCCACTTGAATACAAGTCCGCAAATGTAAATACCATAGCATGGAGGTGTATTGTAAAGTGAATCAGCATCAGCCTGAGTCTTATACTTAAGCATTGTAGGAACGTACTCTGGAAGATCGTCACGGATGAGGTCCTCACGAACGATAACTATTACAACACCTGCAGGTCCAACGTTCTTCTGAACTCCGAAGAAAATAAGACCATAGTCTTCTACATTTACTGGCTGTGACAGAATGTCAGAAGACATATCTGCTACAAGAAGCTTACCCTTTGTATTAGGAAGTTCTTTAAAGGTAGTACCGTAAATTGTATTGTTATGACAAATGTATACATAATCAGCATCATCTGAAATAGGAAGGTCTGAGCAATCAGGAATATATGAGAAAGTCTTGTCCTCTGATGAAGCAATCTTGTTAGCCTTTCCATACTTCTGAGCTTCCTGCCAAGCCTTCTTAGCCCACTGACCTGTTACGATGAAGTCAGCAACTCCATTCTTCATAAGGTTCATAGGGATTGCAGCAAACTGCTGTGATGCACCACCCTGAAGGAAAAGAACCTTATAGTTATCTGGGATATCCATAAGATCTCTGAGGTCTTTCTCAGCTTCTTTAATGATGTCATCATAAACCTTTGAACGGTGTGACATCTCCATAACTGACTGACCACTTCCCTTATAGTCAAGCATCTCCTCTGCTGCCTGCTTCAGAACTACCTCTGGTAAAATAGATGGTCCTGCTGAAAAGTTGTAAACTCTTGCCATTTTTATTTTTCCTCCGTTTATATAATTAAGTTATTTAATTTACATTATGATACATTTCAATATAATAAATTTTTTTTATAAATTATTCAAGGCAAAAATATTGCTAAAATTCAGTATTATTTTGGTAATATTGTCATACTTTTGAATAATTACTTCTTTAAAGCGTCCTCTGAATCGAAGCATGTCTCGATGGAAGCGCCTGGGGCAACCATAGGCCAAACCTTATCATCCTCTGCTATCTGGCAATCAATGAGGTAAGCTCCCTCACCCTTGATAGCCTCCTTAAGAGCCTTTTCAAACTCAGCTACTGTTCTAACTGTGTAGCCCTTAGCTCCCATAGCATCAGCAAGCTTAGCAAAATCTGTCTTATCCTCAAGTATAGTATTTGAATATCTCTTTCCATAGAAAAGAGTCTGCCACTGACGAACCATACCAAGAACATGGTTATTGATAACGATCTCAATTACGTGAAGATCCTCTCTTGCTGCAGTAGCCATTTCATTCATATTCATACGGAAACATCCGTCTCCGGCGATATTTATAACTATCTTATCTGGGCATCCAACCTTAGCACCGATTGCTGCGCCAAGTCCGTAACCCATAGTTCCAAGACCACCTGAGGAAAGGAAATGTCTAGGCTCCTTATACTTATAGTACTGAGCAGCCCACATCTGATGCTGTCCAACGTCTGTAGATATAACTGCCTGACCCTTTGTCTGCTCATATATCTTGCTTATGATAGCTGGACCTGTAAGGTGCTGCATATCATATGTAAGTGGATTTTCTTCCATAAGATCCTGGATTTCCTTATTCCACTCTGGCTTCTTAGAAGCTTTAACCTTTGCATTCAGCTTCTTAAGTATCTCATTTGCATCACCGATTATCTTTGCATCAACATCGATATTCTTGTTGATCTCAGCTCTATCAACATCGATGTGAAGGATTCTAGCATTCTTCGCAAATGTACTAGCATCGCCAATAACACGGTCAGAGAATCTAGCACCTACAACGATAAGAAGATCTGCCTTGTTAACTCCAAGGTTAGAAGTCTTGGTACCATGCATTCCGATCATACCAGTATAGTTCTTCTTAGTTCCGTCATATGCGCCCTTACCCATAAGAGTATCGCAAACTGGAGCGTCTACTTTCTTAACAAGCTTTGCAAGCTCTGCTGAAGCTCCTGAAAGAGTTACACCACCACCTACGAGGAAGTAAGGTCTCTCAGACTCATTTATCATTTCTACTGCTTTATCAATATCTGAATCCTTGATAGTTTCAGTTGTTCTCTTGATAGGCTCAATCTTCTTAGGAGTATAGTCTGCCTTTGCAGCTGTAACGTCCTTTGTGATATCTACAAGTACAGGACCTGGACGACCAGTCTGTGCTATCTTGAAGGCACGTCTTATAGTTTCAGCAAGCTCATGTACGTTCTTAACGATGAAGCTGTGCTTTGTAACAGGCATAACAACACCTGCTATATCCACCTCCTGGAAACTGTCCTTTCCAAGCATAGCAACACCAACGTTTGCTGTGATAGCTACCACAGGAATAGAATCCATATATGCTGTAGCGATTCCTGTTACAAGGTTTGTTGCACCAGGACCAGATGTAGCCATACATACACCAACCTTACCTGTAGCTCTAGCATATCCATCTGCAGCATGGCTAGCGCCCTGCTCATGGGAAGTCAGTACGTGATGTATCTCATCTGAGTGCTTATATAATTCATCATAAACATTAAGAATTGTTCCGCCTGGGTAACCAAATACGGTATCAACTCCCTGTTCTTTTAAACATTCTATTACTATTTGTGAACCAGTTAATTGCATAGCATTTTCTCCTTGTTATTTTGTAGGTATTTCGAGGATAGCTCCGCGGTTACCGGATGTAACCATAGATGCATAGCGTGCAAGATAACCTGTTGTTACCTTAGGCTCACGTGGAGTCCAAGCCTCTTTACGCTTTGCAAGCTCCTCATCACTTACTTTAAGTGTAATCGAATAATTATTGATATCGATTTCAATCATATCGCCCTCTTCAGAGCAACTGTGCTTCCAAGTCCCATACCAGCGATAGCTGAGGTTGGGTTAAGCATTTCTCTCATACCAGGACCACCCTTAGGACCTTCGTAACGAATGACGACGACGTCACCATCTACAATCTTTCCACCAAGGATAGCTGCGATAGCATCCTCCTCAGAATCAAAGACTCGAGCTGGACCTTCATGCTTCAGCATTTCAGGAACAACTGCTGATCTCTTGACGACAGAACCGTCTGGAGCAAGATTTCCCTTAAGTACTGCAAGACCACCTGTCTTTGAATATGGATTATCAGTAGGTCTGATGACCTCTGGATTTCTATTTACACTATTCTTAACTGCTTCACCGATAGTCTTACCAGTTACAGTCATACAATCTTCATTTATAAGTCCAAGGTCGCAAAGTTCCTTGACTACTGCATATACACCACCTGCTTCGTTTAGGTCTTCCATATATGTAGGACCTGCTGGTGCGAGGTGACAAAGGTTAGGTGTCTTCTCGCTGATAGGGTTAGCAAATGATATATCGAAGTCAAATCCAATCTCATGTGCGATTGCTGGTAAATGCAGCATTGAGTTTGTTGAGCAACCCAGTGCCATATCAACTGTAAGAGCATTTAGGATAGCATCCTTTGTGATAATGTCACGTGGACGAATATTCTTCTCGAGCATATCCATTACTGCGTATCCTGCCTTCTTAGCAAGACGAAGTCTCTCTGAATAAACAGCAGGGATAGTTCCATTTCCAGGAAGTCCCATACCAAGAACCTCTGTTAAGCAGTTCATTGAGTTAGCTGTGTACATACCTGAACAAGAACCACAGGTTGGGCATACCTTCTCTTCGAACTCAAGTACTTCTGCATCATCGATTTTTCCAGCTGTACGCTCTCCTACAGCTTCGAACATAGAGGAAAGACTTCTCTTTCTTCCATGAATATGTCCTGCAAGCATAGGACCACCAGATACGAAGACTGTTGGTACATTTACTCTTGCTGCGGCCATAAGAAGACCTGGAACATTTTTATCACAGTTAGGTATCATTACAAGAGCATCAAACTGATGTGCGATAGCCATAGCCTCAGTTGAGTCCGCGATAAGATCTCTTGTGACAAGGCTGTACTTCATACCAATATGTCCCATTGCTATACCATCGCAGACGGCGATAGCTGGGAACATAACTGGTGTTCCACCTGCTTCAGCGACGCCGAGTTTCACGGCCTCTGCTATCTTATCGAGGTTCATATGTCCTGGAACGATCTCGTTGTAAGAACATACAATACCAACCATAGGCTTTCTGATTTCTTCTGCAGTATATCCAAGTGCGTTCAGAAGTGAACGAGCTGGAGCTTGCTGCAGACCACATTTCATGTTATCACTCTGCATAATTTTCAACTCCTTTTTATATCAATATCTTTTATATTTTCTAAACTGATCAATGCTAGCGGCAAAGGCTATTATACTGATAAATGCTATAATACCCGATACTATTATCAACCAATGCAATTTGTCTTCAAGTCCCATAACACCTATAATGATAAAGGCTGCAAGACAAGCAATAAATATAGTACCAGTAATTATCGCAGCAATTAGTCCTGTCCTGGCTTTAGGATGTAACCCATCTGAGGCAATACCTTCGCCGTACCTACCCTTTCCCGAAGGAATCAATTTCTCGAGACACCTTATCAGCTGATCATAATCATTTATATTTTTATCTATGTATATATATGAGGTTACTTCTTTACCAGCTTGATTTATAAAGTCACACTCTACTGTCACTCTATCAAATTCCACCCTGATATCATGAACCTTTTTGATAGGACAACCAAGTTCTTTTTCTTTCTTATCGTGAACTATTTTGCTAAACGCATTTCTAGTACAAAGATAAGCATTATACTTATTTATAGCTTTCTTTCTCTTTATATAAGAAATCAGGGTAGCAAATCTGGAAGCATTTGTCACACCATTAGAGCTGATACTTGGAATATCAAACTGGCCTAGGATTCCCAGATATTCCTTAATCTTAAAGGAATCCATAAAATATACATATAAGTTTCCCATATCATCCTCATAGAAGGGATTAAGGCAGGCCGCCGTATAGACATTATGCGGTCCTTCTAGCGGATAAAGAAACATTTTAGACATATCATCACGCTCCGATAATTATACTCTCTCAGCTATAAGAGTTCCCATCTCATCACATTTAACCTGGTCTTCGCCTGGCTTAGCGAGGTCGATAGTTCTGTATCCTTCTTCAAGGACTTTCTTCACAGCATTTTCTATCGCATCTGCCTCTTTGTCAAGGTCAAATGTATATCTCAGCATCATTGCGGCACTTAGAATAGTGGCAATTGGGTTAGCTATATTCTTGCCAGCGATGTCAGGAGCTGATCCACCTGAAGGCTCATAGAGACCGAACTTTGTCTCATTCAGAGATGCTGATGGAAGCATTCCAATAGAACCTGTTATCTGTGAAGCCTCATCTGAAAGGATATCTCCAAACATGTTCTCTGTAAGAACCACGTCGAACTGCGCTGGATCCTTTACAAGTTGCATCGCTGCATTATCAACAAGCATTACACCGTACTCTACTTCTGGGTAATCCTTTGCAACTTCTTCTGTAACCTTTCTCCAAAGTCTGGAGCTATCGAGAACATTTGCCTTATCTATAAGTGTCACCTTCTTGCGACGCTTCATTGCGATGTCAAAAGCCTTGATTGCAATACGTCTGATCTCGTTCTCGTTATAGGAAAGTGTATCGACGGCTGTCATTACACCATCTATCTCTTTTGTATATCTCTCACCGAAGTAGAGGCCGCCTGTCAGCTCTCGCATCATCATCATATCGAAGCCCTTCTCAGCGACTTCCTTCTTAAGTGGGCATGCCTCTGAAAGCTCAGGATAAAGGTATGCAGGACGAAGGTTTGCAAAAAGTGCAAGTGCCTTTCTAATTCCGAGAAGTCCTGCCTCTGGTCTCTTCTCTGGTGGAAGCTTGTACCAAGGAGAAGTCTGTGTGTTACCACCAATTGAACCCATGAGTACAGCATCCTTAGTTTTAGCTATCTCAACAGTTTCATCTGTAAGTGGTACGCCATTTACATCTATTGAGCATCCGCCCATAAGGAGCTGCTCATAGTTAAATGTGTGACCATACTTCTCTCCGACTGCATCTAGAACCTTCATAGCCTCTGTGACTATTTCTGGACCGATTCCGTCACCTTTAATAACTCCGATATTACATATCATTTCGTTTTCCTCTTTTCTGTAATTGATTTCTGTCTATTATAATTTTTATTACTATCTATTTATCTTTAGGTACAAGGTTGAACTCATATGGATTTTTATATTTTACAAGTGTCAGCTTATTACCATCCTTATCATTTACATAGAACCCGTATAATGTGGTCGTTACCTGCTCGCCCTTTTTATACTCCTTTTCCTGACCGTAGAAAACTTCCTTCTCATTGGTAAGTACGAGACATACGAAATTTTCCTTCGTTGCACCATATTCAGGTTCTTCGAGCGATTCCACATAATCCTCGTCTACAAAAGCACTGACCTCTGATTCATCTACCAGATAATCAACCGCGTCCTCGCCGAGATATAACTTGTAGCTTCCCGAATAATAGTCTCCACCGGTATTACTTCTATCTCTATACCAAGTGAATTTGTTACCAGATTCAGGAATAATTAAAGCTGTGTCATTTAACCCTTCCCATTTATGATTTTCGAAATAATACTGAGTCAGGCCTCCATTTGCTGCCTCTTTAGCTAGCTCCCTATATCTAACGAAAGCAGGATATGTGATAGCCAGTCCTACTAAAAGCACTAGTACGATTGCACCTATTACTATACCTATTATAAGTCCACTGCTACTCTTCTGAGATTGACCATTTGGTTGTGCCCAGTAGCCCGGTTGAGCAGGTTGCTGCGGGTAGCCTTGCTGATGAGGATACCCCTGTGATTGTCCGCCTTGCTGTGCCCAGTAACCTTGTGGCTGCTGCATCTGAGGTTGTCTGCCTTGCTGCGACCAGTAGCCTTGTGGTTGCTGCATCTGAGGTTGTCCTCCCTGCTGAGCCCAATAACCTTGTTGAGATTGCTGTGGATTTGAATAGCCTTGTTGCTGTGGGTAACCACCTTGATTTGGATACTGTGGTCCGCCTGGATACTGTCCTTCGTTCATATATGCCCCCTTTATAACCTAAAACACATAATCACATAGATAACGAAAACAATTTATTCTGGTTGGAACAGATAATATGTTGCAGAATTCATATTAGCTATATCAAAGCCTTCCTCGCCATTTTCTTTAACATAGAAGCCATAATAAGGAGTCGTTACTGTGCTAGTAGCTGTGTTCTCTCCATCAATTATGCATTCTTCATTATCAAGAACAAGGCAAACAAAATTTCCTTTTTTATATTTGTCATTTCTATCAATTAGACCTTGAATCTCATCTCTAGTAACACCGTATTCACTAAGATCGTTTACAACATAATCGATACCTTCATCTCCTACGTACAGCTTATAATGTCCTGTATAGTAGTAATCAGTAAGGTCGGTCTTATCCTTATAATACTTAAAGGTTCCATCAGACTTAGGAACTAGATATGAATTACTATAATATTCTACCCATTTATTATCACAGAACTTTGATTTGTTTATATCTGAACTAGCCCCACTAATTCCAGAGAAAATACCAGCTATAAAGCAGATAACAAAAAATAAGACAATTACTCCAACAACAATACCAATTATTAGTCCAACATGAGATTTGCTTCCCTGATTCTGTGGATTAGACCAATAGCCTGGCTGTGGATTTCCATTAAACTGCTGTGGATAGCCCACCTGTTGCTGTGGATTTACTTGTGGCTGGCCACCTTGCTGTGCCCAGTAACCTGGCTGTGGTTGGCCACCTTGATTTGGGTAGCCCACCTGTGGCTGCGGATTTCCCTGTGGCTGGCCGCCTTGTTGTGCCCAGTAACCTGGCTGTGGCTGTCCGCCTTGATTAGGATTTCCTTGTGGCTGTCCGCCTTGCTGTGCCCAGTAGCCTGGCTGTGGCTGGCCACCTTGCTGTGGATAACCGACCTGCTGCTGTGGATAGCCCTGTGGCTGGCCGCCTTGATTTGGATATTGTGGTCCGCCTGGATATTGTCCTTCATTCATAATTAGAACCCCCTCAATACATTTTCATACTTTTAGTTTTATTCTCGATTACATTTAATTTACTATATATTAATGCTTGATTATTCCTCAACCTTTTTGCTAGTTCCGAACGCATCCACATATATAGAAATCGGTGGAACAATAACCGAAAGAATAGTTATAACATTTAATGCATTTTTATTATTAAATAAATCAAAGAAGGCTTTAATTCCATTGCTATTAACCTTCATCATATTTGTCATATCATATAATATCTTGCTGAAGTAATATGTTCTTCCTGTAAAAACAAGCAAAATAATTATAAACAAAACAATAACCCAAGTTGAATGTTTATATCCGGAAAACATCTTAAAAGCTAATATAGTCGCGATAAAACGAATGATTAAGATTCCTACCTCTGAAGCAATATACGCCCCCATCGTTGGGATAAAAGTTACTATTATAGGCATGAAAAACTCGATGAGTGCTCCGGCTATTGCAATAGCGCAACCCATGAACTGCCTTACTCTTCCGATTTCTTCATGCTTATTTGAAAGAATTATTCCAAATATTATAGTAAGTAAGCATATAAAAAATCCGGGATACCTAACTATAGCAAAATCTTCTATTAGCTTTAAAATCTTTAATACCATACTACTTCTCCTCTAAAAACTACCCCTTTGCATTTATAGAGTTGATAAGACCACCGCTAGTAATAATATTTTGCATAAATGGAGGGAATGCCTGTCCCTGATACTTCTTTCCTGTTGTAATATCAGTTATTTCTCCTGTATCAAAATTAACTTCAACCTCATCCTCGGCTTTTATTTCCTCGCTTGCTTCCTTGCACTCAAGGATAGGAAGTCCGATGTTGATAGAATTTCTGTAGAAGATTCTCGCAAAAGACTCTGCTATAACGCAGGAGATTCCAGAAGCCTTAATAGCTATTGGAGCATGCTCTCTGGAAGAACCACATCCGAAGTTCTTACCTGCGACCATGATGTCGCCGACCTTTACTCTCTTCACGAAATCCTTATCTATATCCTCCATGCAATTCTTTGCGAGCTCTGCAGGATCTGCTGTATTTAAATACCTTGCTGGGATGATAACGTCTGTATCTACATTATCGCCATATCTATGTACTGTACCATGTGCTTTCATGTGTATCTTCCTTTCTGTATTCCAAGTATCCACTAATGAGTATATAGGGACGGTTCTTATTTACTCATTAATTTTAGTTTTTAATGAGTAAATAAGAACCGTCCCTATATACTCATTAATCTTAGTTTTTATAAATGAGTAAATAAGAACCGTCCCTATATACTCATTTATACTTAATTTTATAGGTCTTCTGGGCTGGAGATCTTGCCGGTGATGGCAG
The DNA here is from genome assembly GCA_902776395.1 of uncultured Lachnospiraceae bacterium. Lineage (GTDB taxonomy): Bacteria > Bacillota > Clostridia > Lachnospirales > Lachnospiraceae > Eubacterium_Q. Next base: position 28,511 of record CACYQC010000014.1, read on the forward strand.
AGGCTGCTGCCACTGCTGGGCTGGCAAGATATATCTCGGAGTCGATAGCACCCATACGTCCGATGAAGTTACGGTTTGTTGTTGATACCGCTCTCTCACCGTGGGCAAGGATACCCATATGTCCTCCAAGACAAGGACCACAGGTTGGTGTGCTGACGATTGCGCCTGCATCTATGAATATCTCTGTAAGACCTTCGCGGAGCATTTGCTTATATATCTCCTGTGTACCAGGGATAACGATTACTCTCAGCCAATCTGCAACCTTACGTCCATTCATGATATCAGCAGCGATACGCATATCATCGATACGACCATTTGTACATGAACCGATAACAACCTGATCTATCTCGATGTCTCCTTCTGCATGTATCTCATCGATTGTCTTTGTATTTTCTGGAAGATGTGGAAATGCAATCGTAGGACGAAGTGTTCCAAGATCAATCTCTATAACTTCATCATACTCAGCATCTTCATCTGCTTCATAAACTGTATATTCATTATTTGCGAACTTCTCAGGAGCATGCTCCTTCATATATTCAAGGGTCAGGTCATCTACTGGGAAGATTCCGTTCTTGGCACCCGCCTCTATAGCCATATTTGCTATAGTGAATCTGTCGTCCATAGTAAGGGACTTAACGCCCTCGCCAACGAATTCCATAGACTTATATCTAGCACCATCAACGCCGATCATTCCGATGATGTGAAGAATCAGATCCTTTCCACTTGTCCACTCTGCCTTCTCGCCCTTAAGAACAAACTTAATTGCTGAAGGAACCTTGAACCATGCCTTACCAGTAACCATACCAGCAGCCATATCTGTAGAACCAACACCTGTAGAAAATGCACCAAGTGCACCATATGTACAAGTATGTGAATCAGCTCCGATACAAGTATTACCAGCAACTATAAGTCCCTTCTCTGGGAGAAGTGCATGCTCGATACCCATCTGACCAACATCGAAATAATTTACAATATTATTAGCTTTAGAGAAATCTCTAACCTGCTTAACATGCTCTGCACTCTTTATATCCTTATTAGGAGTAAAATGATCCATAACAAGAGCTATCTTTGTGTTATCAAATACTGTCTTCTTATTAAATTTATCAAGCTCATTTATAGCAACAGGAGTTGTAACATCATTTCCAAGTACGAGATCAAGACTCGCCTCGATAAGTTCTCCTGCCTTTACTGATTCAAGACCTGCATGAGCGGCCAGAATCTTCTGTGTCATAGTCATTCCCATATAATTTTCCTCCTTTTGACCTTTGTTACCAAATAAAAACGATAACTTATATATTTTATCATAAAGTTAATGTATTAGCAAAATATAGTTTTGGGGTTATGGCTTGATTTTAGACATCAGATTCAGCACATCTACGACCTGCTGCTTACCATATACTAGAAATATCTGATCGCATACCCATTGATACATTTGTCTCTCATCTGGACTAAGATTCAGTCCCTGCTCTATGAAGTATACAACCTCTACTTCTCCACCCATGGAAACTGTATATTTATATTCTATCTGCTCACCATATGGATTACCTGAATCATAGATGACACGGTCCATGATCTGTCCCGCTCTCATATGATGATGCTCTGGAAATTTTATTCTGAGAATTATTTTTGAATAATGCATATCCTTTGCCATATCGATGTAATCCTCAGAAGATGGATATGTAAGTGCAGCCTCGTGCGTATACTTGTATAAGAACTTTCTTATATCTTCATATACTTTTTCTTTTTTAATAACGCTCATTAGTTTTTCTCCTCTATTTACTCATGCGTTCCATATACTCATTTTTAGGCATTGGTTTCGCATAAAAATACCCTTGAATCATATCACACTTTAGGCCTGCAAGAAAATCGACAAATTCCTTCTCTTCAACGCCTTCAGCAACAGTTTTCATACCAAGAGTCTTTGCCAGCTTAATGGCTTCTCTTATAACTTTTCTACCACGTTCATCTTCAGCTTCGCATCTGAAGAATTCAGCATCAAGCTTCAGAATATCCAGAGGTAAGTCCTTAAGAGAATTGAGAGACGAATATCCCGCTCCAAAATCATCCATTGAAACCTTGAAGCCATAATTCTTAAGTCGATTGATAGTTTCGATAAGTGCATTCTTGTCATCAAAGAAAGCGCTCTCTGTAAGTTCAATCTCTATAAGATTATGAGGGCATTCTGCCTCGTCTACCATATCTCTTATCTGTTCCGCCAGATCGGCTTCTGCAAAATGTGCTCTAGACACATTTACAGAAACGGGAACACATTTATATCCCTGCTCCAGCCATCTCTTCTGGTCCCTAGCAACATGAGATATCATATAATGATCTATCTCAGTAATAAATCCATTATTTTCAAAAATAGGTATGAACCTACCAGGTGTTATAAAACCATATTTAGGGGACTGCCATCTGATAAGAGCCTCGGCTCCCCTCAAACTATCTGTACAAGGATCATATTTAGGCTGATAATATACCTCGAATTCTTCATTTCTAAGAGCCGACCACTGTTCCTCTTGTACTGTATCAAGCCACTTCTTATTTTCAACCAGCTTATTATCAAAGAACTTAATGCCAGACTCAGTGCTAACTTCCAGCTCTGCCTTAGCAGCACAAGCATTATTATACTCAGTATCAAGATCTATATTCTTTCTTCTAACTATTCTTCCACTATCTGTCTCCTGAACTTCTATCGGATCAACACCCAACTGGAAAGCGAAGGTATGATTCTCATCTAGATCCGTAAGAGTCTTTATAAGCTCATGAAGTCTCATTTTCAGCTTATCTTCATTGTCATATTTCAGAAGTAAAGCAAAGCTAGAAGATGTTTTATGCACGCATAACTCTTTTCTCTCTAAAGAGTTAACTATACATTTATGAATATCCTTTATTACCTTTTCGCCCTCTTTTATCGAGTGGCAGAGGCAATAATTTCTATAATTAACAAAGGTCAGATTAATTGAAGCAAATTTTTGTCTTGCGCTACTTGCCTTGGATAGAAGCTTTTCACCTTTATATAGATACCATTTCCAGTTCTTACCACCAGTAACATCATCTTCAAAATAAAGATTCGTAATTCTGATATGACGCACCAGACCTCGGATGGCATTTATAAAAAGTATAAGGATCATGAGACCAATAAGTGCTAGAATCATGATCACGATTCTAACAAGCAGGTTAAGATCTCTCATATTTACATTGATTATAGCTTTACCAATAAAATGCTCCTGTCCACCATTTACATTTATTGGTATCCATATAGGAAGATCGAACTGTTCAGGATTATCAGAACTAACAACTACAACATCCTGATCATCATTAACATCTGTTATTTCTATCTCGTGAACAACGACGCCGCTTCCATCATCAGGATTTTGTACTAGATGGTCAAAGGAACGTCTATTCAGAATCAGCTTCTTATTTGAATCTATTTTAAAATAGTTATTCTCCGTATCCTGATAAATCGTGACAGGTTTATCATAGCCTGTTACTAAAATGACCTTCAGTCTCCAAGAGCTTATAAATGTCAGGATCCTTCTTACCCTTTTCATATATATCCGCGAGAGCTTTGATCGATTTATATTCATTATCTATTTTGTTATCAATTATATAGAAATAGAAGCTTTCGGAATTGAATTTAACAACCAGCACCGACGCTATACATAAAAGTATAATCGTGATAAATGTAAGCCCGAAACCATTTCCCCTTATCTTATTAAGTTTCTTTTTATCAGCTCTCTTCATAGAACCTAACCTCCGAAATATCTACATCTTTCTGAGTTTACTGATTGTTTCTCCGTCTGGAACATAGTCTCCATATCTAACTGCATCATATATGGATGTAAGCTCTGCATCCGGCGGAGTCTCCTGTATATCAAGAAGCTTCTTTATATCACCTGTAGTGTCTGACCTTTCAGGCTTAAAGATATCCTTATAAGACTTGACGCGCCTTTTATATATCCTTCTAACCTTCATTGCCGGAGAATTGCCTCGTAGCCTATCCTCTTTAATGATACGCTCTCTTACTACAGCCTTTTTCTTCTTTGTCGATATATCCTCTAGCAGTTCGTATCTTCTATCCTGCTTTGATATAAGTAACCTAATAAGGAATAGCAAGAATCTGACCGTGAAATATACAGCAATTATTATAAATGCAGAAACAAATAGGAAATTGATGATATTTGCAAGAAGTCCTGCCTTATCCTCAACCTCTCCCAGATCTTCTACTGGGCCTCCACCTATTCGCCCTCCAGTTAGTAGGCTAAATATAAAACCAAGGATAGCAAGAACTACGACAAATATCAATTTAATAATTAATAAAATCGATCTTAGGAACTCTTCAAGAGCAACCTCGAAATGTAGCAAATATCCCAGTAATATAGTCAGGAATATAATAAATATGATTCCAAGGATAATAAGTGTATTTACAGATATTATCTGACTAAGCGGTGCTCCTGATACTGTCTTCGACTTAGCTATATAGTTTTCAAGTCCCTCAATATATAGAGAAATAAGGAAAATAATTATAGTAATGATAGGGAGAATGTAGCCTAGTCGAGTATAAACCGGAGAATTATAATGAATTCCAAGCGCTGTAATCGCTATTCCCAGTGCAACACTCATCCATGGTATATCCGATATCCTCTTAAGAGTATAATTCGAATGTAGATAATATAATCCGTCAAAATAGAATTCGGCTATAACAACAATAATAACCCACTTAAAGTATATATCTGATATCAAGAAAAATGTAGCCGCCCCCATTATCACATGAATAAGCAGCAAGGATACCCCCCTAGACATACGCTCTCTAGCTATATAAGATATGCAAAGCATACCTAATATATATAGCATAATACTTGGTCTAATTATCGGCTGTTTAAATAAGCCAAATACTAAGTTTAGTAATAAAACTAATATACAGAATTGATAGAGAAGCCTTAAAACTCTTCTAACTACGCTCGTCCATTTATACATTTATCGGCACCTCCCATCCTTCAGCATATGGTCGGTCCGAAATGAATGGATACTCATCATAGCAAGGAACAATAAGTCTGACCGAAGAACCAGCACTATCGATACT
>CACYQC010000015.1 GCA_902776395.1 uncultured Lachnospiraceae bacterium
GATGACTGGGGAGCTAACCTGATAAGACTTGCTATGTATACAGCTGAGAATGGTGGATACTGTGAGGGTGGAGATCAGGCTAATCTTAAGTCACTTGTAGATGATGGTGTTGAGTATGCTACAGATCTTGGAATGTATGTAATCATTGATTGGCATATTCTTCACGATCTTACACCTACAGCTCATCAGGACGAAGCTATTGCATTCTTTGATGAAATGTCAGCTAAGTATGCTGATTATGATAATGTACTCTATGAGATATGTAATGAGCCAAATGGTGGCACTACCTGGAGTGATATAAAGGGATATGCAGAGGCTGTAATACCTGTTATTAGGGCTAATGATAAAGATGCTATCATAATTGTTGGTACTCCTACATGGTCACAGGATGTTGATCAGGCGGCTGATGATCCTATTACAGGCGAAGACAATATAGCTTATACTACACATTTCTATGCAGCTACTCATAAGGATAATATTAGAAGCAAGGTTAAGACAGCTCATGATAAGGGACTATGTGTATTTATCTCTGAGTTCAGTATCTGCGATGCATCTGGAAATGGTGGAATTGATTATGATTCGGCGGATGATTGGTTTTCGATGATTAATGAGTATAATCTATCATATGCAGGCTGGAATCTATCTAATAAGGACGAGACTTCATCACTTATTTCATCTAGCTGTGATAAGAAGTCAGGTTGGACAGATGATGAACTGTCAGAGACTGGAAAATGGCTCAAGTCTCAGATTTCAGGCGAGTAAGCTTATATTTAAAGATACTCAAAACTTGTTAATGTACATGATTTATGCTACATTATTTAACGTATTATTTATGGCAGGTGAAAGATGAGAGTTATAGCCGGTTCTAGAAGAAGTCTTCCGCTTAAGAGTTTAGAGGGAGATAATACCAGACCAACAGTAGATAAATATAAGGAAACCTTATTTAATTGTATTCAGATGGAAGTTCCTGATAGTATGTTCCTGGATCTTTTCTCGGGAAGTGGAGCTATTGGAATAGAGGCACTGTCACGCGGGGCTAAGAAAGCTGTACTAGTTGAGAATAACAAGCAGGCACTGGATGTTATCAAGGCAAATGTTCATTTTACAAAGTTTGAAAATGAGGCGGAGATAGTTAAGTCAGATGTTATAAGCTATGTATCTAGACTTCCGAAGATAACATTTGACGTAATTTTTATGGATCCTCCTTATGGAAAAGGCCTTGAGAAAGAGGTTATTGAGATTCTGAATACTAAGGAATTTACGAATCCTGACTATACAATAATCATTGAGGCGACTCTTGATGAGGATATGTCTTATATAGAAGATACTAAGTTTAAGATATATAAAACAAAGAATTATAAGAACAATAAGCATGTATTTTTGTGCGCTAAATAAGAGGTTAATATGAAAACAGTAGTATATCCGGGGAGCTTTGATCCGGTAACAAATGGACATTTAGATATAATTAATCGTGCATCGAAGATATTTGACAAGGTAATAGTATGTGTTTTAAACAACTCCGCTAAAAAAAGTCCGTTGTTTTCTCTTGATGAACGTGTTAATATGTTAAAGGATGTATTAGCTGATTATGATAATGTATCAGTTGATTCATATAATGGTCTTTTGGTTGATTTCGCCAGAGAGAATGATATAAATGTTATTATCAGAGGACTGAGAGAGGTTACTGATTTTGACAGTGAGCTTCAGATGGCTCAAGGAAACCATATGGTATCACCTGAGGTTGACACATTGTTTATGGCGACGGATCCAAAGTATTCATTTATCAGTTCCAGTATGGTAAGGGAATTTGCAAGTTATGGGAAATCTGTAGAAGGTTTTGTTCCCGAGCTGATACTAAGTAAGATAGAAGATAAGTATAAGAGTATAACAGGAGGATGTAAAAATGGGTAAGAAGGGCGTTGAAGAAATGATCGAGGAGATCGAGGCATTTATTGATGGATGTAAGTATCAGCCTCTTTCATCCAACAAGATCGTTGTGCCTAAGGATGAATTGGAGCGTATGCTGAATGAGCTTAAGCTTAAGCTTCCAAGTGAGATCGAGAGATGTAAGAAGATCATGCGTAACAAGGAAGCTATTCTCGCATCTGCAAGAACACGTTCTGATGCGATTATATCCGAGTCTGTTAATGAGGCAAATCGTCTGGTAGAGCAGAATCATATCACAGAGCTTGCTAATGCAAGAGCTAATGAGATAGTTGATTCAGCAAGAGCTGAGGCTGAGAGAATCGTAAATGAAGCTACTTCTGAAGCTACTGAGGTTCGTACAGGCGCTATGCTATATACAAAGCAGAAGATTACTGATATTAAGGATTTCCTGCAGTCTACACTTGAGGCTGAGAATGAGAATTATAAGAATCTCATCGAGAGTCTTGAGAATGGTGTATTCACACTGGATACAAACCTTAATGAGGTTGAGACAAGTCTTAGTCTTATTAGTAATGATCCTAATAGTGTTCTCTATGGAGATATGGATGATGATGATGAAGATTATTCAGCACCAGTCCAGGAAGAACTTCCAGAGGATGATTACGACGACGATGATGACGATGACTATGATGATGACTTCGACGATGACGACGATGACTTCCTTGATGATTAATTAATCTTTCTAACACTGCAAGACAGTTCGTTATGAAGTCTAATATTTGAATTATCGTATATTAGCTGATTATAGAGATCAGTTGCAAGTTTATCCAGCTGCCACATTCTGATACCTGCTTCGGTGTCAGGTGTGAAGCTGGATTTTTTATTTATGATTTTAAGATCTGATTCTGCGCCTATCTTCTTGATAAGGTCGGACTTGCCAGTTTTAAAGGCGAGTAGATTTAGATATTCAATATCACTCTGATTATAGGCGAGTTCTCTGTCATGATTATTAATACCTAGTACCATATGAAGAAGTACTCGGCTTACTCTGCTCATAGTTATATTCTTTGTCTTAAGAAAATCCTGAAGCTCTACATACTTAACAGGAAGAGGAGCCTTCCTTAGTCTATTAAGGAGCTCAGGAGTCATGTCCATTATATTTTCAAGCTGTGATATCTCTGGTGGGAGATTTCTGTCATATATAAGCCTTGCTGCAACAATAGGAGTTAGCCACTCATTTATAGGAAGTGGCTTTCTTATATATTCTGCATAAGGCTTTCTACATACCTTTGGGATATATGGGGATACTTCGTCTCCCTTTATGATTGCATTTCTAATAGCGGCGCCGCTTGAATAGGTGCCGGTCAGTTCTGTTTCGTTATAGCCTTTATCACATCTTGGAATCATTACCGTTTTGATATTAGAACCGAGCTTTTTAAGCGCAGTAATATATGATATCGCAAGGATATTGTTAGGAGTGGAAATAATATCTGATACAGAAGAACCAAGTATCTTATTGATAGCTTTTTCGCTGGCTGCTGGGTAGGAGAGCCCCTTGGATAAATAGTTATTTAGAGTGGTTTTATATTCCTCTGGTTCTTTAGCTAGGATTTCAGCTATTTCGTCGAATAATGCTGGTTCATTATTTTCTACACCGAAAGCAAGATAATCAATTACATTCATTTTATCCATGATCATTGTAGCGCCATAGGCAAAATCTCTAGCGCTTCCTGTGGCATAAATGACTGGAAGTTCGAATACAACATCGATTCCGCCTAGTGCAGCGGATTCCGCACGGGCATACTTATCAGCCATAGCTGGACCGCCGCGCTGTATGAAATTACCGCTCATTACAGCGATAACATTATCTGCTCCTGTTTTATTTAGTATCTCGTTATAGAGATATTTATGACCATTATGATATGGATTATATTCAGCAATTATTCCGACATTTACCATTTTTTACCCCCAGAATTAAACACGAAAAACAGCCAAATTACTACAAACTTAGAATAGCATTTTTTTAGCCATTATGCTATACTAACTTTGTTCGTCTTAGGCTATATATAGTTATGTAAATTACTTAATGGGTCAAGATAATGTGGTTTAGGGGACCGCAGACGAATGAAAGGAGATATTATGCAGAACGAAGAAAAGATGAAGGCGCTTGATGCGGCTCTTGCGCAGATAGAGAAACAGTTTGGTAAAGGCTCAGTTATGAAGCTGGGGGACAATGCTAGTAGTATGAATGTTGAAGCTGTTCCAACAGGTTCACTTAGTTTAGATATAGCACTTGGTATAGGTGGTATGCCTAGAGGACGTATCATTGAGATATATGGACCTGAATCAAGTGGTAAGACAACAGTTGCCCTGCATGTAGTTGCAGAGGTTCAGAAGCAGGGAGGACTTGCAGGCTTTATAGATGCTGAGCATGCTCTTGATCCTGTGTATGCTAAGAATATTGGTGTAGATATAGATAACCTCTATATCTCACAGCCAGATAGTGGTGAACAGGCGCTCGAGATTACTGAGACAATGGTTAGATCTGGAGCTATGGATGTTCTTGTTATCGACTCTGTTGCAGCTCTTGTTCCTAAGGCTGAGATAGATGGCGAGATGGGGGACAGCCATGTAGGTCTTCACGCTAGACTTATGTCACAGGCTCTTAGAAAGCTGACAGCGGTTATCAGTAAGACTAATTGTGTAGTTATTTTCATCAACCAGCTTCGTGAGAAGGTTGGTGTAATGTTCGGAAATCCAGAGACTACAACTGGTGGTAGAGCTCTTAAGTTCTATGCTTCAGTCAGAATGGATGTTCGTAGAATAGAGACTATCAAGACCGGCGGAGATGGAGTAGGTAACCGTACTAAGGTTACTATCGTAAAGAATAAGGTGGCTCCTCCATTCAAGAAGGCTGAGTTCGATATCATGTTTGGTGAAGGAATATCTAAGGAAGGTGATATCCTTGATCTTGCAGCGGGATGTGATGTGGTTCAGAAGTCTGGTGCTTGGTATGCATATCTGGGCGAGAAGATAGGTCAGGGTAGAGAAAATGCTAAGGCTTACCTTAAGGAGAATCCAGAAGTAAGAGATGAGATAGAAGCTAAGGTCAGAGAAATATATTTTAATAATTCAGAAGAAGACGGTGACGCATCTACTGAAGAATAGGAATATATATGAACAGTATAAGGTTTGTGCTATATAATAAAACCTATTTAGCCTATCTGAATGAGGAATTCATAGGAGGTATATATAAGTCCGATTTTAAGAATCTAGGTTTATCTGTACCAGAGGAAAGAGAATTCTATATAGAGGATGTCTCTGATGAGACTATCACTATGATAAGGGATAAGGTATATGATAGGGCTTATAATAAAGCGATTGGTTATATATCTACGACAGAATGTTCTGCAGATACAATCAGGACCAAACTTAGAATGAAAAGATTTCCGGATCAGATAATTGATCAGGTTATTGATGTCATGAATGAATATGGCTATCTAAGTGACAGCAGGTTTGTTGAATCCTATGTTCGTAGCTATATTCGTAAGAAGAGCAGAAGGCTTATAGAAAAAGAAATATCTGATAGAGGTATCGATTGCTCAAAGTATCAGGAGATTATTGATAACGTATATCAGGATGAGGGAATCTCTGAAGAGGACGTTATAGAGGGACTGATAAATAAGAAGTTCAGAGACCAGGATCTGAAGGATATCAAGGTTAAGAAGAGGTTTATGTCATACATGATGAGACATGGTTTCGGATATGACAAAATCAACAATTACTTGACATAATATTCTTTAGAGTTTAAACTAGTTAGAGTGTGCCTATATGCTAGTAGTGTGTCTATTTGGTATATCTGGCATTAAATGTTTTATGTACATTACATTTTAATAAAAGGAGGTACTCCTGTGGAACCAATTGTTTGGGTTATCATCGTAGTAGCCGCCTTTGTTATTGCACTTATCATTGGATGTCTTATCGGTAATGCATATCGTAAGAACATTGCTGAGGCTAAGATAGGTAAGGCAGAGGACAAGGCTAAGGATATAATAGATGATGCTTTGAAAACAGCTGAATCCAAGAAGAGAGACATACTCCTGACTGCCAAAGAAGATGCTCTTAAAACTAAGAATGACATCGAGAAGGAAGTTAAGGATCGTAGGTCTGAGATTCAGCACATGGAGAAGAGGGTTCTTCAGAGAGAGGAAAATCTTGACAAGAAGAGTGATACTTTGGAGAGAAGAGAACAGTCTCTTACTGCAAAGGAAGCAAACCTTGCTAAGAAGGTATCTGAAGTGGAAGAGCTCTCAGCTAGGAGACAACAGGAACTGGAGAGAATCTCTGGACTTACCTCTGAACAGGCTAAGGAATATTTACTTAGAACCGTTGAAGATGATGTTAAGCATGAAACAGCGATAATGATTAAGGAATTGGAATCCAGAGCTAAGGAAGAAGCTGATAAGAAGGCTAAGGAAATCGTAGTTGGCGCTATACAGAAGTGTGCTGCTGATGTTGTATCAGAATCTACAGTTTCATTAGTTCAGCTGCCAAGTGATGAGATGAAAGGACGTATAATTGGTCGTGAAGGACGTAATATACGTACACTTGAAACTCTTACAGGTGTTGATCTTATTATAGATGACACTCCTGAAGCAGTTGTTTTATCAAGCTTTGATGCGGTAAGACGTGAAGTTGCACGTGTTGCGCTAGAAAAGCTTATCGTAGACGGACGTATCCATCCAGCTAGAATCGAGGAAATGGTCGAGAAGGCTAAGAAGGAAGTGGATACTAAGATGCGTGAAGAAGGAGAGGCAGCAGCCCTCGAAGTTGGTGTTCATGGATTACACCCAGAGCTTATTAAGCTACTTGGTCGTATGAAATTCAGAACAAGCTATGGACAGAATGCACTTAAGCACTCAATCGAAGTTGCACATTTGAGTGGTATTATGGCTGGAGAACTTGGCGAGGATGTTAAGCTTGCTAAGAGAGCTGGACTTCTACATGATATCGGTAAATCTATCGATCATGAGATGGAAGGCTCACATGTTACTATCGGTGTTGACTTATGTAGAAAATATAAGGAAAATGCTACAGTTATCAATACGGTTGCATCACATCATGGTGATTGTGAAGCAGAATCTCTTATTGCTTGTATCGTACAGGCTGCAGATGCTATATCAGCTGCAAGACCTGGTGCAAGAAGAGAGACACTTGAAACCTATACAACTAGACTTACTAAACTTGAAGAGATTGCTAATGGTTTCAATGGCGTAGAAAGATCCTTTGCTATTCAGGCAGGTAGAGAAATCAGAGTTTCGGTTGTCCCAGACAAGATTACGGATGCGGATATGGTACTTCTGGCAAGAGATATTTCTAAGCAAATCGAAGATGAGCTTGAATACCCTGGTCAGATCAAGGTTAGCCTAATTCGTGAATCTAGAGTAACTGATTACGCTAAATAATTAAGACCACCTGCTCTCGAAAGAGTGCAGGTGGATTTTACTTTATTGGGATAAGTTTGGAGTTGTTATGGAAAAATATGAATTATTAAAAAGAGATATAAAATATAAGGCTCATAGAGTTAAGGTCTATGAGGATACTCTTGTTAGACCTGATGGCAAGAAGGTTTACTATGACTTTGTTGAAAATAGAAATGGCTCTGGAGTTCTACTTGTGGATAAAGAGGAGAATCTATATTTCGTAAAACAATATAGGAATTCCATTAACGCTTATGACATAGAGATACCAGCAGGTTGTGCCGAGGACTTTGATAATAATATAGTTGAGGATAAGAATCAAACGGTAGAAGATTACAAGAAGGAGGATTATTTGAATCCAGATAATCCGTTCTATAAATGTGCTATTAGAGAAGCTCAGGAGGAAACAGGACTTATTCCTAGAAAACTTCATTTTGTGAATTATATAATTGCTGCTGCTGGACTTTTCAGTGAGAGAACCGCTGTATATATTGGAATGGACCTAGAGGAGGGCAGTCTTAATAGAGACGAAGATGAGTTCATTGAGATAATAAAGCTGTCTCCTGAAGAAGCTATGGATTACATCAACAAGGGACTGATAAATGATAGTAAAACAATAATCGCAGTGCAAGCGTATATGTTGTTACGAGACAAAAAAGACATAAATTAACAATCTTTACAATTATTTAACATTAATTATGTAAAAAACGTAACCAAATTGAAAAATTTTTTATTTTTTCAAATCCACAAGATTTAGTGAGGATTTTATGTTTAGTACACTTTATATTGTAAAAATGCCCTAATTTAAAGGGGTTGCGACGGATTTGGTGAAAAAATTATGGTTGATTTTATGTAAATTTACCTCTATACTAATATCACTATCGCTTTGTAACAAATATGTAATTATTATTACAGGCAATATTTAATTGGGTGGGTTAAGTATAGTGGAACAAGAGATTGAAAAATATATTGAATATTTGACTACTGTTAAGAAGAGTAGTCTTAACACTGTTCAATCTTATAGACGTGATCTGATAAAGTTGAATGACTTTCTAGATAGCAACGGCGTAAAGGACGTGAAGGATGTAAATACTACATTACTTCGTTCTTATGTTTTGTATATGGAAGGCGAAAAGAAGAGTTCGGCTACTGTATCTAGAAGTATTGCAAGTATCAGATCGTTTTTTATTTATCTATTAGAGAATGGTAAGGTTCAGGGTAATCCTACAGATGGCCTGAAGCCACCAAAGGTTGAAAAGAAGACACCAGAGACTCTTACTATTGAAGAAGTTAATCTTCTTCTTGAGCAGCCTTCTGGCGATTCTCCTAAGGAGATAAGAGATAAAGCAATGCTTGAGCTTCTGTATGCTACAGGACTTAGAGTATCAGAGCTTATATCTCTGAAGATATCAGATGTGAATCTGTCACTTAATTATATAGAGTGTCATGATAGAACAAAGAGTAGAATAATACCTATTGAGAATGCAGCTAAGTTTGCTCTTAATAAGTATATTACAGAAGTGAGACCATCTATGTGTGCTGACTCAGAATATCTCTTTACAAATGTAAAGGGCGATATGATGTCACGTCAGGGCTTCTGGAAGGTACTCAAGTCTTACGCAAAGAAGGCTGGAATAGATAAGGATATAACTCCTCATATGATTAGACATTCATTTGCAACTCATATGGTTATCAATGGAGCTGATCTGGCAAGCCTTCAGGAAATGCTTGGTCATTCAGACATATCTACAACTCAGATATATCTGAGAGGAAAATCAAGCAAACTTAAAGAAGTATATGACAAAGCTCATCCAAGAGCTTAAGATCGTTTGTGGGGGTAAATGAGACAGGGGATAAAACCTCTGTCTTGTTTCTTTTATGGGATTTATTTATAATGTAACTGATTTAGTTTTTTGAAAGGATTTAGTTATGAGTGGTTCATCTTTTGGTAATATTTTTAGGGTGACAACATTTGGTGAGTCTCATGGTGCTGGACTGGGAGCCATAGTTGATGGTTGTCCAGCTGGACTCGAAATAGATGAGGAATATATTCAGTGCTTTCTTGATAGACGTAAACCGGGTCAGTCAAAGTTTGCGACTCCAAGAAGTGAGGCGGATAAAGTAAAGATTATGTCTGGAGTATTTGAGGGAAAGACAACAGGTACTCCGATTATGCTTGTTATAGAGAATACTTCTCAGCAGTCTAAAGACTATAGTGATATAGCAGATAAGTATCGCCCTGGCCATGCAGATTACGGTTTCGATGCTAAGTACGGCTTTAGGGATTATAGAGGCGGCGGAAGATCTTCAGGTCGTGAGACAGCTGCAAGAGTTGCTGCCGGAGCTATTGCTATAAAGATACTTAAGACTATGGGCATTGCTGTGCAGGCTTATGTTAAACAGATCGGGGACATTTCCATAGACTATAACAACTTCTCTTATGAGGAAATGTTTAATAATGGACTCTGTATGCCAGATAAGGAAGCGGCTGAAAAAGCAGCGAAATATGTTGAGCAGCTGATGGAAGAGAAGGATTCAACGGGTGCCCTTGTTGAGTGCATGATTTCAAATGTACCTGCCGGAATTGGTGAACCAGTTTTTGATAAGCTCGATGCCAGACTTGCGAGTGCTGTAATGTCTATCGGCGCTGTTAAGGGAATAGAAATAGGCGATGGCTTTGAGGTGGTTAAAGCAAAAGGCTCCGAAAATAATGATAGCTTCTGCATAGAGGAAGGCAAAGTTGTTAAAGCAACTAATCATAGCGGTGGAATACTTGGTGGAATCTCAGATGGTTCTACTATAGTTCTAAGAGCAGCCTTCAAACCTACTCCATCTATCTTCCAGAAGCAGCAGACAATTGATAAGGATAAGAATGAAGTAGAGATTGAGATAAAGGGTAGACACGATCCTATCGTTGCACCTCGTGCAGTTGTAGTTGTTGAAGCTATGGCTGCAATGACTATTCTGGATATGATGATGAGCAATACTACATCAACTTTGGATAAACTCATGAAAACTTATGATTTACTATAAAATCATGAAAAGCCTATAGGGTAATAAATTCAACTTGACATAATAAGTTTATTCGTATAGAATACACATGTTTTAAACCCATACTGTGTTTACGGAGAACTCCGACCGGGACTCGGTATGTGGCGTATATATTATAAAGGAGGTAGTAACTATGATTACTAAAGAGCAGAAGGCTGAGATCGCTGCTAAGTATGGTAATGGTGCAAACGATACTGGTTCACCAGAAGTACAGGTAGCTATTCTTACAGCAAGAATCAATGATCTTAATGAGCATTTCAAGGATCATCCAAATGATTACCATTCAAGAAGAGGACTTCTTAAGATGGTAGGTCAGAGAAGAAACATGCTTGCATACCTTAAGAGTAAGGATATCGAGCGTTACAGAGCTATAGTTCAGAAGCTTGGACTTAGAAAATAATCTGTATTTTAAAGGCACATTTTATGTGCCTTTTTTCTTTTATATGTTATAATATCTGAGGTCTTCCATCATACATATTATATTTAGAGGCCGTTGCGGGTCTCGGCGCTTAGCGATTCACGAGTGCAAAGCACGAAGTGAGAGCTTAGCGAGCGAAGCGGCCGCTAGGGGTAGCCCGCACCGAGCGGAAGCGATGTCGATAAATATAATATGTATGCTGGAAGACAATGTAGGTATTTATAAGGAGTAAAAAAATGCACATAGATGGAAGAACGAAGATATTAGGTGTGATTGGTAATCCGATAGAGCATACGCTTTCCCCTGTTATACATAATACTTTGTGTGAATTATTAGGAATAGATGCAGTTTATGTTCCTATTCATGTTGAGAATGATATAGTTACCGCTGTTAATGGACTTGCAGCTTCTGATGTTTATGGACTGAACGTAACTGTGCCATATAAGCAGGAGGTGATGAAGGTTCTTAGCGGTATAGATGAGGAAGCGGCTGAGATAGGAGCAGTAAATACACTGGTTCGTTCAAATGGAGGCTATAAGGGCTATAATACAGATATGCCAGGCCTTAAGAGAGCGCTCGAATCTAAGGGGATAGAGCTGGAAGGTAAGAAGGCTATTATCCTTGGAGCTGGTGGCGCAGCTCGTGCAGTTTCAATTATGCTAAGGAATGCTGGTGCTTCCAAGATATATCTGGTTAATAGAAGCTTTGATAAGGCTCAGGCTCTCACAGCTGATAATGACCTTATTACACCTATTGCTCAGGAGGATTATAAGTCTATTCCTGAAGATAAGTATATAATGTTCCAGTGTACATCTCTGGGTCTTAAAGAGGACGATGGAAAGCTTATAGAGGATGATGATTTCTATAGAATGGCTGAGTATGGCTATGACCTGATTTATAATCCTGCAGTTACTCCATTTCTTTCTACTTTAGATAGACTCGGAATAAAGAATGATAATGGACTGACGATGCTTCTGTATCAAGGTATTATCGCCTTTGAAATGTGGTTTGGTGTGAAGATAACAGCGGAGAATGCTGAAAGAGTTTATGCTGAACTCTGCAAGAAGATATACGGCGAGAATATAGTTCTCGTTGGATATATGGGTTCCGGTAAGACTAGCGTAGGTAAGGCGCTCGCAAAAGACAGGAATATGGATTTCATTGATCTTGATGAATATATTGTTCAGAAAGAGGGAAGATCCATAAATGATATATTTACCTATGAATCTGAGGAGTATTTCAGAAATCTTGAGTCTAAAGTTATATCTGGACTAAGTAATCTATCAAATACTGTTATTTCTACAGGTGGTGGAGCTGTTCTTAGAAAAGGAAATAGAGATAATTTAGGTAAGCTTGGTCACGTGGTTTATCTTAAAGCGGACGTAGATACAATAGTGGAGCGTGTAAAAGGAGATGACTCAAGACCACTCCTGCAATCGGAATCTGAGGAAGAACTTAGGAAACGTGTAAGCATGATGCTAGATAGCAGAAATCCTTATTATGAGATATTTGCTGACCAGGTTATTTATACTGATAGATTAACACCATCAGAAATAGCGGAGATCATTGAATTCTGATTTTAAATATAGCAAAAAAACATAAGAAAATATAATAAATTTAGTTGAATAGCACCTTTTGTTATGGTAAACTTGTATGGATTATGCGAGGTGAAGGGAACTGCTGTATTTTCCCAAACCGAGACTGCTGAAAAGCCATGAATAGTAGTTGACCTGACAAAAGGTTTTTTCATGTTTTTTCAGTCGTTTCGGAACCTCGGATAATCAAATACTTATTATTTCGAAGGAGACGAAAAATGTACAAGAAGTATGAAATGGAGCTTGCCGGAAAAACTCTTCGCGTAGACGTTGATAGAGTAGGTAAGCAGGCAAACGGCGCAGTACTCATTCATTATGGAGATACTGTAGTTTTATCAACAGCAACAGCTTCAAAGGAGCCAAGGGATGGAATCGATTTCTTCCCACTCTCAGTTGAGTATAACGAGAAGATGTACGCTGTTGGAAAGATCCCTGGTGGATTCAATAAGAGAGAGGGAAAAGCATCTGAGAACGCTACACTTACATGTCGTGTTATCGATCGTCCTATGAGACCTCTTTTCCCAAAGGATTTCAGAAATGATGTTACTCTTGAAAGCTTAGTTCTTTCAGTTGATCCTGATTGTAGACCAGAGCTTACAGCTATGCTTGGTTCAGCAATCGCAACATCTATCTCTGATATTCCATTTGATGGCCCATGTGCTACAACACAGGTTGGTCTTATAAATGATCACCTTGTATTCAACCCAAGTGCAGCTCAGCTGTCAGTATCAGATCTTAACCTTACAGTTGCTTCAACAAAGTACAAGGTTATCATGATCGAAGCTGGTGCTAATCAGGTTCCTGAGGAGAAGATGCTTGAGGCTATCTTCGAGGCACACAAGGTTAATCAGAAGGTTATTGAGTTCATCGACAAGATCGTTGCTGATTGTGGTAAGGAGAAGTTCACTTACAAGAGCTATGCAGTTCCAGAAGAACTCTTCGAGGATATCAAGACAGTTATTCCTCCTGAGACAATGGAGCAGGCTGTATTTACTGATGACAAGCAGACAAGAGAGAAGAATATCGACGCTTTCAAGGAGCAGTTAAAAGAGAGATATGCCGACAATGAAGAGTGGCTTAGCTTCCTTGGTGATGCACTTTATCAGTATCAGAAGAAGACAGTTCGTAAGATGATTCTCAAGGATCATAAGCGTCCAGATGGTCGTGCTCTTGATCAGATTAGACCACTTGCAGCAGAGGTAGATCTTATTCCTAGAGTTCACGGTTCTGCTATGTTCACAAGAGGACAAACACAGATCTGTGATATAGTAACACTTGCTCCTCTTTCAGAGGCTCAGAGAATTGATGGTCTTGATGAGTATGTAACAGAAAAGAGATATATGCATCATTACAACTTCCCATCATATTCAGTAGGTGAGACAAAGGTATCTCGTGGACCAGGACGTCGTGAGATAGGACACGGTGCACTTGCAGAGAGAGCACTTGTACCAGTACTTCCATCTAAGGAAGATTTCCCATACGCTATCCGTGCCGTATCTGAGACATTTGAATCAAATGGTTCTACATCAATGGGTTCAACATGTGCTTCATGTATGTCACTTATGGCAGCAGGTGTTCCTATCAAGGCTCCAGTAGCAGGTATCAGCTGTGGTCTTGTTACAGGTGAGACAGACGATGACTTCGTACTTCTTACAGATATTCAGGGTCTTGAGGACTTCTTTGGAGATATGGACTTCAAGGTAGCAGGTACTAAGGAAGGTATCACAGCTATTCAGATGGATATCAAGATTCATGGTCTTACAAATGAGATTATTAAGGGTGCTATCGAGCGTACAAGACAGGCTAGATTCTTTATTCTTGATGAGTGCATGCTCAAGGCTATCCCAGCTCCTCGTGAGACAGTTAATGAATATGCTCCAAAGATCGTTTCATTACAGATTGATCCTGAGAAGATTGGTGATGTAATCGGACAGAAGGGTAAGATGATCAACCAGATCATTGAAGAGAATGAAGTTAAGATTGATATCGACGATGAGGGAATGGTTTCAGTTTGTGGAATCAACCAGGATGGTATCGATAATGCAATCAAGACTATTAAGCTTATAGTAGATCCTATCGAGGTAGGAAAGACTTATGAAGGTGAAGTTGTTAGAATAATGCCATTTGGTGCATTTGTTCAGATTACACCTAATAAGGATGGTATGATCCACATTTCTAAACTCGCTAAGGAAAGAGTTGAAAAGGTAGAGGATGTTGTTAATATCGGTGACAAGGTAAGAGTTAAGGTTCTTGGTATCGAGATGGGCAAGATCAGCCTTTCACTTAAGGATGCAGAATAATTAGTGTTAAAAAATCGAGAGGAATTTGTTATGCAATACGGGTTTTTTGATGAAACTAAGAAAGAATACGTTATAACAAAGCCTGATACACCAGCTCCATGGGCCAATTATCTTGGCTCACCAGAGTATGGTGCTATCATTTCTAATAATGCCGGAGGTTACAGCTTCGAGAAATCAGGAGCTAACGGTCGTATTCTTAGATATGTATTTAACAGTTTTGATCAGCCGGGTCGTTATATCTATCTTAGAGATAACGAAACCGGTGAATACTGGTCAAACTCATGGATGCCTGTCGGAAAATCACTTGATACTTTTAAGAGTGAAGTAAGACATGGTACAGCATATACAGTTATCAAGGCAGACTATCAGGGTATCGCATCTGAGGCAACTTATTATGTGCCCCTTGATAAGACTTATGAAGTTTGGGCTGTAAAGGTAACTAACAATTCTGATAAGGCTAGAGACCTTACTCTTACAGGATATGCTGAGTTTACTAATGAGGGTAACTATGAGCAGGATCAGGTTAACCTTCAGTATACACTTTTTATTACAAGAACTTACTTTATGAATAATAGAGTTAAGCAGGTAATAAATGAAAATGTTTGTAATTCAGCAGTAAATGGAAGTACTGTTAAACAGAGATTCCTTGGTATTGCTGGTTCTCCAGTTTCTTCATATTGTGGTGACAAGGAAGCTTTCCTTGGAAATTACCGCAATTATTCAAATCCAATTGGAGTTGAGACGGGTGATCTTGGCGGAGAGATGAATTACAATCTTAACAGCTGTGGGGCTCTTTCTTCTAAGATTAGCCTTGCACCAGGTGAGTCAAAGAATCTGGTATTCATAGTAGGTATGAAGTCTGATGAAGAAGCTGAAGCTATAATTGCTAATTATAGTAACGCAGAGGCTGCTGTAGAAGCTGATCTTAAAGAGCTTATTACTTACTGGCATGGTAAGCTGGAGCATTTCCAGGTTAAGACACCAAGCGAAGAGTTCAATACAATGATAAATACATGGAATGCATTTAACTGCTTCATGACTTTTATCTGGTCTAGAGCTGCTTCATTCATATACTGTGGTCTTAGAAATGGATATGGTTACAGAGATACAGTTCAGGATATTCAGGGTATCATTCATCTGGATCCTGAGATGGCTGCTGATAAGATTAGATTCATGCTTTCAGCTCAGGTTGATAACGGTGGTGGACTTCCACTTGTTAAGTTTAATCACAATGCAGGTCATGAGACTTGTCCTGATGAAAACGATGAGAATTCAGTTTATGCTAAGGAAACAGGCCATCCATCTTATAGAGCGGATGATGCACTGTGGCTGTTCCCAACAGTATTTAAGTATATTTCTGAATCTGGAAATCTTGATTTTATAGATGAAGTTATCACATATGCTAATAAGGACGAAGGTTCTGTATATGATCATTTGAAGAGAGCTATTGATTTCTCAATGAATAGACTTGGAAATCATGGTATGCCAGCAGGTCTTCATGCAGACTGGAATGACTGTCTGAGACTTGGAAAGCAGGGGGAATCAACCTTCGTTGCCTTCCAGCTATATTATGCATTTACTATTATCAAGAAGTTCGCAGAGCATAAGAATGATAGTGAATACATAGCTTATATAGATGAGCAGCAGGAGAAGCTAGGTAAGATTCTCAGTGAATGCTGGAATGAAGATAGATTCATCAGAGGCTATATGGAGTCAGGTAAGGAAATTGGTAACAGAAATGACCCAGAAGCAAATATGTGGTTAAACCCACAGAGCTGGTCTGTTATCAGTGGATTTGCAAGCGAAGAGCAGTCAGACCTTGCACTTGAAAGTGTTCATAGAGAGCTTAACACAGATTACGGTGTTATGCTTATGGCACCATCTTATAAGGAACATGCATTTGATGGAGCACTCATGCTTCTCTTCAATGCATCTACTAAGGAGAATGGTGGTATATTCTCTCAGCCACAGGGCTGGATAATTCTTGCTGAGTCACTTAAGGGACATGGTAATAGAGCATTTGAATACTTTATGGAAAATGCTCCAGCAGCTCAGAATGATAAGGCTGAAATCAGAAAGCTTGAACCTTACTGCTATGGTCAGTTTGTTGAAGGTAAGGATAGCCCTAAGCATGGTAGAGCACATGTTCACTGGCTTACAGGAACAGCATCAACTGTTATGGTTGGATGCGTAGAGGGTATCATGGGAATGAGACCTGATTTCTACGGACTGAAGATTGCTCCTTCTATTCCATCAGATTGGAAAGAATTCGAGATATCTAAGGATTTCCGTGGAGCACATTTAAATATCAAGGTTTATAATCCTAATGGTGCTGAAAGCGGCTTCAAGAGCATTACCTTGAATGGTGAGAGTCTTGATAGTCCATACTTGCCTGCGGACAAGTTAAAAGATGAGAATGAAGTAATTCTCTATATTTCATAAATTATATCCCCTCCATAGATTCTATGGAGGGGTTTACAAGGTGGAAATAAATGGCGAGTTCAAAGTCTGGTTCCAGAAAAACAACTAAAAGAACAACAAGTAGAACGCCTAACCGTAATTCAAAGGCTTACATTAAGAAAAGGGCAGCAGAAAGAGAAGAGGCTAAGACGCCTCCAGAAAATCTACGTGATATCTATACTATAGTTTTCTTTGCTATAAACCTGATACTTGTATTAGGTACTTATGGCGTATGTGGAAAAGTTGGTAAGATATTTAGTGGATTTTTCTTTGGACTCTTCGGAGCTGCTTTTTATGTGTTACCAGTGTTTTTCTTTGTTGCATTTTGCTTTATCATGGCAAATGGTCCTAAGCCAAAGCTTATAAAGAAACTCATATGGATAATGGTTCTTTTCCTTGCTTTTGGTTTTATATGTCAACTTGTTGTTGGTACTAAAGGTGTTGGTATAAAGGAACTATATTTCGATGGATATTCAGACCACAGAGGTGGTGGTGTTATATTTGGAGGAATAATTGTTCTTATTGCTAAGCTTCTTAGTAGAGTAGGTGCAGTAATTATTACAGTTCTTCTAGCACTTATTGCAATCATAATTGTTACTAATGTTCGTCTTGCGGATATTGGTCGTCTTTTCATGTTCCTTAATCTAAGAGAAGCTGCTTATTATGATGATGAAGATGATTACGACGATGATGAAGAGCGTGAAATAGAGGAAATAATTAGAAAATCAGAAGAAGAAGCTAAGGCCCGTGCTGAGGCAAAGGCTAGAGAAAGAGCCCTTGCTAAGAAGGCAAAGGCTAAATCCAAGATGGTTGATGTCAAGATTCCTGCTGCACAGGAGCTTAAGGACGTAAAGTCTGATAGTGGAATACTTAGTGATATCAAGGTGCTCGAACCAACAGGAGATACTTTGCAGGTTAAACCAAAGGATTCTTTCAAAGAAATTAAAGCTGTTTCAGAAATAGCTCCTGAATATAAGCCAAAGGATTTCTTCGAACTTGAAGTTGATCCTGCAACTTATAATGATCCACTTGGTAGCGATACTAAGTATGAGGAGAGAAGTGGTTCTGTAACTGAAAGCTATAAAGGTCCTAAAAAGAGAACTGTTGAGGAAGCCCCTGAAGAGGTTGAGAAGGTTACTGAGAAGGATAAGAACGAAGCGACTAAGGAAATATCTAACGAGATCAGTAAACGTTCCGATTCAAAGAAAAAGTATAAATTCCCACCAGTTAAGCTTCTTAGATCAGGTGGAAGATCTTCTTATGATAAGACAGGGGATGCTACTGTTAGAGAAACAGCTATTACTCTTAAGTCTACACTTGAGAGTTTCGGTGTAAATGTAACTATCACTAATTGTAGCGTTGGACCAGCTATCACAAGATATGAGCTTCAGCCAGAACAGGGAGTAAGAGTTAACAAGATTCTTTCCCTTGAAAATGATATTAAGATGGCGCTTGCTGCAGCGGATATTAGAATAGAAGCACCTATTCCTGGAAAGGCTGCTATCGGTATAGAGATACCAAATAAGTCTAATCAGGTAGTATATTTCAGAGATCTTATAGATAATGACCTCTTTAGAAGATTTAAGTCTAATGTTGCATTTGCGGTTGGTAAGGATATCAGTGGTCAGCTTGTTATAAGTGATATAGCGAAGATGCCTCACTTACTTATTGCAGGTGCTACAGGTTCTGGTAAATCAGTTTGTATAAATACTCTTATAATGAGTATTCTCTATAAATCTTCACCTGAAGATGTAAGACTTATCATGGTCGATCCTAAGATGGTTGAGCTGACATCTTATAATGGAATACCACATTTGCTTATTCCTGTTGTAACAGATCCTAAGAAGGCGGCAGGAGCTCTTAACTGGGCAGTGGATGAGATGACTAAGAGATATCAGCTGTTTGCTAATTATAATGTTAGAAACATCGAAGGCTTTAATAAGAAGGTAAATGAACAGGGACCTAACGAAGATCCTATGTTTAAGCATATGTATCAACTGGTTGTTATTGTTGATGAGTTGGCTGACCTTATGATGGTAGCTCATAAAGAGGTTGAAGATAGTATAGTTAGACTATCTCAGCTGGCAAGAGCGGCAGGTATTCATCTCGTTATTGCAACTCAGAGACCATCAGTTGATGTTATCACAGGTCTTATCAAGGCAAATGTTCCTTCTAGAATCGCATTTGCGGTTTCATCAGGAGTTGATTCTAGAACAATCCTTGATATGGTAGGAGCAGAGAAGCTGCTTGGTAAGGGTGATATGTTATTCTATCCAACTGGATATACAAAGCCTGTCAGAGTTCAAGGTGCATTTATCGATGATGATGAAGTTATGGCGGTTGTTAATTACATTAAGGATAATGCGGAAGCTTCCTATGATGAAGAAGTAACACAGAGCATAGATTCATCAAATGTTGGTGGTGGTGCCGGAGCATCTGGCGGTTCCTCCTCTGACGATGGGGATAGATATGATGAATATTTCGAAGATGCGGCTAGATTTGTAATTGAAAAGGACAAGGCATCTATCGGATATCTTCAGAGAATGCTTAGAATTGGATTCAACAGAGCGGCTCGTATAATGGATCAGCTGGAAGAATTTGGTGTTGTGGGACCTGAAGAAGGTACAAAGCCTAGAAAGATACTGATGAATATGACAGAGTTTGATGAAAGACTAGATAGTATGTCTTAAAGAAAAACTAAGTTATATTCTCGAGGGTAAATAAATAATAAAAGGAGTTTATTATGAAGACAGACATCCAAATCGCACAAGAAGCACAGATGGTTGATATCAGAAAAATCGCTGAGAAGATCGGCGCTACTGAAGATGATATCGAAATGTACGGAAAAAGCATGGCTAAGCTTAGCGATGAATTCATCGGAAAATTAGCTGATAAGGAGAATGGTAAGCTTGTACTTGTTACAGCTATCAATCCAACTCCAGCAGGTGAGGGAAAGACTACAGTAACACTTGGTCTTGGTGATGCTATGAGAAAGCTGGATATCAATTCAGTAGTAGCTATCAGAGAACCATCCCTTGGACCTTGTTTCGGTATAAAGGGTGGAGCTGCCGGTGGTGGATATGCTCAGGCTGTTCCTATGGATAAGCTTAACCTGCATTTTACAGGTGATTTCCATGCTATAACTTCTGCAAATAATCTTCTTTGTGCTATGCTTGATAATCATTTACTTCAAGGAAATGAACTTCGTATCGATCCTAAGAGAGTTGTAATTAAGAGATGTCTGGATATGAATGATAGAGCTCTTAGAAATATAACTGTTGGTCTTGGTAAAAGACTTGACGGTGTTGTTAGAGAAGATCATTTCTGTATAACAGTTGCAACAGAGGTTATGGCTATTCTTTGTCTGGCTGAGAATCTTGAAGACCTCAAGGCTAGACTTGGTAGAATAATCGTTGCATATAACTATGATAATGAGCCTGTTACAGCTGCACAGCTTAAGGCGGTTGGTGCTATGACGGTTCTTCTTAAGGATGCTATCAGACCTAACCTGATTCAGTCACTGGAGAACAATCCTGTATTTGTACATGGTGGTCCATTTGCAAATATCGCTCATGGTTGTAACTCAGTAAGAGCTACAAAGCTTGCTCTTAAGGCTGCTGATCTTGTAATCACTGAGGCTGGTTTCGGTGCTGACCTTGGAGCAGAGAAGTTCCTTGATATTAAGTGCCGTATGGCTGGAATTAAGCCAGATGCTGTTGTTCTTGTAGCTACAGCTAGAGCCATGAAATATAATGGCGGAATTCCAAAGGATGAGCTGAACCAGGAGAATGTTGAGGCTCTTAAGAAGGGTATCGTTAATCTTGGTAAGCATATCGAGAATCTTAAGAAATACAATGTACCTGTTGTTGTTACTATCAACAAGTTCGTTGCGGATACTGATGCAGAAGTTGCTGCAATCAAAGAGTTTGTAGAGGAAAGAGGATGTCGCTTCGCTATCTCAGAAGTTTGGGAGAAGGGCGGAGACGGTGGTATCGAGCTTGCTAAGCAGGTTCTTGATGCTGTCGAAGAAGGAAGTCCTAACTTCAAGTTCCTCTATGAGGATGATCTTAGTCTTAAGGAGAAGATTGAGACAATCTCTAAGGAAATCTATGGTGCAGATGGTGTTGAATATAGTCCAGAGGCAAACAATGCTCTTAAGAAGCTGGAGGCTCTTGGATTCGGAAATGTACCTGTATGTATGGCTAAGACTCAGTATTCACTTTCAGATGATCAGAAGCTTCTGGGTAGACCTACTGGATTCAAGGTTAATATCAGAGAGGTTTATGTATCTGCAGGTGCTGGATTCGTAGTTGCTATAGCTGGTCAGATTATGACTATGCCTGGACT
>CACYQC010000016.1 GCA_902776395.1 uncultured Lachnospiraceae bacterium
CTCTATTATATATTCTAAAGTCATTCAGACTCTTTAGTTTAAACTCTTCAGACATAGCAGAATCTCCCCAAAATCATACATAGACAATATACCATAATTCGAATAAATCATCAAATAAAATATCATATTATCCGATATGACAAATATCTCTTTATCCAGTATGACAAACACTATCCATTTGTAACTTTATAGCAGTCATAAGTTCCTCAGAGGAACCGTTATTATATAAGACTCTGTCACTGTTAGAAATGAAATATTCATCGCTAGGCTGATTCTTTATAAAGCCTCTTGCCTTCTCTTCTGTATAGCCTCTACTAGCTATAAGACGTTCTATCCTTATAGCTTCAGATGTAATAATACTCCATATCTCGTCACATATCTCCTTATATCCATCCTGGATAAGAAGCGCAGCTTCTATAACATATAAACTTATTTTTTCTTTATTTTCAGTTTCTTCCAGAAAATCACTTTGTTTTTCCGAAATATCTTGCATTATATATTTCTTAACCGCTGGATGAACTATATTATTAAGCTTTTCGAGGCTACCTTTATCACTCATTACTCTTTTGCCTAGTTCATTTCTATCTATTACGCCCTCTTCCGTCAGAATATCCTCACCAAAGGTAGCTACAATATCGTTAAATGCTGACTTCCCAGGCAGCATAAGTAAATGAGCCACTTTATCTGCCTCAAGAATATAAGCGTTATATTCTGTTTTAAGGATATCTAGAACAGTGGATTTACCTGTTCCTATTCCACCAGTTATACCAAGTATAAACATATCATACCCCTATTTAGCATCGTATAAACTATCACCAGTATGCACATCCACGTAAAGAGGTACAGCAAGTTTTGCAGCACCTTCCATGTTCTCACGGAGAAGTTCCTTCACTTCTTCTATCTCATCATTCGCAGTCTCAATCAGAAGTTCATCGTGAATCTGTAGGATCATTCTAGACTTAAGGCCGCGCTTCTTTAGCTCGTCATAAACCTTTATCATAGCAAGCTTAATGATATCTGCGGCAGTTCCCTGAATAGGCGAATTCATAGCAACTCTTTCACCAAAGGATCTTTGCATGAAGTTAGAACTCTGTAGTTCTGGTATAGGTCTAATTCTGCCGTATAGTGTCTTCACGTATCCAAGCTCTTTAGCATCTGATACGCATTTATCCAAATATTCCTTAACCTTGCTATAGGTCACGTAATAATTATCTATATATTCTTTTGCTTCTTTTCTTGATATTCCAAGATCCTCGCCTAGTCCAAAGGAACTAATTCCATAAATAATACCGAAATTAACAGCCTTAGCTCTACGTCTAAGCTCAGGAGTTACATCACCAAGCTCTACACCAAATACCTGTGAAGCAGTAATTGCATGTATATCCTTAGAGGAATTAAATGCATCTATAAGAGACTGGTCTTCAGATATAGAAGCCATAACTCTTAGCTCTATCTGGGAATAATCGGCATCTACGAAGGTAAATCCATCTTCTGGTACAAACGCCCTTCTAATCTCCCTACCTTCCGCAGTTCTAGTAGGAATATTCTGAAGGTTAGGCTCTGTTGAACTAAGTCGACCAGTAGCTGTTACTGTCTGGTTAAACTTAGAATGTATCCTTCCATCACCGGCTATAGTATCTATTAGTCCTTCAACATATGTGGATTTAAGCTTAGTCACTGACCTATATTCTAGAATTAGTGGAATTATTTCATGCTCGTCCTTTATCTTATTTAAGACATCTACATTTGTTGAATAACCACTCTTAGTTTTCTTACCACTCTTAAGTCCAAGCTTCTCAAATAAAATGACTCCCAGCTGCTTAGTAGAATTTATATTAAATTCCTCACCTGCAAGTTCATAAATCTTTTGGGTTAGATTATTTATCCTTTCATCCAGCTCTTCGCCAAAATTAATAAGGAAATCTTTATTAGTCTTAACACCATATCTTTCCATAGAATCAAGAATAAAGATAAGTGGATATTCAATATCTGTATAAAGATTATGTAAACCTGTTTCGTCTAGCTTTCTGTTTAAAATATCTCTTGAATTAGCCGCTGTATAAGCCATATAAGCAATAAGTTTGCGGTAGTTTTCCATATCAAAAGAGAATATATTTGGCACATCCTTGCCCATAAGTATCTTCTCATCTTCAAAGGAAGCATCCAGGTACTTTGCAGCAATAAAACTGTAATCATATGTACTATTTAGCGGAGACAAAAGATATGCAGCAAGTGAAGGACAAAATAGATTATCCTCTCTACTAAACCCAAAATATCTAATATATTCTTTAATACTAATTAGTGATATGCATATATCAGAATTAATATCCTGTCTTATTCCTCTTACAGCATCTCCTCTAACTATATATACATCTGAGCCAAGGCAAACTGCAGCGCCATGAATATCCCCGTCAATAAGGGTAAAACCTAGTCCGATATTTGTAGCACCTGATTTATTTATAAGGGATACCATTTCCTTATAGTCGATATCCTTTATTTCAAGATTTACATCCTTTGGAGTTTCCTCCTCGTCAGAACTAATATCATCAAATCTTTTGAGAAGGCTCTTCATTCCATATTCAAGGAATATATTAAATACCTTCTTACTGAAGATCTGTTCCTTACCCACTTCAGAATCTGATATCTTATTATCTAGTTCACAATCAAGCTTAATTGTGGCAAGTTCTCTACTGAATAGGGCCATTTCTCTATTCTCATCAAGATTCTTTCTAGCTCTATCTGGTTTAACATTATCAATATCTTCAAGAGCAGCTTCAATTGAATGATATTTCTGAATAATACTAGAAGCTGTCTTAGGTCCTATTCCCTGTACACCTGGAATATTATCAGAGGTATCACCCATGAGTCCCTTCATTTCAATAAACTCAAGCGGAGTAACTCCGTATTCTGCCTCTACATCCTTAGCATAATAATCCTCGACAGTTGTTTTACCTGCCTTTGTCTTAGGAATTCTAACCAGCACTGTATCTGTTGCAAGCTGAAGAAGATCTCTATCTCCTGAAAGAATCGTTACATCGAGTCCTTCGCTTATTCCCTGTCTAGAATAAGTTCCGATTATATCATCGGCTTCATAACCGCCCTTCTCAACACAGAGGACTCCCATATCTTTAAGGATTTCCTTGATAATTGGGAACTGTTCTCTTAGCTCATCATCCATTGGATGACGTGTACCTTTATATTCCGCGTACATCTTATGTCTAAAGGTAGGCTCATGAACATCAAAGGCAACGATAATATTGGTAGGCTTTTCCTCACCATAAACCTTATAAAAAATGTTCATAAATCCTAAAAGGGCATTTGTATGAATGCCCTTTGGTGATGTGAGTGTATTTGGTAGTGCATAATACCCTCTATTCATTATGCTATTTCCGTCAATCAGTAGCAGCTTCTTCATCTAGATACTCTTCTCCTATATTTACAATACTTTGATAATCCTTTTCGAGTCTTATATATCCATCTATTCTTTGATAATCACTAATTTGTTTTTCAACACTGATTTTATTACTTTGCTGAATGTTATCGATATCCTCGATATACATTGTTTCCCCTAAGCTATCATGAAAATAATAGTTTCCCTGTTCGGAAGCCTTTGTACTTTGTTCGAAGCTATATATTCTCGCAAGAATTCCGGCATATACAGCAGAACCAAGAAAAATAGCTATTGTAAGAAAAATAGAAAAGGCCGAAATCTTGAAACCCTTACGATTTCTAACTCCATGACTCATGGATCTAAGATCTCTCTCTAGATCCTTACTAAAGTCTGTAGACATAGCCTCATTATTATCCAGCTGTCTCATACCAACCATTAGAGTATAGTAAATCTCAAGCTCATCATGACATTTCTTACAATTCTTCATATGAAGAACAAAGTCTCCCTGTTTGTCATGAGGAACCTTCTTCTCTATAAATGGCATAATATATGATTGTGCTTCTAAGTGCGTCATTTATTATCTCCAAAAATCTATTAAGATTCTTTGCCTTCGGCATAGAATGATTAGAGCCGGGATAATAAACCCGACTCTAATTAATATTCATATTATATTAATCTTACAGATTAAGTAAGCTACTTGCTACACTACCTGCAATACCCTGTGATGAAGTAGGTGTTGTCTCAGGACCATTAACTGAACTCATTGTTGGAGCCTGTCCAACTGTAGGAGCCATAAGAACCTTACCAGTTCCACGATATACATTTACAAGTCCTTCACCTGAAGCTGCAGAACCGATAGCATTACCTGTAAGTGTCTCAACAGTAAACTGAAGTGAACTTGACCAAGCAATAGCCATATTTCCATCAATCTTAAGAACATCGTCCTGAAGGTTGAACTCGAAGAGCTCCTCTCTAGGAACTGGGCTTTCAAGAACTGCATAACCCTGTCCAGCCAGACAAAGGTTGAAGAGACCCTCTCCACCAAGTAAAGCAGAAGAAACATTTGATCTCTTATTAATCTGCTCCTGGATACCAGCATCACAGCAAAGGAAGAGTCCATCATCAAGTACCATACCTGATCCCCATGCACCAACATCCTCAATAATAAGATACTTATATGTAGGCTCAAGCATTACAAATCCCTGTCCTGAATACTCAGGCTTAACAGCTGACTCACCTGACACAGCACCCTTAATAGCATTCTTAAGGAATCCACCAGCACTCTTAATACCAGATGTAGCCTGAACGTTACCAGCAACCCACTGCATAGCTCCTGCCTGCATCTTACAAGCAGAATTGTTGAGCTGTACAAGAAGCTGACGCTTCTTAACATTCATCTGCTGCATGAAATAATCAGTTGTTGCTGACCATGGAGTTACAGAAAGATCTTTCTGATGCTCGTATATGAAATACTGTCCCCCACTAGCGATACATTTCATGTTCTCGTTGTTAAATACATTGTTTAATTGAATCATTTTCTACCTCCCCATAAATTTTTATTTAATAAAAGGGGCAGCATAAAGCTACCCCTTATTAAAGGTTCTAAATTAGTTATTGATGAGCTTGTCTTCATCTGACCAGCTGTAAAGTGAACGAATCTCTTTACCGATAACTTCTGATGGATGCTCAGCCTTGATCTTACGAAGAGCCTTGAAGTGAGCCTGTCCACCAGCTGATGACATATCGAGAAGGAAGTCCTTAGCGAATGTACCATCCTGGATATCTGAAAGAACTTTCTTCATAGCCTTCTTTGTATCCTCAGTAATGATCTTAGGACCTGTGATGTAATCACCGTACTCAGCTGTGTTAGAGATAGAATATCTCATTCCAGCGAAACCACTCTGATAGATAAGGTCTACGATAAGCTTCATCTCATGTATACACTCAAAGTAAGCATTTCTTGGATCATATCCAGCTTCTGTAAGTGTTTCGAAACCAGCCTGCATAAGAGCTACAACACCACCACAAAGAACTGCCTGCTCACCAAAGAGGTCTGTCTCTGTCTCAATTCTGAATGTTGTCTCAAGAAGTCCAGCTCTAGCACCACCGATACCAGCACCATAAGCAAGTGCCATATCCTGTGCATGACCTGTAGCATCCTGATATACAGCGATAAGACAAGGTGTACCCTTACCAGCCTGATACTCTGAACGTACTGTATGTCCTGGAGCCTTTGGTGCGATCATTGTTACATCTACATCTGCAGGTGGAACGATCTGTCCAAAGTGAATATTGAAACCGTGTGCAAACATAAGCATGTTACCTGCCTCAAGATTTGGCTCGATATCTTTCTTGTACATAGCTGCCTGCTTCTCATCGTTGATAAGAATCATGATGATATCTGCCTTCTTAGCAGCCTCTGCTGTTGTGTAAACCTCGAAGCCCTGCTCCTCAGCTTTCTTCCAAGACTTACTTCCCTCATATAATCCAATGATTACGTGAGCTCCTGAGTCCTTAAGATTAAGCGCATGTGCATGACCCTGGCTACCGTAACCAACTATTGCGATAGTCTTTCCATCTAGCAGTGATAAGTTACAATCCTGCTCATAAAAAATCTTTAAATCTGACATTTTAATGCCTCCCTTTATAATATAGATTTATTATATTAATTTGCTTAAAGCATAATTAACTGATTAATCATCAGACTCAGCGCGGCCTCTGATAAGACCTGTGATTCCAGTACGAACCATTTCCTGAATCTCAAATCCTTCAAGAAGACTCTTGAAAGCTTCAACCTTATTATTGTTACCTGTGATCTCAACCATTATTGAATCCTGAGATACATCAACAATATTTGCTCTATATACATTAGCAACAGATATAATCTGCTGTCTCTCTGTAGCATCAGCCTTTATCTTTATAAGAACAAGCTCTCTTGTAACAGATTCATTATTCTTCAGCTCAACCACACTCTTAACATCCTCGAGCTTATTAAGCTGACTCTTGATCTGAGTAAGAATCTTGTCATCTCCTGTAACAACTACAGTCATTCTAGAATACTTAGGATCTTCAGTCACACCAACAGATAAACTATCAATGTTATATCCACGTCTACTGAACATTCCTGATACTCTACTAAGTACACCAGCTGTATTTTCTACATATAGTGAAAGAACCTTAGTTTTCATACATTCACGACCTTTCATCTAGTTTTAAAACGAACATTATAATTTTAGCTTTATTAGGAAATAATGTCAATAAACAATTACTGGCATTCCAGCTTCTATCAGGCCAAATAGTTCCTGTGCTTTGTAATATGGCATATTGACGCAACCATGCGAACCTGCATACATATATATAGTTCCACCGAAGCTTCCTCTCCAGGTTGCATCATGGAAGCCTATACCACCATTAAATGGCATCCAATATGTAACAGGGGTCTCATAATCTTCACCTACCAGAATGGCTGGTGACTGCTTATATGCTACGCTATATATACCACCTGGTGTACCTCTTCCAAGAGCTACACAACCAGTAACTACATCAGAATCAAGTATGACATTATTTCTCTTATATAGGTACATATGCTGATTAGCAAGATCTACCTCAGCATAGAAGTCTCCTACGTCATCCTTATCATCCAGATCATAGTAATAACCAGTATATTCAAAGGCTGGTTCTCTAGTAACATCATTATGATGAACTATATCCTCATATAGATTTTCGACTTCTTCATCTATATTTATCTTCCAGCCATAATGACTATTAGTAATCGTTATGCTATCTCTTCCATGAGTTTTGAAGGTTCTATTCTTATCAAAAGTATCATAGAGTCTAGAGAAGCTCTCAATAACAGTTCTAACCTGTTCCTTGCTGATAGAACAATTATAGTTATGAGCAATCTTGATGGTACTAAACAGATAATGAGGTTCAATAGGTATTTCTTCATCAGCATACTGATATTCAATATCCAGTGAAGCAATCTTGTTACAATAAGTTACACAGTTCTGAACTCTCTGATCATCCAGCTCATATTCTGGTCTTTTATATGCCCCCAGCTCCTCTACATCAAGTTCTTCACTTTCAAGTACAATCGCTTCGTGTATCTTCTTTCTAACAGCCTCTACATCTTCAATTGTATTTCCAAGATCTCCTTCAATGGCAATGACGGTGTCATCATCATCTAGAACAATTCTAGGATTCTTTGGCTCTATCATGTTGGATTCGTCGAATTCTTCAAATCCATCAAGAATCCTGTTCACTTCTACATCATTATATTTAACGCTTTCTTCAAGGGTATATTCATCATCCCAGAAGCAGGTGAACCACAGAAAAGGATTCTGAGACTTCTTGATTTCTTTAAGTTCATCAATATAATTAACACTCATACCAATAGCTCTACCATTGATAGTTTCAGTGTTCTCTCTGAACTTTATATCTAAATTGTAATCTGATGGGTTTTTATATAATGCGTTATCTACATAGAGTGGACTCTTAAATCCGAAATCCTGACCATTTATAACCGTACCAGGATAATAAGTATCTATAGACGTGAGAACCATCGACAGATATCCTAAAACTAAGATACTGATAATTGATATAAAACTGTACCTAAAAACCTTATTTGACCACATTTTTCATCTTTTTCCTTACACTAAGTTAATTAATACGAGCTCTGGTATATTTCCCAGTCGAAGCTTCATAGAATGCTGTCCGAGACCACTAGTAACTATCATTTTAGCTCCATCTTCTTCATATAAACCATGATCGTATTTTGGGAAGAATCTAAATCTTGGAGAAATAACACCACCTAATAGCGGCAGTCTAACTATTCCACCATGGAAATGTCCCGCAAAACTAAGATCAGCTCCCCACTCTTTATAAGAGCTATATAAATCAGGTGCATGACCTAATAGTATATTCATTTTACTTTTATCAGGAGCGCCAAGAAGTCTGAGCATCTCCTCTTTACTAGGCTTTCTAATAACGAACCTTGCAAAATATTCAAGCTCCAAATCAAGTCCATATATAACCATATCTTCAATAGGTTCCACATTCTGATTATTCAGAAAATGTACCTTATCTGAAACTTCAGCTTTGAAGTCCTCCCAGATACTGCCCGTTCCGTAGATATCATCAATGAGCTTTCTCTCATGATTACCCATAGCATAGTAGATATCGGCAACATCTGCCATGGAATTAATAAGCCCAACCGCTGGAGCAGTGTCTTCTTTGGTCGACTTACCATTCAGCATATCACCACCAATAAGTATCATATCGGGACTAATTCGCTTTATTTCATTAATAATCTTGTCATTTAGCTTTGCTGCTTCATGATAATCCGATAAGAAGATAAGCTTTTTACCTTTTAGATTTTCTGGAGCATCAATATTATACTCCGTAACCTTTAGATTGGAAAGCTCTCTTATACTTTCTAGAATTATCAAAATCATCAGTAAAACAAAAATGAGGATTAATATAATGAGTATCTTCATTTAGGTTGTTACCTCTATACCTGCCTCTTCTTCAGCCTGTCGTCTGAAATCTTCTATCTTGTCAGGAGATATATCAGGAAGCTCATCCATAGATGATATACCGAAACTTCTTAGGAAATCATCCGTAGTTCCAAATAAAATAGGATGACCAGGAGCATCAAGTCTTCCAACTTCGCAGATTAAGTTATATTCAACTAGTCTGTTAACTGCGTGGCTACAAGATACACCTCTTATCTTCTCAATCTCAGCTCTAGTTACAGGCTGCTTATACGCAACAATTGATAAAGTTTCAAGAAGTACATCAGTAAGTGTATGCTTCTTGGGCATATTTACAATCTTTCCTAGTACTTCGTAGTAGTCGTTCTTGGTACATAATTGGTATTTGCCATCTAATTCGATTAAACGAATACCTCTATCTTCTGATTCATATTCAGCCATAAGCTCTTTTATTGCTTCATTAAATACCTTCTTAGGTACAGGCTCTTCTTCAGTTCCAAGTGCTACCATCAGCTTTGAGCCTTCAATCGCACTGCCTGTCGCAAAAAGTATAGCTTCTATAGCTGCTTTATAATTCATATCACTCATTTTAGGTTTTACTCCAAAGAATCTATTAATATATCACCAAACATTTCATCCTGTCTGATAACAAGAGCTCCAGACTTCATTAGCTCGAGTATTGCAAGGAAGGAAACTATGAGGTTAAGTCTACCTCTTTTAGCTCCGAGAAGAGTCTTGAAATTAATACTTTTTAGACCCTTTATCTCGTTTCTTATCTCGATTATCTTATCCTCAAGACGAATCTCTTCACGAGTAATTGTTCCAAACTTACTACGAACAGGGTCCACTCTATCAATCTCTCGACGAAGCAGAGTTTTGAATATCTCATTAAGCTGCTGCATAGTCATATCGCCTATAAGCTCTGCAGGATCTATATCTTCCTTTACTTCTTTTACTTCCTTTGGAATAGATTCCTGTTTGAAATAAGCATTTGAAGCATCAATAGACATATCCTTAAGCTCTGAAGATGCATATTTATACATCTTATACTCCAAGAGGCTCTTAACAAGTTCCGCTCTAGGATCTTCCTCTTCTTCCTCCTCGGTTTCTTCCTTAGGGAGAAGCATCTTTGATTTGATGGATATAAGTGTAGCTGCCATTACGAGAAATTCACTCATGACATCCATATCTTCTTCTTCCATCGCATCAAGATAATCCAGATACTGCTTAGTTATCTCAACTATTGGTATATCAAATATATTAAATTTGTTCTTTTCAATAAGATGGAGAAGAAGGTCGAGTGGGCCTTCAAAGGTCTCCAGCTTAATATCCAATTTTTCCATCTATATTAGTTGCTCCAGGTTAGAGTTGAAGCTTCCTTCTTTCTATCTCTAGTAATAAGGTCATGCAAAGCATCCTTAGCTGAATAATCTTCAAAAAGAATCTTATTAACATATTCAACTATAGGCATTTCAACATCATATTTATTTGCAAGACTAAGAGCAGCCTTTGCAGAATAAACACCTTCGACAACCATCTTAACTTCGTCCATAGCTTCCTGGTAGGTCTTTCCCTGTCCCATAAGGAAGCCAGCTTTTCTATTTCTACTATGCTTTGAAGCACAAGTCACTATCAGGTCACCTGTTCCAGATAGACCCGAGAAGGTCTCTGGCTTTCCACCCATAGCAACTCCAAGAGAAGTCATTTCATATATACCTCTGGTAATAAGAGCAGCCTTAGTATTATCACCACATCCAAGACCATCAGCTATACCAGCAGCAAGTGCTATAACATTCTTTATAGCTCCTCCAAGCTCGATACCAATCATATCAGGGCTTGTATATACTCTGAAGAAATCAGACATAAATGTATCCTGGACAGTTTTTGCAAGTCCTTTATCAGCAGCACCAACAACAACTGTAGTAGGAAGACATTTACCAACCTCTTCCGCATGACTAGGTCCTGAAAGAACTGCTATCCTAGCCTGTGGAATTTCTTCAGCTATCACCTCAGATAATCTCTTAAGAGAATCTTCCTCTATACCCTTAGCCACATTTACTATTATCTTGTCCTTCTCAATGAATTCAGATGCCTTCTTAGCTGTACCTCTAACAAATGGAGAAGGAACCGCCATAACTATTAAATCTTTATCCTTAAGAGCTATCTCTATATCAGTTGTATACTCAACTGTTCCTGGGAGCATTACTCCTGGAAGTTTAAGGGTATGCTGACCAAACTCCTTGAGCATAGATATCTCTTCAGGATCAATTGACCAGACAGTTAATTCATGATTATTTGTAGCTAGCAGCTTAGTAAGTGCTATGCCCCAACTACCTGCACCAAGTACACAAATCTTCATTAGACGCCCTCCTGTTTCTTAAAATGGAATTTATTTTCCTCATGATTAATGAGTCTCTGGATATTTGCCTTATGCTTGAATATAGCTAGCCCAGCAAGAAGAATAACCAGAATAGAACTTTCTATGAAGGCATTTTTAGAAGAAGACACGCCTAGATCAAAGCATGTAAGTCCAAGAAATGCCTGTATAATAAATGTCGCAGCTATACTTATCATAAGACAAATAGAGCCAACAGACATATATTTAGTTATTGCAATTATTCCAACAAATATAATAAGTAGTACTGGAATAAATATAGGATGAATAACACTGGCAGCAAAACCACCTATAGTAGCTATTCCTTTTCCACCCTTAAACTTAAGGTAAAATGGGAATATATGTCCAAGCACAGCACCACATCCTGTATATACCATTAGTAAATAATATGAATCTGGATATGTGTTTCTGAATACGAATCTAACAACCATGCAAGGAATAAAGGACTTGCAGAAGTCTCCGATAAATACTATAAGACCTGCTTTAAATCCTAATACTCTAAGTGCATTAGTTGTACCAGAATTTCCACTACCATGTTTTCTTATATCTGTACCGGATATCTTGCCATATAGCACGCCCGTCTCAAGCAGACCACAAACATAACCAATAATCAGTAGAATTATTCTTAAACCTATCATTTACTATTATCTTTCCTTTCACGGATAATAATCTTAATCGGAGTACCCTTAAAGAGAAATGCCTCTCTAAGCTTATTCTCTATATATCTGATATAAGAGAAATGTGCCAGTTCCTTACTATTAACGAATAGCACAAATGTAGGTGGCTTAACCGAAACCTGTGTAATATAGAAAAGCTTCAGTCTCTTACCCTTATCATTTGGTGGTTCATTTTCAGCAACTGCATCTGTAAGTATTTCATTCAGAACTCCTGTCTGAATTCTGAGACAAGCATATTGCTCCACCATATCAATGGTATCGAAGAGCTTATTAAGTCTCTGACCAGTAAGGGCTGATACGAAGAGCATTTCAGCATAAGGCATATAAGCAAGCTTATTACGAATATCCTTCTTCATCTTGTTCATAGTATTAGTGTCCTTCTCAATAAGGTCCCACTTATTAACTACTATGATCATTCCCTTACCACGTTCATGTGCTATACCAGCTATCTTAGTGTCCTGATCAGTTACACCTTCCTCAGCATCTATAACAAGAATAGCTATATCACATCTTTCAACCGCAGCCACAGTTCTAATGATACTGAAGCGCTCTATCTCATCCTTTATCTTACTCTTACGTCTAAGACCAGCAGTATCGATGAATATGTACTCTCTACCATTACGCTTAATCTTAGTATCTATAGCATCTCTAGTAGTACCGGCAATATCTGAAACAATCAGTCTATCTGTACCGAGAAGCTTATTTATCATAGAGGATTTACCAGTATTAGGTTTACCTATAACTGCTACTCTTGGGATATCCTCATCCTCTTCCACGTCAGCGGTATCGCCAAACTGCTCAACAACAGCTTCGAGCATATCACCAAGTCCCTGTCTATTAGCTGCAGAAACAGGAAATGGATCACCGATTCCCAGATTGTAGAATTCATATACATAAGGCTCAAACTTCTCAAAACTATCCGCCTTATTAACGCAAAGAACAACCGGCTTCTTAGATCTTCTAAGCATATCAGCTACTGCCATATCAGAAGCTGTCACTCCGGTTCTTACATCAGTAACGAAAATGATTACATCCGCTGTTTCTATTGCTATTTCAGCCTGCTCACGCATAGACCTCATAATAATATCTTCAGCCTCTGTTTCAATTCCACCTGTATCTACAATTGTAAATTTATGATTCAGCCATTCAACGTCTGCATATATCCTGTCTCTTGTAACACCTGGTGTATCCTTAACTATAGCCAGTCTCTCACCTGCCAGTGTGTTGAAGAGAGTTGATTTACCAACATTTGGTCTGCCGACGATGGCTACTATTCTCTTTGCCATTTCTGTCTCCCGTATTAAAATCCACAACTAATGTATTGTATCATAGTTTTGGCATATATGAAAGTATTTAGAACGCATTTTTAATATGAGTCATCTCATTTCCGAGTATACCAATAGCATCAAAACGGATCATAGTTTGGTCTATAATATATCCATGATCTCTAAGATAAAATAAGGCCGCATTTTTTATTCGTTTTATCTTGTTACTATTAATTGCTTCTAGAGGATGACCTTTTCGCGCATCGCTTCGATACTTCACCTCTATAAATACCAGTTCTTCCCTATCCTGAGCTATAACATCTATCTCAGAATATCTAGTTCTATAATTCATATCCAAAACAATATAACCCTCGTTTAGAAGATAATCAGCAACCCTTTGCTCCCAAATACTACCAACTTCTCTTTTATTAATAAATATCCCCCCTATATTAACTAAACAAAATTCTTTATAAAGCTCCTCCTATGTATCTCACAAGGACCGTATTTTTTAATAGCTTCAATATGAACTGCTGAGCCATAGCCTTTATTACTCTCAAAGCCATATTCTGGGTACTTCTCAGCATATTCATTCATCATTCTGTCCCTTGTAACTTTTGCAATTATGCTAGCCGCTGCAATTGATATAGACTTTGTATCCCCCTTAATAATAGGTACTTGTTTGATATCTAGACCTGGAATTGCAAAAGCATCCACAAGAATCATATCTGCAGCAGGACTAAGTCCTAGAACCGAGTCACGCATAGCCTCACTGTCAGCCGGCGCTATTCCTATAGTATCTATATCCTTCTCTGTTCTGATACCAATTGAGTAGCTAACAGCCTCTTTCTTTATTATTTCATATAATTCTTCTCTCTTTTTCTCACTTAACTGCTTAGAATCATTTACGTATGGGATAATAAGTCCCTTAGGAAGTATAACTGCCGCAGTAACAATAGGACCGGCAAGAGGACCTCTTCCAACCTCATCTACACCGCAGATATATTGATACTCATCTCCATACTTTTCCTCAAAGCTCATCATCCCACGTACTCTGAGAAGTTCAGCATCGATTGCCTCTATCTTCTTCTTGGCAGCTTTAACCTGACTGATAACACCAGAACGCTCATCACTACTATATTCATCAATAAAGCTATATAGCTCCTCCTTTGTTGAATCATAAGCCATTATATCTCTATTAATTATCTCTTTATACTTTGCTTTAATATCTGATATCTTATCCATAATTATTCTTTCTTATTATCTTAGTTCTTTATTTATTAATAAAATATACTTTTTCTTTTAATTTAGAAAAGAGCACCCGAAAAGCTTTCGGATGCTCTTATAGTCATTAATTAACCTTACCGAATTTTTTAAATGGTGATAATCTCAGCACTGCCTTACCTATGATGTCCTTCTTATTAATGTCGCCAACATCTGCCCATCTACTATCTCGGCTATCATTTCTGTTGTCACCCAGAACAAAATATTCATCTTCACCTAATACTCTAGGTTCACTAGCAGTACCACTATCCGCGATTATCTCTCTACCATAACTCTCCATAAGAACCTCATCGTTGATAAGGATATTTCCATCTGGAGTTATCTGAACCTTTTCACCTGGTAAACCGATAACACGCTTGATATAGTATACATCCTGTCCCTGATAAGGGAATACAACTATATCAAATCTCTTTGGATCACCAAACTGATATGATAGCTTATCAATCCATAGATTGTCGCCATCCTGAAGTGTATTCTCCATGGAATGACCATGTACAGTTGTTCTTTGTCCAACAAATGTGATTATACAATAACAAATGATGATTATTATTCCGATATAGATAATAAGATTGAATAGCTCTTTAACTATATTAATCTCATCCTTATCCTTTTTTTTCTTCTCACGCTTATAATCTTTGGCATGTTCGTCATAATATTCATCAATATCATCAACTGAATCTGAACTAGATGCATCCTTTTCTTCCGTAGAATCACCTTTATCAGCATCATCCCTGCTAGCGGAATCTTTCTTTGAGCTTTCCTTTTGGATATCTTCAGTTACATCCTTAAATGCTTCCTCATCAGAATCCTTATTATCCAGAGATTCTTCAGTATCAAGGTTTTTAGCTCCAGCTTTAGCTAATTTAAGTGCTCTCTTCTCAGCCTTTTTCTTTTCTTTAAGCTCAAGTTTCTTCTGTCTCTTTAGTTCTTTATCGTCATCTTCATATTCTTCAGCCCAGATATCAAAATCAGAGCGCTTTTCTTCTGAATCGAATGGCATAAATACTCTCCTGATTAGTCTTCTTGTGGAGTCTCAAGTGATATTCTTCCAAGCTTTCCACTTCTGAAATCATCTAGAAGCAGAATGCAGGCCTTTTCTATATCAGGCTCTCCACCTTTTTTTACGCATTTTTTTGCTATCGCTATTTCTTCCATTATCTGGAAGACATCATCAACATCCTTTATCATATACCTTTCGGCAAGTATATTGCAATAATTATCTTTTAAAAAGCTTATAAATTCACCAGCGACTTCTGTCATTTCAAGTATATTATCATTAATTGAACCAATAAAGCTAAGATTAAGTCCAATCTGCTGATTATCAAACTTAGGCCATAGTATTCCAGGAGTATCAAGAAGATTTATATCCTTAGATATTCTAATCCACTGATTTCCTCTTGTAACACCAGGCTTATTTCCTGTTTTAGCCGAGGTTTTACCAACAAAAGAATTGATAAATGTAGATTTACCAACATTTGGAATACCAGCAACCATAGCCTTAATAGGACGAGCAGCTATTCCACGTCTTCGATCTCTCTCAATCTTCTCCTTACAAACCTCTTTAACTGCAGCGGTAACCTTTAGAGTTTGTTTACGAACACGGCTATCCATTGTAAGAACCTTGATGCCCTTACTCTCGTAATAATTTACCCACTTTTCAGTCACAGCACTATCAGCCATATCAGCTTTATTAAGGATAATTAGTCTTTTCTTATTTCCAATCAAATCATCCAGATCTGGATTCTTACTACTGCCAGGTATACGTGCATCAAGTAGCTCAATAACTACGTCACAGAGCTTTATATCCTCTTGCATTTTTCTTCTGGCACCAGTCATATGACCGGGATACCAATTAATATCCATTAGTCTATCTTACCTCTTTTTTCCTTAGGGGATATTCTGTAAGTAATCTTTCCCTTTATCTCTGACTTCTGCACATTACCGTAATTAATATATCTGGAGTCCTCACTATTACTAGTATTGTCACCAATTACGAAATATTCCTCATCTCCAAGCTTGATAGTTTCATCAAGTACACCAGGAGTATTTATGTATGAGAATGGAAGGTCATCATTTGTATGCTTTCCATTAATAACCAGGCGCCCAGCGACAACTGAGATAGAATCACCGGGAAGACCTATAACTCTCTTGATATCATAATAGTCATCACTACCTATTTTCTTGATAGCAACGACATCATATCTATGTATCTTAGACGCTTTATATGCCATTTTATTAAGAATTAGCTCATCACCATCTGATATAACGCTTTCCATAGATGAACCCGTCATATAAACAGTTTGCACGCAAAAAGTAATAAGGCCATAACCAAGGACTATAGCGGCAAATACAATAAGAGCTGTATTGATTATTCTACGTCCAGCGGCCTTAGGATTAACCTTAACCTTTTCCTTTTTACCGAGCGAAAAATCTACTGATTTTTTCCTTTTCTTCATCTAAGACTCCATAAAAACATAACCTTATTACACAAAAGACCGGAGCATAATACTCCGGTCTTTTATTCTAAGGTAATTATTTAACAATTTCCTTAACCTTAGCTCTCTTACCAACTCTATCACGAAGGTAATAAAGCTTAGCACGTCTTGCCTTACCTCTTCTAACCACGTCAACCTTCTCAACAAGTGGAGAGTTAACTGGCCATGTCTTCTCAACGCCTACACCGTTAGAATTCTTTCTAACTGTGAATGTCTGTCTAGCTCCATGTCCCTGAACCTTAATTACAGTTCCTTCGAAAACCTGAATTCTTGTCTTCTCACCTTCCTTGATCTGAGCGGATACCTTAACTGTATCACCAACACCGAAATCAAAAGGATTCTCACGAAGCTGTGCATCTTCAATGTTCTTGATAATGCTTTCGTAACTCATAATAAAACCTCCAAAAAAATGATATAGATTTCAGACGTTCTTTCTATCTATTGGTGGTATCTACATGCGGATACCAGATACAGCGGACCGCCCAAATAAAAAACAACTGCTATAATATAGCACAGTTTATTTATAAAAGCAAGGAGTTTTTAAAACTCTTACAACTCTTATAACTCTTATAACTCTTTTAACTCATATAAAAAATATACATATAAAAGGGGCGAATCATATTCGCCCCTTCAGTAAACTTAAATTGAAATGAAGATTACTCAGCATCCTCTGCTGGAGCTTCCTCTGCTGGTGCCTCTTCAGCTGGAGCTTCTTCCTCAACAGGAGCTGCCTCAGCAAGTACCTCATCAACTGGGAT
Source organism: uncultured Lachnospiraceae bacterium (assembly GCA_902776395.1). Classification (GTDB taxonomy): domain Bacteria; phylum Bacillota; class Clostridia; order Lachnospirales; family Lachnospiraceae; genus Eubacterium_Q. The sequence goes on from CACYQC010000016.1 coordinate 17,755, forward strand.
AGACTCTTTGATTTCTTCCTCTTCAGGAATAACAACTTCGTCTTCCTTCTTCTCTTCTTTCTCTTCCTTTGGCATCTGGTCGATCAGAAGAGCCTTGATTGAAAGACTAATCTTTCTCTCAGGAATCTTAATATCAACAACCTTTGCCTCGATTTCCTGTCCACTCTTAAGAACATCTGATGGCTTCTCAATGTGATCAAGTGAAATCTGAGAAACATGAAGTAATGCATCAATACCAGGCTCAAGAACAACAAATGCTCCGAAGTCTGTCATACGAGCAACCTTACCCTTAACTATTGTACCCTTAGCATACTTCTCTTCAGCTGTAAGCCATGGATTCTGATCTTCAAACTTCATTGAAAGAGCTATCTTGTTACCATTGATTTCCTTGATAAAGCACTTAACAGGCTGACCAACAGTAAATATCTTCTTAGGCTTCTCAACTCTTCCCCATGACATTTCAGATATATGAAGAAGTCCGTCTGCTCCGCCAAGATCAACGAAAGCACCAAATTCTGTGATGTTCTTGATAGTACCCTCTACAACATCACCAACCTTAATCTTTGAGAAAAGCTCGCTAGCAGCAGCTTCCTTATTCTTGATGATAAGCTGCTTTCTATCACCGATAACTCTCTTTCTGTGGAGATCAAACTCTGTAAGTACAAATTCAATATCCTGTCCTTCATACTTGCTAAGATCTCTCTCAAATGTATCTGATACAAGGCTAGCTGGAACGAATACTCTACATTCCTTTACGATTACGCTAAGTCCACCCTTGAGAACTTTATCTACCTTTCCGGTAAGAACTGTACCATTCTCAAATGCTTCCTCAAGCTCCTTATATGCTTCATTGGCAAGAATGCTCTTATATGAAAGAAGAACACTTCCCTCGCCATCGTTTGGCTTAATAACCTCTACTGTGATTGGATCGCCTTCCTTAACAACAGTTGTAAGATCTACAGGAGAATTTGAATACTCCGCTGCTGTAAGAATTCCATCAGATTTGTAGTGAATATCAACAACCATCTCATCTGGTTTAACTGATATTACCTTTCCATCAATAATCTTTCCCTTCTTGATAGATACTGTTTCCTCATCGTTTAACAGTTCTTCAAAACTCTTCTCTGACATACTGTCTTGAACCTCCTTAATTATGTAATTCGGGGTAGATGCCCCTGCCGTAATACCTACCCTACTTGCGGATTCAAAAACAGTTAAATCCAAATCAACGAGTGTCTGTATATAGTAAGTATTGTTACATTGCTGTTTGCTAATCTCATATAGTTTTTGCGTATTGGAACTATTTTTGCCACCAATTACGATCATGCTGTCTACGCTTGATGCAAGTCTCTGGGCTTCCTTCTGACGTTCCTCAGTAGCATTACATATAGTTTTGCAAACATTAACATTATAATATCTATCCTGCAATTCTGCAACTAATTCTTGAAATTTTTTTAGACTATATGTAGTCTGTGCAACTACAGTGATGGATGCATTCTTCAGACTCTCTGGAAGAGCCTCTATATCCTCTACACTATTGATAACATAAGGCTTCCGTCTAGACCAACCAATAGTTCCTTCGACCTCAGCATGTCCAGGATTACCTATTATTAATATCTCATCTCCAGCCTCAGAACGTTCTCTAACAATCTTATGAATATTATTTACGAAAGGACAAGTAGCATCAACTATACTGAAGCCTCTACTTTTAATACTTTCAAATATATCCTCACCAACGCCATGAGATCTGATAATAATAGATGAGTTCTCTGGTAAATTATCCAGTTCTTCAATTGAATTAATTACATTTACGCCTTTTAAAGCAAGCTTTTCTGTTACATCTTCATTATGGATAATTGGGCCAAAAGTAAAAACAGCATTTGAGGCTTTATCGGCTTGCTCAAATGCTGTATCTACAGCTCTTTTTACTCCGAAACAAAAACCTGCTTTTTCTGCAAGAATAACTTCCATAGTATGTACCTGTTTTTATCTCCGTGTATCTATTTATTCTTTGCAAGATCAATGATCTTGTCTACAACCTCAGCTATTGTAAGATCTGAACTATCAATATAGACAGCATCTTCTGCCTGCTTAAGAGGAGCTATATCACGATTCATATCCTGATAATCACGAGTTTCTATACCCTTCTTGATCTCCTCAAGATCTGGATTTTCGCCCTTAAGCTTCAGCTCATCATATCTTCTCTTAGCTCTAACATCAACAGAAGCTGTAAGATATATCTTAAGCTCAGCATTTGGAAGGATATTTGTACCGATATCTCTTCCGTCCATAATAACATCATTCTTAGCTGCAATATCTCTCTGTAGATCGAGCAGCTTCTCTCTAACTGGTGGAAGCGCTGAAGATGTAGAAGCCATATTTCCAACCTTTTCACTTCTAATCTCCGTTGACACATCCTGAAGATCAAGAAATACATGCTGTACTCCAGCTTCATATACGATATTTATATGTATATTATCTAATGCATTTTTAAGTGCTACTTCATCATAAATATCGGTCTTATTATCTAACAGATATAATGCTATAGCTCTATACATAGCACCTGTATCTACATAAATAAAACCAAGTTCTTTAGCAGCTAGTCTCGCAATAGTACTCTTTCCTGCCCCTGCAGGTCCATCAATTGCAATATTCATAAAAATACCCCCATAAAGATAAAATATAACCTAATTATTCTAACATAATAAAACCAAAAACGATAGTTTTTTTATTCAGCTGCAAGATTCGCAGTTGACCATGCTATCTGAAGATTGAAGCCCCCTGTAAGAGCATCAACATCAATCACCTCACCTGCAACTCTAAGATTTTTAACTTTCTTTAGTTCCATATTCTGAGGATTTATCTCTTTAACTGCTACACCACCACCTGTGATGATAGCCTCATTGAAATCCCTAAGTCCATTTATCGTTAAATGGAATCCTTTAAGAAGCTTTACAAGCGTAGCTCTCTCTGTTGCCGTTACTACATTCACCTTCTTATCAGGACTTATTCCACTAAGCTTAATGATTACTGGAATCATAAGTCTAGGTAAAAGTTTACCCAGCGAATTCTGGAAATCTCTATTATGATATTCTTCCCAATCTCTTAGTATTCTCTTATCGAGTTCCTCTTCAGTAAGTGCAGGTTTAAGATCAATATAAAGATGCAACTTTGTATCACAAAGAAGATTACTCTTATTATACAAAAATGAACTTATATATGAAGAAGCAGATAAACATAAAGGTCCGCTTACACCAAAATGTGTAAAAAGCATTTCACCAAAATCTTCATATAAAACCTTTGTCTTCTTTAACGAAGGATAATCCTTCTTGTCCGCCATAACCCTTATTTTGACATTTTTAAGGGCGAGCCCCATCATTTTCTCTGGGTAACTCTCTTTTATTTCTAAAGGAACAAGCGCCGGT
>CACYQC010000017.1 GCA_902776395.1 uncultured Lachnospiraceae bacterium
GCCCTCTTTCCACTTTCCGACTCATCCATCTTCTCGACATATCCTACAAAATCCAAATCGCCTTTCAAATCCACACTTATACCATTTACCTCATCTGTAACCTCCTCAAAGCTTCCACCCTCTTCAGCCTTCTCATATATCTCATCCAGCATCCTCCCCGCATCCGAATAGAACCCATAACCCCATATCATTCCTCCAACAAAACTTATCCCCATAAAAAGATAAAAATAAAAATGCAACAAATCCGAGCATTTAGTTCGCACGAATCTGTTGCATATGATTGTTGTTATGATTCCTATTCCCACTGTTATAGCACTATACCGGAGATTATCCTGTGCCAGTCGGTATGTTAGTTCCCCTAGAACAAACATGACCCCCATATTCATAAGTGGTCTTTTCAAATCTAATCCTCCTTGTAATAATAAAACGAAGCGTCTGTATATGTACCTTGCTGAACTATCTCTCCGTCCTCATCTTGAAGAGTGATAGCAACCTTGCCACCATTCAGTCCTTCGAGGCTCTTAACTATAGCCGCCTGATTCAGCAGGATAGTCTCTTCAGTAACACTTCCATGTATGTTGATTATAAGCGATATATTCTTCTCTTCATCCAGCGAGAATCTCTCTATCTCTAGTCCCGGATCAATAGTCATATTTTCGATAACCTCTTCAACTGCAGCAGGAAGATTATCCGGCTGGACTAGCTGGTAACGATCGTCATCTGGCTCAACTTCTGTCTCAGTCGCATGATACAGCTGAACAGTTCCTGCCTTCTGTATAACAGACTCCGTTGAAACCTCTTGGCTAGAGGCAGTTTCACATGAAGCCAAAGTAAAAACAAGCACTACAGAAGCTAGAGCGAGCTGGACACATGCCATAACATTATGATATTTTCTATTATCAATTTTCTTCATATCAGACCTCAATCAGTTTCCTAAGCAACTAGCTATTTTGTATCCAGCGGAATCTTGACAGTAAATGTAGTACCCTTACCAGACTCGCTGTATAGCTTGATAGTTCCCTTGTGGGCATTTACTATTCCACGAGTTATCGCAAGTCCAAGTCCTGTTCCACCAGTATCTCTACTTCTTGCTTTATCTACACGGTAGAATCTCTCAAATACTCTTTCCTTAGCATCCTCCGGTATACCAACTCCAGAATCAGCAACCTTTATATAGAAATATCTATTGTCCGCATTTAGACTGCACTTAATCCATCCATTATCGATATTATACTTAACAGCATTTTCTATCAGATTGGATATAGCCAGCGACAGCTTAACCACATCTACTCGCGCCATTACTTCCTTATAGCTCTCGTAAGATAGATCTATACTACGCTGCTTTGCAAGTGGTGTAACTGTCTTGATGATAGTATCCATCATTTCATTGATATCAACTTCTTCAAGATTCATGTCATTATTATTTGAATCAGTTTTTACAAGCGTCAGAAGATCATTTATTATCTTGGTCTCTCTATCTATCTCGTCCACGATATCTGTCATAAATTCTTTATACTCTTCAGCCGTTGCCGCCTCGTTCTGAGTAAGCGACTCAGCAAGAACCTTCATGGAGGTGATAGGAGTTTTCAGCTCGTGCGACACATTTGATACGAATTCAGATCTTGTCTGATCAATAGTTGCGAGCTTCTCAAGAACCTCATTATAGTTTTCTGACAGCACCTGTATCTCGACAAAGCCCTTATCTTCAGGAAGTCTTTCCTGCAGATTTCCAAGAGCCGCATGCATGATCTTCTCATTTATGTCATTGATATCTGATACAGAATTCTTGGAAATGACCCTGATTATAAGAAAATCAATTACAAGAATTGCCAGTAACGCGATCACTCCGATATCCAGTATCTTGTCACTTCTTGTCATCACGTCAGACATAGACGCCTTGTAGAAGAGAACGCCTATTATCTCATTTTCGCGAACAACAGGATAAATGATCTTGGTATCAGATTCGCCGTCCATACTAATAGATTCAGACTCGCCCTTCATAACCTTCATAATGTTCTGATCAATAATGAAGGAGCCTTCCTCTTCTGTAGCTGTATCTTCAACTATCTTATAGCTTCTATCTACTATGATAACTCTGCCCTTCTGAGCTTTTACAGAATCCGATATCTTGAAGTTCAGAATAGAATTATCCTCTATCTGTTCCACACCATAAGAAGAAAGAATGTCTGCAATATCTACAGCTCTACTATTTGCATCCTTCTTCACGCTGTCATACATATCTTTTCTAAAGGAATATATGAAGACACCAGTAACTATAGCTAGAGAAAACGTCAGAACTAGCATTACTGTAATCAATATGTAATTTTTAATTCTAATGTGTTTCCTCATAACGTGTCTATTCCTCTACTGCTTTATAAGCCTCATCATAAAAGATTTCCTGCGCATTGATTGCCGGCTTGGTATGACGAACATACTTATATGTACCGTCCTCTCTCAGAACTCTCGCCTTTACATTATCTGACATCTGGATGTCGAACATTTCTCTTACTCTATCTCTTATGTCAGGATCATAAATAGGAGTCGCAACCTCCACACGGCGAACGGTATTCCTAGTCATGAAATCGGCAGAACCGATATACATTTCCTCTCGCTCGCCCTTACCAAAAATGTATATTCTGGAATGTTCCAGGAACCTTCCAACTATGCTGACAATCTTTATATTATCTGTCCTTCCAGCAACACCTGGGTGCAGACAGCATATTCCACGTATTACCATTTCTATCTTAACACCAGCTGCGGAAGCTTCTATCAACTTGTCGATAATCTTCTTATCTGTGAGAGAGTTAATCTTAACACCGATATATCCCTCGCCACCATCCTTGGCTATCTGTATCTCTCTATCTATCTTGTCTATAACCTTGTTCTGCAGACACTTAGGTGCAACCAAGAGATGCTCTGTTCTCTTCATAACCTCGCCTAAAGAAAGCGCCTTAAATACTCTCGCAGCCTCGGCTCCGATCTTCTGATCTGCTGTTATGAGACATAGATCTGTGTATAGTCTAGCTGTCTTTTCATTATAATTTCCAGTACCTATCTGAGTAACGTACTGTACGTCTCTGCCCTTCTTCATAGTGATGAGGCAAAGCTTTGAATGAACCTTCAGTCCATCGAGACCATATATTACATTACAGCCAGCTTCCTCGAGTGTTCTGGACCATCCGATATTATTTTCCTCATCGAATCTCGCCTTAAGCTCTACAAGTACATCGACTTCCTTACCATTTTCTGCCGCTTCCACTAGAGCCTCAACGACCTTACTCTGCTTAGCAAGTCTATATAATGTCATCTTGATAGATACAACATCCGGATCATTTGCCGCCTCTCTCAGCATTGAAAGGAATGGTCTGATATTCTCATATGGATAGGACAGAAGCTTATCCTTCTCAATTATCTGAGGGATAAGAGGCTTTGATTCGTCTAAGCCCGGTGACTTCTGAGGGATTCTCTTATCATAGAAGAGATCCTTATCATGTCGCAGCGCGTCCTCTATATCAAACAGAAAGGACATATCCAGAGGCGCCGTTGTATTGAAGATCATTTCCTTATCAATCTTGAAAAAGGCTGCTATAGTCTTGATGATTTTCTTATCTATATCTCTTGTGTACTCAAGTCTTACAGGTTCAAGCTTTCTACGCTGCTTTATAACCTCTGCCATATGGTCACGGTAGTTAAGCTCTTCATCATAAACCTTATCTGCATCTATATCTGCATTTCTAGTTACTCTTACAAGAGATTTGCAAGTAATGTTATAACCTGCGAAAACCATTGGAAGGAAATGCAGTATAAGCTCTTCCGCGAGCATATATCTTCCCTTATTTCCCGGAATTTCTACAAGTCTTGAAAACATTCCATTATTACATGGAACGATACCGAATCTGTTCTTTCCACCCTTTGTTTCAAGAACAGCGGTAGCACATATCTCCTTATTCTTTATAAATGGAAATGGCCTCTTCTTGCTGATTGTAAAGGGCGAAAGAAGTGGAAGTATATCTCTCTCGAAGAATTCCTGAAGGTATGCACCCTCCTCAACGTCCAAATCAGCGAAGCTGACTATCTTGATTCCTTTTTTCTCTATCTCTCGCATCAGCTTAGCATAGGATTCATCCTTCCTAATACCTAGCTCACGAACTCTTTCTCTAATAGCCTCAAGCTGCTGTGAGGCAGTCATATGAGTTTTATTTTCTTTTGGATCATCCTCTAGAAGCATCTGGTCATGAAGAGACCCCACTCTAACCATGAAAAACTCATCCAGATTTGTCTGGTAAATAGACATAAACGTAAGTCTCTCACATAATGGATTACGCTTATCCTCTGCTTCTTCAAGTACCCTCTCATTAAATCTCAGCCATGATAATTCTCGATTCTCATATAGCTCGCTCAAATCTTTACCCCCTTAGACTAAAAATCTCGTCTCCCTCATAATAATTAAGGGATCTGCTTATCTTGTCATCTCTAGAATGGACCACTCTGGCTCCATCCTTTGTGAGTTTCCCTGCCACACTGAACTCTATCCCCCTCTTATCCAGCGCAGCCTTTACATCATTTAGTTTTTCTTCGTGACATACTGAAACAATTCCACCAGTTCCAAGAAGCTGATATGGATTAATGTTCCAGAATTCTGAGGCTTCTATAGTATTCTGCTGGATAGGAATATCCTCATGAAGAATATCTATTCCCAGTCCCGTTCTCTCAGACACTTCGACGAGAGCTCTGTATATCCCTCCAAAAGAAACATCGTGGATCATACTGACTCCGCCCTCTATAAGTGCCTGACAAGCAGCCTCTATATCTAGTTCATTTTCGGAAATATGCATTGAAGCGATATAGCTTTCAGAGAATCTAGATAGCATTTCTTCAGTTCTAGTCTCTGCTATCAACGAAGCTCCGTAGGCCCCTGCATTTCCTATAATGATAACGGCCATATCTGCCGTACACTTCTCATTTAACTGCTCTATAACCTTTTCATCAGATCTTCCATATGCAGTAATTGTAATCGTTAGTTCGTCGCCCGCTCCAGTAATCGCTGTATTTCCACCAATTATCTGAAGTCCTTTAGCTTTTGCGAGCTTGCATATGCTATTCATCTTATCTCTGATGGCCTGTTCTGTGCAGTCCGCTCCGACCAGCAGATTAATCATTATCTTCTCTGCCTTGGCTCCCGCTGTCGCAAGATTATTAAGCGCTCTTTGAAGAGCCATAGCCTCCGAAATAGCAGAAAATCCATCGGCCACAATAAGAACAGAAGGCGAGGACGTCTTATCCAGCACGGCGTAGTCCATTCCTACGCCGACGCCGGTAATATCATTCCTCGCTATATGCTTCAATATACTTCTTTTCAGAATTCTTGTATTTATTGTGCCTTTTATCATCTGATCACTCTTATGGAGTTTACTCTGGCTGTGGTTCCGGTGTTGGCTCTGGTGTTGGAGTTGGTTCCGGTGTTGGCTCTGGTGTTGGAGTTGGCTCCGGTGTTGGTTCTGGAGCTGGATCTGCTGGAGGGGTTTCCTCCTCTTCTTCCTCCTCCTCTTCCTCCTCAGGTTCATCGCTATTTATTGAAACCTTAGCAGGAGAGCACTGATACTTACTAGAGTTAATCTTAATCGACTCTACCTTAACGCCGTCCTCATAAACATATTTCCAAAGCTCACCAGTATAACCTGTTACAGCTGCAGCAGTAACTTCCTCAGTTCCTGGCTCGAGGCTCTTGTCCTCTGTATATATTGGTTCTTCAGGAGGACTAATAGTTCCTGTCTGAATTGATTCAAATTCAATAGTTCTATTTGATGGTCTATATTCCTCACCATAGATATTAAAGCTAAGGTTTGCACCGTCTGCAAGACCTTCGATATAAATAGGTGCATCCAGATTATTTCTAATCTTGAGATCAAGTACACCACCTGCAAGAGCTGCATCTGCTGCAATAGGAACATATGAAACTCTTAGACTGTGACAATCTCTCTGAACGATCTCAAGCTCCGCACGAAGAGCTGCATTATAAACAGTTGTAGCAACCTGGCAGATACCACCACCGACACTATCTACAACCTCAGTTCCTTGATACGCATGACCTATCTCATAACCGTTGCTTGTCTCAACAGGAGCGATACAGCTATAAACGGAGATAGTCTCACCTGGGAATACAAGATGACCATTTACAAGAGAAGTTGCTCTCTGAACATTTGTCTTACGTCCAGCACTACTACTTGCATAGCTGGTTGTATAAGAACCAAGAAGATTCTTTACTCTTGCTATCTGCTGCATTCTATCACTATCAGAATCATCCTTAAGAGCAATCTCTGTTGATACCTGACCACCTGAGTAGCTGGTATCATTTATAATGTCATCTATATCCTGCTTAGTTGAAGCAGCATCTATACTAAGGGATGTACCCTCAACTATAACCTTAACTGTTCCGTCTTCATTCTTAGTTAGGCTGTACTGATTTCCAGCTGCCATAGCACTAGCTATGTTATTCTCTATCATCTGATGAAGGGTATCCTCATCAACACCCTTCTTAGTTTCGAATTCCACTGGAACTGTTTTCAGACTCTCTATATCACGGAATCTCTTTAGGACATTTCCTGCATTTCCATAATTGAGAGCTTCTCTAACGATATCATCTGTATTGTCTGACAGACCAAGGTCACCAAGGGTTGTAACAACATCCCCATACTGGCTGGTAAGGGAAACCTCTGCCTGGCTATAATCTTCGCCCCCGCCAAGAGACTCAACTGCCTGGCCAAATGTCATACCGCCTACATCAAGTCCATTTATAATTATATTGTTCTTGATAGTAGCTATTTCCATTGTTGAGATTAGTGCATCTCCGTCTGTTGCTTCATCTGCTCTTACAACTGTAGCTGGGGTGTATGCTAACACAAGAGCTATAGATAAAACAGCAGCCAGAACTCTGACTATAATCCTTTTCTCTTTCATCTTTTCCTCTTTTCTCCTGACCAAACGCGGTCGGATTCTTATATCAGACGTTTATTAGAAGTTTACTGCTAACAGTCCTACAATCATTCCAAAAACCATAAGTGCGCAAATAATAATAAGCATTATTCTTACGCCTTTTCTTCTCTTCTTACTAAAATCGATCATTTCCAAACCTCCGTATTCATAGTGAGTATATAGGGACGGTTCTTATTTACTCACTTTTATTAAACTATCGTCCTTATTAAATCTTCATAAAAGTGAGTAAATAAGAACCGTCCCTATATACTCACTAATTTAATCTTCTGAAAATGAGTAAATAAGAACCGTCCCTATATACTCATTTTTTGTAATGTTTGCAAGCTTCTTTTAAAACGCAATTTTCGCACTGTGGTCGTCTTGCTATGCAGACCTTTCTACCATGTGCTATAACTTGAAAATTATACAATATCCACTGGTCTTCTGGCAAGAGTTTCATCAGCTCAAACTCGATTTTCACAGGATCTTCATCCTTTGTGAGACCAAGAAGACACCCTCTTTACATGTGTATCGACCACTATGGAATTTATACCGAAAATGTTACCTCTTATAACATTTGCTGTCTTACGTCCAACTCCCGGAAGACTGGTGAGTTCATCTATATCAGACGGAACCTGTCCGTCAAAATCTTCGATCAGAGCCTTCGCACAGGAAATGATATTCTTAGCTTTATTTCTATAGAAGCCTATGGAATAGATATCCTTTTCAAACTCAGCTATATCCGCCGCCGCAACAGCCTCCAAAGTTGGATACTTTTTAAAGAGTTCTCTTGTTACTATATTCACTCTTTCGTCAGTACACTGCGCAGACAGTATAGTCGCAAAAAGCAGCTGCCAAGGCTTCTCTGGATCATACTCCAGATAGCATCTAAGGTCTGTTCCATATTCTTTATTTAATAGTCTGCAGACCTCTGCCGCACGCTGCTTTTTAGTCATTTGCATCTCCGCCCAAAAGATTCTTCCTTCATTCAGAATGATAAATTCTATCTTATGCTGTCCATCAGCTGCTGAGCAGCTCTACCGGACATTCCGCCGTGACTTACACTCCACTTATTTGCAAGTTCGAGAAGCTCTTCCTCACTAAGCTGAAGGTTTTCATTTCTACTTGCAAGACTCTTAACTATCTCCTCATATTCCTTCTTATTAGGTCTCATATAAGGAATAGTAACACCGAATCTGCTAACAAGTGACAGCTTCTCCTGAAGTGTATCTGAACGATGCTTATCTAGTTCAACATCATTTGTATCATTCCAGGTTTCTCTTATGAGATTACGTCTATTCGAGGTCGCATAGATAAGTACGTTGTCAGGTCTTGTCTCAAGACCACCCTCGATAACCGCCTTCAGATATTTATATTCTGTCTCATTCTCCTCAAAGGAAAGGTCATCCATGTAAATGATGAATCTATAATTACGATTCTTGATACTGGAAATAACAGGAGCAAGCAGCTTCATCTGATGCTTATAAAGTTCTATCATTCTCAGTCCATCTTCGTAGTATTCATTTATCAGAGCCTTGATACTAGTAGATTTACCAGTTCCAGCGTCTCCGAAGAGCAGTACGTTGTTCGCCGGATTACCCGCAAGAAAGCTCTCTGTATTTTCTCTAAGTCTCTGTTTCTGAACCTCATAACCCACGAGATCATTTAGAGAAACCTTATCTGTATTCTTTATAGGAGTGCACTTTATTCCATTTCCAAGGCAGAAGTCTACACTCTTTTTATCCTCCGCTGCACCCGGAACTATCTCAGCAATTCTAAATGCTGTATTAAGGCCTAGCATTCCAACGCCGTAATTCTTATAGAAGTCTGTAACAAGGTGGAGTGTATCCTCAGCAGCTTTTGCATCTGCCTCTGCCAGACTCAGCTCGCCAGCATTTACCTTATCATTCATCTCACTCAAATTGGCATCAATCGCATCACTAAGAGTTCTAACCTTATCAGATACATTTTTGTTATACACCTGACGTCTCTTATGAATAGAACTATAGTTTGTAATAGTTGAAAAGCAGTTAATCTCCAGCTTAGTTTCCATCTTCTGGAAATTATAATTAAACAGATGATTGAAGATCATCATATCCTGCTTAGCGAATTCATTAACGCTTCCATCCTTCATCCCCGCTCTTTCCGCAGTAAGGGAAAAGGGATTCTCGCTGGTAACCAGCACATAGGCTATATAGTCATGCCACAGATTTTTATCAAAGCCGTAGTCAGTAGAAATCTCAAGCATACGGTGAACCTCAGCAAATATCCTACTGATCAGCTGATCCTTATCATATTCGCCACCATCAAATTCACGAATAATCTCACTGAGTTTTACCAGAATACTATCCGGTTCAAACTCGCGGTACATAAGTAGTTTTGGAAGTTCTTTATACATAAGCCCTCCTATCTATGCAAAAACTTTCTCTTAAACACTGCCAGGATAGAGGTCAGCTCCTGCATCTTAAGCACAAGCGCCATCATTACATAGGTGAGTCCACCTAATGCAACCAGCGATAGCACCTCCAGCAACTGATTTGTCTTGGTTTCAACAGAAATGTTATGTTCAAATATAATTATTCCGGCGGTAGTAACTATAAACATAACCGCACAGCATATAGCGCATTTCAGAACTGAATCACGAATCTCAGTTCCATTTATTCTTCCGACCTTTCTATGTAGGAAGAAGGTCTGAGTTGTCACACTCGCAAGACCCGCCATTGAGTATGCGAGAGCTATTCCATTAGCCCCCCACAGCCTTACGAAAATGACGGTCAGCAAAATATTAAGACATAATATAAATACATTTATAGCTACAGGCGTTCTTGTCTCCTTAACTGCATAAAAGCCCTGAAGCGCCACCTGTCTAGCAGAGTAGCCGATCATTCCTATACAGTAAAAGGCCAGAAGTGTCGCAAGGATTGGAACATTTTCTGGCGAGAAATTACCCTGCAAATATATAGCTCTTATAAGCGGAACTCTAATCGCGATTATTCCAACTGCACAAGGCAAGATAACGAAGGTTACGTTTCTAAAGCCCAGGGAAAGATCGCGTCTATATTCTTCCATATTGTCTGTCGCAAAATGCTCCACCATTGTAGGGAATATAGACATCGCAATTGCATACGCGAAGATATTAATAGGCAGCTGCATGATACGCTGAGCCTGCACCATATTAGACAGGATTCCCTTATCCAGTCCCGAGGCAAAACGTCTATTAACTATAAGGTTCAGCTGAGTTACAGCAACACCGATAAGCGCCGGTCCGAACAGCTTAAAGAACTGTTTCACGCCGTCGTGGTCCAGATCAATAACTCTCTGATATTTGAAGTTATGCTTATATATAGGGAGTATCTGCACACAGAGATTAACGATAGAACCCGTTACGACACCGACACAGAAACCTGCGATTCCAGTTCCCAGAGTTAGTAAGAATACACCCACACCAATGATTGTGATATTGTAGAGCACAGAACCAATCGAAGGCGGCGTGAAATCCTTATATGACTGCAGTATTCCCATGCATATTCCTGTCAGACACATGAAGAAGCATTGGAAGAACATGATACGTGTGAGTGTAACCGTCAGCTCTATCATTTCAGGAGTCCAATGGTCTCCACTAAAGTCAACGAAAACCGGCAGAAGCTGAGGAGCAAATATCTCTCCTATAACACAAAAAACAGCCGCAACTATGGCAACTATATTAAGTATAGTACTTGCCATCCTGTAGCCGTCTTCGTATTTCTTTTCTGCTATGTATCCACTAAAAACAGGAATAAATGCAGCTGAGAGTCCACCTCCAACAAGGATAGTATAAATAGTATCCGGGATGGTAAAAGCTGCATTATAAGCGTCCGTAGCCGAACTCATGTCGAATACGGACGATATAATAATGTCTCTAACATAGCCCAGTATGCTGGATAGGAAGTTCGCTATCACTAGTATTCCAGCGGCTTTCATAACTCCAGCTTGGGCATTTTTCGTCTTCTCACTCATATTATTTAGATTGAATATACTCGTCCATTGCTGCGGCTGCCTTCTTACCAGCTCCCATCGCCAGAATTACGGTTGCAGCACCAGTAACAGCATCACCACCTGCAAAAACGCCAGGTCTTGTAGTTGCACCAGCTTCATCCGCTACGATACAGCCTCTCTTGTTTGTATCAAGGCCATCTGTAGTACTCTTGATAAGTGGGTTAGGTGATGTTCCAATAGAAACGATGAAGCAATCAGCTTCGATTTCATTTATCTTTCCTTCAACAGGAACAGGGCTTCTACGACCTGACTCATCAGGCTCCGACAGTTCCATCTCCTGACAGCGAACGGCAGTTACATGTCCGTCCTCACCTACAACCTCAATTGGGTTATTCAGAAGTTTGAACACTATACCCTCTTCCATAGCATGCTCTACTTCTTCCTTACGAGCAGGAAGCTCTTCCATAGAACGTCTATATACTATAGTAACATCTGCACCCAGACGCTTAGCTGAACGAGCTGCATCCATAGCAACGTTACCACCACCTACGATAACAGCCTTCTTAGGATGTGCGATAGGTGTATTTGAATCTTCCTTAAATGCCTTCATCAGATTAATTCTGGTAAGGAACTCATTTGCAGAATAAACGCCGTTCAGGTTTTCTCCTGGAATGTTCATGAATCTAGGAAGACCAGCACCTGAACCGATAAATACTGCCTCATATCCGAACTCATCGAAGAGCTCATCTACTGTGATAGATTTACCGATAACTACGTTTGTCTCTATATCAACTCCAAGAGCCTTCAGTCCATCAACTTCCTTCTGAACTATAGCCTTAGGAAGACGGAATTCAGGGATACCATAGGCAAGAACTCCACCTGGTGTGTGAAGTGCCTCGTAAATAGTAACTGCATAACCCTTCTTTGCAAGGTCAGATGCACATGCAAGTCCTGAAGGACCACATCCGATAACTGCACATTTATGACCATTTGGCTCTGGCTTTGCAGGAGCCTCAGTAACATTCTTGTTGTGCCAGTCAGCTACGAATCTCTCAAGACGACCTATAGCTACAGGCTCACCCTTGATACCTCTTACACATTTAGACTCACACTGTCTCTCCTGTGGGCATACACGACCACATACAGCAGGAAGTGAGCTAGAACGGTTAATAACCTGATAAGCTCCTTCGAAATCTTTTTCTACTATCTTCTGAATGAACTCAGGGATAGATATCTGAACAGGACAACCTTCCATACATGGATGATTCTTACAATTAAGACATCTCTCTGCCTCATCTATAGCCTGCTCTTCTGTATATCCAAGAGCAACCTCCTGGAAATTCTTATTACGTACATTTGGATCCTGTGATGGCATAGGATTCTTATCTAATCTCATATTAGGCATAATGTTACACCTCCTTAGCAGCCTGTATCATGTTACAAGCTTCTTCTCTGGCCTTAAGCTCGAAAGGCTTATAGATACCGCCTCTAGCCATAGCCTCATCAAAGTCTACCTCGAAACCATCAAAGTCAGGTCCATCTACACAGGCAAACTTAGTCTCGCCACCAACTGTAAGTCGGCAGCAACCGCACATTCCTGTACCATCTACCATGATAGGATTCATGCTGACTACTGTCTTGACGTTGTATTTCTTAGTTGTCATTACAACAAACTTCATCATGATCAGTGGTCCGATAGCTATTACCTCATCGAACTCCTCACCATTTTTGATGAGCTCTTCAAGTGGTGCAGTAACAACACCCTTCTCACCTGCAGAACCATCATCTGTCATAAGAATATAATTGCTTGATGCAGCACGGAATTCATCTTCTAAGATAATAAGGTCCTTGTTTCTGAAACCAACTATGGATGTAACCTCACATCCGATATCGTGAAGCTTCTTTGCAACAGGATAAGCTATTGCACAACCAACTCCACCACCTACTACTGCGACCTTCTTTAAGCCTTCAGTTTCTGTTGCATTTCCCAGTGGACCAACAAAATCCTGAACATAGTCACCTACATTCAGAGAATTAAGAATCTCTGTTCCTGCTCCAACAATCTGGAAAATGATAGTTACTGTTCCCTTTTCTCTGTCATAACCTGCGATTGTCAGCGGGATTCTCTCTCCGTCCTCGGTAGCTCTGAAGATAATGAACTGTCCTGGCTCTGCCTTGCGGGCAACGAGTGGAGCTTCAATCTCCATAAGAGTTACAGTAGGATTTAAAGACTCTTTTTTTACAATCTTGTACATCTTACCACTCCTTTGTTAAATGATGTATTTCAATAAGCGGAGTCGGCGGGATTCGAACCCGCGTGCCGGTTGCCCGGCAAACTGATTTCGAGTCAGCCCCGTTATGACCACTTCGATACGACTCCCTTCGTAAAAGAACGAAACTAATTAAGTATAAAATAAACTAAAAACATGTTCAAGCTATTTTTATTATACGTTTTGCCTTAAGTTTAGCCTATTAGGAACCTGATCTAAATAAAAAAATTAGCAACAACTATTCCAAGCCCCATAAGAAGACCTAGTCCGATTATCAACCATTTAATACCAACTTCTTTTCTAGTTAGTCCCACCGTCGCCTTATAATCCTTGAGAACAGATAGGCTTCTCATCTTATCCAGAACCTTTCTCTGATCCTCTGTCATAACATCTGAATCTGATCCAGCAAGATTTCCGTCCTTTCTATCAAGCCCTTCTACCGCTACTAATTCGTAAAATGTATCGTACTCCATTATAGTCTTCTTAAGAAATCTCTTTTCATCCTGGAAGGATATAATGTTATTATTCTTTCTATAATCCTTTAGGAACTCATCACTAGTAAGGATCCTGTACTGCCCTATATGATTTGCTAGATTCTTTGCAAAGATTGGCATAAGTATTACTTCGCACACAAGAATTACCGGAAGATTAAAGATACTTAGAATCGAATAGATGAGAGCTGGCAGACCATAGTCCATTCCAAAAATAACCAGGATTTGAAGAAGCAAATTGTAAGCAATAGGAAAGAGCCCAACTATAAGCACCAGCTTAAGTGCATGATTCCTGTCACTCTTCACATCCTCAAGTCTTTTCACAAGAGACTTCAGTTGTTCCTTGTATTGAACATAATTGAAATCGATCTGGTTTTTTAGAGCATTGAAGGTGTCCAGGTATCCTCCATCACCTTCAGTAGTTTCATAGGAATACATTCCCACAAAATTTTTTTCATCAACATATTCTGACGGTTGGGTCAGAACCTCTGTTTCTGTAAGCTTATACATTCCCCACACCTCATTTATATTCGTTCCAAAACACGCGTCCGCCAAACAAAACGCCTTTACTATTTTATCACTTATATTTTGCAGAAACAACTAAAGAGCACTGACAGGCTATCTGTCAGTGCCCTTCACGTTAAAATGCTGTATACAAACATCCTCGCACATTCCAGCTGTTCCTTAAAAATTCTTCTTGGTTTCCTCTAAAACGTCTATCACCTTATCACACCAAGCATCAAACTCTGGGTCCTCGACCTGACATTCTGGATGTGACAGAACATAATCGAGTGCTATACGAACTCCCTGATCAAATCTTACTGTAGTTCTCATGTCAGGAACAACTCTCTTCAGCTTACTATTATCAAATACAACCGATACAGATTTGTCCCCGGTGAGACTTCCCTCAAAGTCATATCCGAACTTATCGCCAACTGCACTTAAGTATTCAGAGGCAACATGATAAGCTTTAAGCTCAACTCCCAGCGCATCTGCAATAGTCTGATATATCTGATTCCAGGTAAGAGTCTCGTCTCCTGTTATCTGAAAGGCCTCGCCTATTGCATGTCTATTGCCCATAAGCCCTGTGTAACCAATAGCAAAATCCTTATTAAAGGTAGCTGTCCAAAGCGAAGTTCCATCGCCCTGAATGATGACTGGCTTACCCTCCATCATACGTTTAATAACCTGATAGAAGCCCTTCTTGCCATGAACTCCGAGAGGTACATTTCTTTCATCATAGGTATGACTTGGACGAACGATTGTTACAGGGAAGCCCTCTTCACGGTACTTCTTCATCACGAATTCTTCGCAAGCTATCTTGTTACGGGAATACTCCCAATGAGGATTAGCAAGAGTAGTTCCTTCTGTAATTATATAGTTTGCTGCAGGCTTATTGTAAGCCGAAGCAGAGCTGATATAGATATACTGCTTTGTCTTTCCCTTGAAGAGTCTATAGTCGCGCTCCACCTGGTCCACGGTAAATCCAATGAATTCACCGATCACATCAAACTCCTTTCCTTCCAGCTCTTTATTTACCTTCTCTTCATCATTTATATCACAGATTATCTGCTTTACCCCAGCTGGAAGCTCTGAGTTTCTATTACCACGATTAATAAGCCATACTTCCCAACCCAGTTCATTAATTAATCTTTTCACTATCGCCATACTGATAGTACCTGTACCACCAACAAATAACGCTTTCACTTTGTCTCCTCCTTTTTTCAGAAAGTTATACCTCTATTATTTCTATTATATCTACACCCTCTTTTCTGCAGAGCTCGATACCTTCATATACGAGACCACTTCTAGGATTTGGCTTAACTCCGCCAAGTGTTACATATTCCCCTGCCTGTGTCTCTGTATCTTTTCCAAAAACAAAAAACGTTGGTGAATAAAATGTAAAATTCTCCATACCTATACTCCTTTTCTATATATAATCTAAACGCTTTAAATATCTAAACGTACATAGGGACGCTTAGTTTAAGAATAAAATAGCGTCAGTCAAAAAAATAGAAGATATTTATTGAGTTTTGCCCATTTTTTGCTATCATAAAACTATGGAAAAAGAAATCATAAAATACCCAGATATACATGACGTTATATTTGCCGAACATCCACCTACGAGATTTCCTTCGCACTGGCATAATGCCGCTGAGTTCACTCTCATACTTAAGGAGGGCTGCAAATATAAGATTGGTGACACAATTTATAAACCAAAGCCAGGAGATATCATCCTCATCTGGCCTCATGAGTTGCACGAAATATTAAATGCCCCTCAGGGCAGTTCAATTTTCGTACAGTTCTCGTCGCGCCTTATCGAGAATAATTCAGATCTCGTATCCGCGTCTGGTTTTCTAAATAATTGTCACCTTATTTCATCAAAAAAAGAGCCAGAACTAGCAGACTCAATAACCGAAACAATATATAAGATTCGTGATACTCTAAAGAGTAAACAGTATTTCACGGAAACAACTGCCAAGATTCTAATCTATGAAATGCTTCTGAAGATTGGAAACCACGTAATGCAAGAGCATAGGGAACAGATTGGTGACAGCAAGTTTTCAGATAAATCCTGGAATTATATCAAGAACGCCTGCAGCTTCATCGCGGATCATTCTGCAGAGGATATATCGCAGGCAGAGGTCGCATCTATAGTTGGACTTAGCTCCTATTATTTTTCTAAGCTGTTTAACGAATATACCAATATGACATTTCCCACTTATCTATCTATGGTACGAGTGCAAAATGCCATAAACCTGCTCGAAGACAGCAGTCTCTCTATCACAGAGTGTGCATTCGCCGCAGGCTTCCAGTCCACAACTACATTTAATAAGCTATTCCGCGAAATGACCGGCTACTCTCCTAGGGAGTACAGGAAACGCTTACAATAATAAAAGGGGCTAACCGCCCCTTTATCTATTATAAATAACCCAAATATGTTCTCTGAACCACTGAATGATACACAAGATCAATCATAGTATTGAAATCGAAAACAGGAAGTCCTGTCACCGCCTGAATAGCCTTGGCATAAGGAGGAAGATCACTACACTCTAGTAGAATTGCTCCAATATCCGGATTCTCACCAATTATTTTCTTCGCGAGATTTGCTAGATCCTCGGTAAGCCTCTTATTATCAAAGCCATTACTTCCATATCTTATTCCAGCAAAACTGTCTAGATGCCCCACATCCTGAATTAGAAGTCTGTCCGAATCACTGCCGACCTTACTGAGTATAGTATTATCAATATTATCTCCACTTGCTGCAAAAACTAAGATTCGTTTCTTAGGTGATATTCCTGTTTTAATAAGAGGAAGCTGGCACAGACTGGACATGAACACCGGTACATCCACAGCCTCTCTCACAGCCTCTTGAAAATGTGCAAAGTATCCGCACGCACCTATTATGGCTCTAACGCCCTGCTCCTCTAGATACTTAGCCGCATCCACTATCTGATTCTTTATCGCATCGCTTCCATCAAAAAGTTCTTCTATTTCAAAGAACACTTCCTTATATAATACAGGGAATGGATATGTTGTAGCATTTGCTACATTTCCAGGAAGCTTTGGATATACAAGATGCACTGCAATTATTCCGATAGCAAAGCCTGCCGTAAAATGCGGTGTAACCATGTGCACATCTAGCAGCTCTTCACTTGTTTCTAACGTACTTTTCCAATTCATTTCCGTCTAAAACCTCTTACCCTGGTTCAACTATTAATTAATTCTCTTATCTAATCGATTTACTACATGAATACCTACTTCTTGGAATACCTGAACTATAACAACAAGCACCGCAACAGTAATCAGCATTACATCTGTTTTATAACGGTAGTATCCATAGTTAACCGCGATGGCTCCGAGTCCACCGCCACCCACGAATCCAGCCATAGCCGAGTATCCAAGTATAGTTGCAAAGGCAATAACTCCGCCCATCAGAAGAGATGGTCTAGCCTCTGCAAGTAATACCTTCCAGATAATCTGCCAGGAAGAAGAACCCATTGCCTTTGCAGCTTCTATCACACCTGAGTCCACCTCCTTAAGAGAGGACTCTACTAGTCTTGCGACAAAAGGTGCAGCTGCAACAACTAATGGAACGACTGTAGCAGTCGATCCAATGGTTGTTCCAACTATAAATCTCGTAAATGGGAGGATAGCCACTAGGAGAATCAGAAATGGTACTGATCTGATAACATTTGTAATAAATCCCACCACAAGATTAATAACTCTGTTTGGTTTGATTCCAGTTGGGCTTGTGATATTAAGTATTACGCCCATTGGAACACCTATAAGATAAGCGAAGGCAGTCGATAAAATAACCATATAGAAGGTTTCGAGCACTCCGCCTTTTATCAGATCTATTATCTGAGCATTCATTTACGCTACCTCCTTATCCTTTCTATCTTCGCCTGAGATTTCCTCATACTTGATATTATTTTTCTCAAGATATTTCTTTATTATCTCTACATACTTTTCTTCTGGTCTTTCAATAAGTATCTGTCCATAGGCGATACCACCTATATCCTCTGTATTTGCTCCAAGAATATTCAGCTTAACCTGAGTCTCTAGGATAAGATTCGCAAGAACAGGTTCAAAGGAAGATAGGCCATCATAAACTATTCTTATAGACTTTCTCTCATTTGATATATCATTCTTGTTTCCTCCAGAGAGCACCAGTTTCCTGCTAGTTTCAGACTGTGGATTCAGGAATATATCTCTGACAGCACCAAGCTCTTCCACCACGCCATGATTCATGATTGCTACTCTATCGCAGATCTGCTCTACAACCTTCATCTCATGAGTGATAACAACTATAGTTACTCCCAGTTCCTTATTAATCTTTTTGATAAGCGAAAGAACTCCACTTGTAGTAAGCGGATCGAGTGCGCTTGTCGCCTCATCACAGAGAAGAACTTCAGGACTTGTCGCAAGTGCACGCGCTATAGCAACTCTCTGCTTCTGTCCTCCTGATAGCTGTGATGGATAGGACTTCTCCTTATCAGCAAGGTCAACTATTTTCAGAAGTTCACGAGCTCTTTCTCTCGCTTCCTTTTTACTTACTCCTTCTAGTTCCAGAGGGTAGCATACATTAGCGAGTACTGTTCTCTGCTCCAGAAGGTTGAACTGCTGGAAGATCATTCCAATCTTTCTGCGGTAGCCTCTAAGTTCTTTACTCGATGCTTTCACTAAATCATTTCCATCAAAATATACCGAGCCTTCGGTAGGTACCTCCAGAAGATTCATACAACGAACAAGTGTTGATTTTCCAGCACCTGAGAAACCGATTATTCCAAATATCTCACCCTTCTCGATTTCAAAGCTGACATTATCAACCGCTGTAACTGTATTTCCTTTTACTTTGAATGTCTTTGTAACATTTTCCAGTTTTATCATTTTTCTTTTTCCTTTTATGTGATTTACATTCTTGCCTTTTTATACGATTCGTTCTCTCATAGCCTTCAGCCGAGACAATCTCTCAATAGCCTCATTCAGAGTAGCGTCACTTTTTGCAAAATGAAATCTCACATAGTTCTGTATATTTTCTTTAAAAAAGCTGGAGCCGGGAACAGGAGTGACGCCAATATGCTCTGCCATCCACTCAGAGAACTTAACATCATCCGTCACTCCATATTCACCAACATCTACCATTACGTAGTAGGCCCCCTGCGGTTCAACAAACTTAAGACCTATATCTCGGAGACCCCCAAGAAATAGGTCTTTCATGTGAGTATAATGTTTACGAAGGTCACTATAATACTCCTCGCCAAACTCCAGTCCAACTACTGCCGCTTCCATAAGAGGCGCCGCCGCTCCCACAGTGAGAAAATCATGTACCTTTTTCACTCGGTCAATGACCTCCTCATTTGCGATAACATATCCCAGACGCCATCCAGTAATCGAATATGTCTTCGACAGTGAATTACAGATAATTGTTCTATCCTTCATTCCAGGAAGAGTTGACATATATGTATGTTTATATGGCTCATAAATAATATGTTCATAAACCTCATCTGTGATAACGAACGTGTCGTAGCGCTTCGCTAGATCAGCTATCTTAGACAGTTCATCATAGGAGAATACTTTTCCAGATGGATTCGATGGATTACATACTATTATTGCCTTAACATCCTGTTTAAATGCATTTTCCAGCTCAACCGGATCAAATGTAAATTCAGGTGGATTTAGCGGAACATATATCGGTTCTGCTCCAGACAGTATTGCATCTGCTCCATAGTTCTCATAAAAAGGAGAGAAAACTATTACCTTATCACCAGGATTAGTCACAGCCATCATTGAAGCCATCATCGCTTCTGTACTTCCGCAAGTAACAACTATTTCCTTATCAGGCTCGATTACCTGTCCAGAAAATCTCTCGTGTTTTCTTGCAAGGGCCTCTCTGAAGTTCTGTGCTCCCCAGGTAAGGGCATATTGATGTGGTCCTTCTGAAGCCACCTCGGCAAGTCTATCTGTTATCTCTTGGGGCGGATCAAAGTCCGGAAACCCCTGAGATAAATTGATAGCGCCGTACTGGTTTGAAATCCTAGTCATTCGCCTTATCACTGAATCCGTGAAGGTCGAGCTGCGTAAACTTAGTTTAGGCATTTTCTTTATAAATTCCCTTATTTAAATATTCCAGGAGGGACTCTTTATCGAGGTGTCCGATTCCGAGATCATCCAGTGTGATTCCTGTTTTATAGAAATCCTTACCGGTCATTACTGATCCGAGGGTTATCATAGAATCAATTACTGGTGTCTCGACACCGAACTTTTTACCTAGCTCGTGATACAAGTGACATCCTACTGGTACATCCTCTGTCACGTAGCGGTCTTGTATACTAAATGGTCCTGTTCTATATCCTGTTTCCCACTGCTCGTCGAAAGGAACGATACAATCATCACCCATATATTCTGGACCAAGAATACTTGTTCTAGACAGGAAGTTTTTCTTAGGATACTTTGCGATACCTACACCGATTGCTTCAGCAAGTGCTACTTCTTCAAGGAAGAAGGCATACTGAACTTCTGCAATAGATTCGCAATATGCATGGCTATAAATTGAATAGGTGTACTTATCATTTCCACCATATATCCTGCCCCAGTTCTCCATAACTCCAACACCGAGAATAGTACCCGGACAATGAAGCACAGGATTTACATTACTAAAACCAATATCAAGAACGGTATTTCCACCGACTGGGCCATCGCCCTCTGTAATGGAATCGAAGCATCCAAGGTACTTAGTACTGTTCAGGAACACCTCCTGATCAGTACTTGGAAGAGCAGCACCACGGAGAGTTTTAGCTCTATATACGAGCCACATATCAGATGTCTGCACTCCACCTTCCTTCTCAACTCGTGTTCCATATGGAGCACTGGACCAACCACCTATAATAACCTTCTTAGTATTTCCGGTCTCACGAAGCTTTTTTCTAAGCTTCAGGGAGCCATAATTATCAGGTATTATATGAATTATCTGGCCATCCTCGAGAACAGGGACCAACTTGTCGAAAAATATGTCATGAGCTACAGATGGAATAGCAACAATAATAAGTTTCGCATCCTTCACAGCTTCAGAAATGTTTGAAGTGATTAGATTAATAAATGCTTTCCCTGTCCTCTTGAAGCCATATTGATTTTTCTGGATACCTCCAAGAGTAATGCCTGTTTTAGCAACATTTTTAAGGTTTTGATCAAAAAACTCTGGTAATTCAAATAGTCTTACATCTTTATTTCCGCCAAGTACACAGTCAGCTGCACATGTTTTTCCAACAGCACCACCTCCAAGTACGGCGATTGGTGAATCCTTTAAAACCTCATCCTCGAACAACTTTTTGTCCTCCTAAATCTTAAAGTCTTTTACTTCTTAGAATACTGGTACTACTGCACCTGAATATGTATCGTTAATATAGTTCTTAACTTCTTCTGTAAGGATAGCATTCTTAAGTGCCTGTGACTTAGCTGAATCCTCTTCACCTTCTCTAACGCATACATAGTTTGTATATGTCTCAGCGGCAAGTGAATCAGCAGCCTCAACTGCAACTGCATCACCAAGACCAGCTTCGATTGCATAGTTACCATTTACAACTGCGAAGTCAACATCCTGAATTGACTTTGGAACCTGAGCTGCCTCGAGCTCCTGAATCTCAACGTTGTGCTCATTCTCTTCGATATCAAGAACTGTTGCCTGGATACCAACACCTTCCTTAAGCTTGATAATGCCCTGTGCCTCAAGAAGAAGAAGTGCTCTTGCTTCATTTGTTGAATCATTAGGTACTGCTATCTTAGCTCCGTCAGCAATGTTTGAAAGGTCTGAGGACTTACCTGCATATACACCCATTGGCTCGAAGTGAACACCAGCAAGTGTTACGATGTGAGTTCCATTTTCTTTGTTGAAATCATCAAGGTAAGGTTTATGCTGGAAGTAGTTTGCATCCAGATCACCATCTTCAAGTGCTGTGTTTGGAAGTACATAATCGTTGTACTCTACAACCTCAAGTGTCCAGCCATCCTCTGCCAGGTTATCCTTGATCTGCTCAAGTATCTCAGCGTGTGGAGTAACACATGCTCCAACCTTGATAACCTTGTCTTCTGAATCCTCTGCATCAGAGCTTGTTTCCTCTGACTTTTCTGCAGCCTGAGTAGTTGCCTCTGTCTGCGCTGCCTCTGCGCTATCCTTTGAAGATCCGCATCCTGTAATAAGTGATGCTGTAAGTGATAATGCTAATACTAAACCTATAATTTTCTTTCTCATAATTTTTTCCTCCTAGTGTTTGTTTGTTTCTTACAAGCACGTATATTAGCACCAGTTTTTCACTTTGTATAATTCCTTAATTTTATGGTTCGTTATAAGTTCTTCCTATAACATGGATTTCCACTACACTGCCATTCTCTCAGCCTCAAACCTTTTATTTACGTACGTTGCAGATACTAGACTTACATTTTCAAAGGCCTTCAGCCCATCACTTCTACCCTCAAAATATGTCTCCTGAATTTGCTCTGGATTCATCTGAACATCCAGTTTAAACCCAAGTGAGCAGAGCACACATCTCATTTCATTTGAATCAAAACCTCCACACATAACTTCCCCTAAGGACTCGGTTATTTCCTCAAGTCTTTTAACCCTATCAGGATAATGTCCCGAGCTTAGCGGATAGTCGAAGACCACCTTACTTCCCACCTGAGAAAGCTCTGCTATCTGCCTAAGCGTCTCCGCAAAAACCTCTAGGGTAAGATAATAGGAAACGCCCATAATACTGAAATAAGTCTTCTTCTCCGGATCAAAGCCCGCCTCAAGTAGCTTATCTACTAATCTATCCTTGCTGAAATCTACAGGAACATAGTGAACGTTTTCGCGAAGTATCCACTCCAGCTCATTTATTCTTTCGAGCTTATAACGTTGGGTGTCCGGATGATCCACCTCAAAAACCTCTATATCATCATTATCATTCCTGAAAGAAAATGTATCCGCGCCCGCTCCACATATAACATACTGAATTTTTCCATTTTCTTTCGCGAACTCGGCCAGACCATTCTCATTAAAATGCATTCTTGAAAGGGGAATAGGAAGGAAATAGTCTGCTATTACCTTCTCTGCATTTTCCTTTTCTAGCCTCTCTGAATCTATAAGCCCTTCCTTTATCATCTCCAGCATTTCTTCATATTCTTCCTTGCCCATAAAATCAAAGGCTAGATAATCATCATAGATTTTTTCCCTTGAATAATAGGAATGCCATGCCCTCGCAAATGCACATAACTTTGCTGTTATACTTTCTCTTTCGTCAACCATGATAACCTCCGCTTATTAGTTGATTTATCTTTTCTTATTAGTTAGTTTGTCTTCTATCATTAGACAAAAAAAGCCCGAGCGCTTTGATTAGCACTCGGGCAAATGACTTCTTAATATACTTTAATTCGTACTTTAGTGTTTATAGAGGCGCGTTAAAATCGCACGTTAAAACACCAGCCATAGAATATGCCCGAGTTTTTAACATGCAACAGCAACAAAGAATATTATTAAGATTTGTAGATAACTTAGTCATTCTTCTTTTCCTTCTATAAATCTTTTAGACGAGAGTTATATTATCATTATTCACCTACCAAGTCAATAGGTTTTTCCTATTATCAGTTCAAGGATATTAGAATAAATTAATTAAATATCTTAAAGGAACCAAGTAGTGGAAGTGGTTTACATTCGCCATTAATAGCATTTATGAGTCCCATTATCAGACAAACTGTCAGGAATATAGAGCCCGCCATTATAGCCAACCAACCAAGTATAGGAATGAATACAAGTATAACTGACGCTACTCCGAATATACATCCTGATATTATTAGAACAAATACATTATTCAAATGAAATCTAAAAAATGGATC
The DNA here is from genome assembly GCA_902776395.1 of uncultured Lachnospiraceae bacterium. Classification (GTDB taxonomy): domain Bacteria; phylum Bacillota; class Clostridia; order Lachnospirales; family Lachnospiraceae; genus Eubacterium_Q. The sequence continues at coordinate 24,083 of CACYQC010000017.1, forward strand.
TGATCTATCCGCCGAAAGAAGCGCAATTACAAGTCCTATCCAAGTCAGGTAACAAACAATCGCTGCTGTTTTAGGATCCATAGAAAAGCTGCCAGACTGATTATACTGAGTTCCTTGAGCCTGCTGATAATTCTGTCCCTGAGCCTGCTGGTAGCCTGCATAGAGCGGGAAGCCACAGAAAGGACAATTAGTTCCCTCAGTTGTTACTTCATTTCCACAATTGTTACATCTCATAAATAATATCTCCTTTAATTTGAGAGTTTATCCCAATATATCTTTCTATCATTATCGCCGAGTTTATTTCCAGCTAGACTTACCTCTTCCAGAATAAACTCTTTAGAATCCTGTTCCTTCACAAACCTCATCTCAGTAGCGATAGTTTTATCATCGTCTACTTCCATATTTTCCATGACGATTCTTCCACCACCATTCATGGTAAGGACCTTATTTCCACTTTCCTCAGTCAAGGTAGCATTTTCTATATCGAACTTACTATTGATATGGATTCCAATCTCTCCACCCTTTTCATTCTTTTGCTTATAGAGATCGACTATCGCATGACGGCAGGATTCATCCTCGAGCTCAAGCGCCTTCTCATATGTTCTATCTGCTCTTCCAACATTTACGATCATCATAGAAGATACAAAGATAAGTATGAGGGACACGATAAGTCCTGACATGCTTCCGAAAGCAACACGGTGTCTATAAAACGGATATAGAACACCTAGGAAAAGAGCAAATACAAATAGGGCTATTTTCCTCGAACCCAGAAAATAAACTATAGCAGCATCTATGAGCGACAGCACCGTAATCAGAATAACAGGCGTTATAAGAGTCTTAACATTGAAGAGAATATCAACGGGTTCTGAGGTCGTAACCATAACACAAAGAATGATAAGTATCAGATAACCTATACCTAATGCTATCTCTGACGCAATCATTATCTTGCTGTTTCTTATTCTTTTATCCAGTTCCGTGGGAGCAAGTGCCGCCTCCATCGCTTCTTCTGTTATCTGAAAGGAATTCCTCTCAAGACCTGTATCCCATTCCCTTATGACGTCGCCTTCATATCCAGTATTCGTACCACTTCGGGAATAGTCATCACTGTATTTCTTTTTTAATACCTCAGGCTCCTTCTCTTTATCAAAGAAGCCCATGTCATTCATTTTTAGTTCTTCGGTACCTGGTGTATCGCCGCTACTCTTAAGCTGCATTGATCAACCTCCACTTAGGCTTTCTGACTCTGCTGCTTTTTCTCATTAAATATAGCAACATCATCCTTCTTAACTTCGTCAAACAGATGGAACTTCTTTTCAATGATGATTATAACAACGATGTATATTGGTAAAGCAATTGCATTAAATATAAGGTCAGTAGGATTAACATTTGTCTCAATCTTACCTAAACCAAAACCCGTCATATAAAATGCAATCATATTATTAACTATATGAACAGCCGAACTGGTTTCAAGACCTTTTGTAAGGTATGCAATAATACCGAAGCATAGTCCTGTCACCGAAACTGAAAGAACTCCCCACATATTATATGGATGAAGAACTGCAAATACGATTACCTGAACAATTATACCTATTATAGGAAGTCTGAACCAGGATCCTACCGTCTGCATGATAAGTCCTCTAAATATATATTCCTCAGCAACACACTGAAGAGGACCAAGAATAGTCACCATTATGAAACCAACTACAGTAAATCTAACTACATGGTTACCGTTCTCTCTTAAAGTAAGAATTACCCCAGGTATACCAATTATAATAAGTGCAGGGACGAGCATAATGAAGAATATCTTCCAGTTCCATCCACCTCTAGAGGAAGTGTAGGATGAAAATGGTCTATCCTTGAAAATAGCCGCCGCCAGCATAAGAGCAGGAATTGCAGCCGCTATACTACCAAGTGTTGCTAATGCTCCAAATGCAGAAAATGTATCAAAGGCATCATACCCAGATTTTAGATTTTTAATCATTTCTGTTAAGTTACCACTACAAACAGCGGAAAACAGCACAATGACATTCATAAACATATAATAGAATGCTAAAAACAAAACTGTAACAATGATAGGTTTACTCCATTTGTAGCCCTCAAATCTTCTTGGATATGTCACATATCCATGTTCTGTTACTTCTCTTGAAAACATATCTATCCCTCCTTGATTAATAAATTATGATACACAAAAGAAAAGCATTAAAACATAGGTAATTGTATCAAAATAATGCTATTTCTACAATGAGAACCAATTTCTTTTACCAACCTTTACAATATGATATAATATTAGGGACTATGTCCATTACTCAAATAGGGGTTTTATATATGAGAAAAAGAAAACTAATCGCAAGTTTAATTGCATTTATGATGCTTTTCGCAACAGCTTCGCCTCTACTTCAAGAGGTTGCATTTGTACTTGCGGCAGAAACAATCGCAACTCTTAACGGAAGATCCTATTCAGATTTTGAAGATCTTGTCGATGATCTAGAGGACGACTACGAAGGTGAGAGCGTTGTCATAGAAATGAAAAAAGACTGGAATGCAGCTAGTGATGATATGTTTGACGAACAGCTGATCATTCCAGAGTCTTGTAATGCCGTTCTTAATATGCACGGTCATATGTTTAATAGAAATAGAGCCGAGAGCAACGACAGCACCGGCGAAGGCGGCTTAATTTATATAGACGATAGTGCTTCACTAACTATTAATGGATATTCCTCTGAAAGCGAAAAGAATATCGCACATACAAATGTCGCTGTATATAACAGTATAGACGGTGATACTGCTGCAAATAAGTATATAACTACATACGGCGGAACCCTAACAGGAGGTAACAGTGACGATGGTGCCGGTGGTATTCATGTTAATTACAAGGATAATTTAACTCTAAATAACGTGACTATAGCTGGATGCAAGGCGGATACCTGGGTAAAACTCTATGGTTATGGCGGTGGAATCCTTCTTGATAACGATACTACCAAAGTGGTAATGAATAATTCTTCTATCATCGGTTGTTTTTCAAATGATGATGGCGGTGCTATTTATATGAGTAATGAAGATAATAACTCCATTGAAATGAGAAATTGCGTCATTGAAGGAAACTTCTCTAACGACAAAGCTGGCGGCATTTATATAAATGGTGAAAACAACTACGTAAATGGATTCTG
>CACYQC010000018.1 GCA_902776395.1 uncultured Lachnospiraceae bacterium
CCTCAGGATCTTGTTAAATTTGGTATTATACCTGAGTTTGTTGGTCGTGTTCCTGTTGTTGTAACACTGGATCAGCTCGATGAACAGGCACTTGTAAGTATACTTACTGAACCTAAGTCATCTATAGTAAAACAGTATCAGAAGCTTTTTGAGTTTGATGGTGTTGAGCTAGAGTTCGAAGAGGATGCTCTAAAAGAGGTTGCTAAGGAAGCTATGGAAAGAGCTACCGGTGCCAGAGGACTTAGAGCTATTCTTGAACATTCAATGACGGATGTAATGTATGAGATACCTTCAAATGATGATATTAAGAAGGTTGTAATTACTAAAGAAACTATTTCAGAGGGAAAAGACCCGAAAGTAGAGTAGTATGAAGATTAAATCATCTGAGCTTAAAGTGGTTTGCGGACCTACTTCTAAGCTTCCTATGGAAGATATACCGGAGATAGCATTTGCCGGAAGGTCAAATGTAGGTAAATCTTCTCTGATCAATTCATTACTTAATCGTAAAAATCTTGCTAGGACATCTTCTAGTCCTGGCAAGACAGTAACGATTAATTTCTATGCTGTAAATGAGATGTTCTATCTCGTTGATTTACCAGGATATGGATATGCAAAAGCTTCACTTGAGTCTAGAGCTAAGTGGGGCAAAATGATAGAGAAATATCTGAGCACTAGAGAGGTACTCAGAGCTGTTGTATTGCTTGTTGATATAAGACACGCTCCGACTAAGGATGATGTCATGATGTATGACTGGATTGTTAGAAGCGGGCTTAGTCCTATTATAGTTGCAACTAAACTGGATAAGATCAAGCGCAGCCAGAAAGATAAATGCATAAAGCTTATAAGAGAAACTCTAAAGGCTGAGAAGGACATAAAAATAGTCCCTTACTCCAGTACATCGAAGCAGGGACGTGATGAACTTCTTATGATATTAGATGAATACTTAGCCTAAATTAGTTTTTAGACCATAATTCATTTACAAGATACTGATAAACATCAGTACTCTTTGTTCGCCAGTTATCGCAGATGGAACGAGCTATACCTTCTGTTGGTACCGTAATAGAAATATCCAGAAGAGTTTCACGACGCTCGCGAATAGCGCATTTTACTACATATTCGTTGTTTTTAGAGGTATAATCGGCGAATATTTCAGATTCATTTTTGAGATTAATTTTTTCTTTCTTGAAATAATCCCTAATTTCTTGTTTAATGTTATTAGAAATTCTATTTTCGAAATAGAGTAGAGCTTCCTCCCCAAGATTCGTTATTTTATAATGCTGAGTCTTGCGGATGGTAGTTACAGATATGAAGTTTTTATCTATGAGCTCGCTCAGCGATTCGTGTATATTGAATAAGGTTGTATATCCTTTATCTAGGATAAAACTGGTAATCTGAGCATTTGTCAGAGTGTACTCATCTATTCTGTCGAGCATATACAGTATTATAAGCTTGTATAGCATCAGGTTTTGATTTTCCATATAAAACTCCATTAGTAAATTTTGTGACGTGTGCTTATTAGAATACGCCACTTGTATATGATTTTCAAGAGTATTTTTCCAAAATAGTGAAAGGAGACTAGATGAATTATAGTAAGTTAAAAGTTTCGGAACTTAGAGAAATAGCCGAGTCTAGAGGACTTCGTAATCTTAAAGGGGTTAAAAAGGATGAGCTGGTGGAGCTCCTTACTAACATTGATAAGATGAACGAGGCAAAGAAGGCTGCAAATGAAAATGTAGCTGATAAGAAAGACAAAAATAAAAATGTAAAGACTAAGAAAAAGACTGCTGTAATTGAGGAAGAAGAAGTAGAAAGATTCAGCAAGTCTGAATATATAGAAGAGAAGTCCTTTGCAGAAGGTGATTCTAAAGCTTATGAAGAAGCTCCTGAGGAAGAGCCTGAAACAGAAACAGATTCTGAAGTTTTAAATGAAGCTGGTTCTGAAAATGAGAATGTTAAGGAAGTCGCAGAAGGAATCCTTGAGGTATTAACGGATGGTTATGGCTTTATCAGAAGTGATAATTATATGCCAGGGGAAAAAGATATCTATGTTTCACCTTCTCAGATAAGGAAGTTTAGACTACGTACTGGAGATATAGTAAGAGGACCTATCAGAAAGAAAAATGGTCCAAATGAGAAGTTTAGTGCACTTCTATATATTGAATCTGTAAATGGTTACACTCCATCTGAAATCCTTAAGAGGAAGAAATTCGAGGATATGACACCTATATTCCCAGATGACAGAATTCATTTGGATTATCCTGGAGCACCAGTTTCACTTAGAATAGTTGATCTATTTAGCCCAATTGGTAAGGGACAGAGAGGTATGATAGTATCTCCTCCAAAAGCCGGTAAGACAACACTTCTTAAGCAGATAGCTAAGAGAATCAGTGTAGCTAATCCAGAGATGAACCTTCTTGTACTTCTTATTGATGAGAGACCTGAAGAGGTTACTGATATAAAGGAATCTATTGAAGGTCCAAATGCTGAGGTTATCTATTCTACCTTTGATGAACTCCCAGAACATCATAAGAGAGTATCTGAAATGGTTATAGAGAGAGCAAAGAGACTTGTTGAAAGTGGTAATGATGTTGTCATTTTGATTGATTCTATTACTAGACTATCAAGAGCGTATAACCTTACAGTTCCACCAAGTGGTAGAACTCTTTCTGGTGGTCTTGACCCTGCAGCTCTTCATATGCCTAAGAAATTCTTTGGTGCAGCTAGAAATATGCGTGAGGGTGGATCCCTTACTATTCTAGCTACAGCACTTATAGAAACAGGTAGTAGAATGGACGATGTTGTATTCGAGGAATTCAAGGGTACAGGTAATATGGAACTTGTTCTTGATAGAAATCTTCAGGAGAAGAGAGTTTTCCCTGCTATAGACATTTCCAAGTCAGGAACTAGAAAGGATGACCTGTTACTCGATCCGGAGGAGAGAGAAGTTCTAGATATCATACATAGAAGATTCCATAGTATGAAAAATGAGGATGTAACAGAAGATCTCCTTAAATTATTTGCTCAAACTAAGGATAATAAGCAATTTATTGGTGTAGCCAAGAAATTGTTTCAGAAAAGGTAATAAAGTGTTATAATGAAGTTTAGTTTTTAATTTATTATAAACACCTGGAGGCTAGAAGTGAATTTCAGTAAACAAAGTGTTAAGAAAAAGCAGGATAAACTACTATCCAGAACTAGAAGATTTGAACGTAGATTCTTCGTTGAAGTCCTCAAATTTGTTTTGGTAGTTTTTGTAATGCTTATTCTTGTTATGGCAGGTGCTGGTTTTGGAATGATGAAGGGTATACTAGATGATTCCCCTGATATATCCAATATAAGCATTAAACCAAAGGGATTTAAAACAATCATTTATGATCAGAATAACAACGAGCGTAATACACTCTCGACTGTTAATTCTAACAGAATATATGTTTATTATGATGACATACCTTCTCAGATGGTAAATGCATTTGTATCTATAGAGGATGAGAGATTCTGGTCACATAATGGTATTGATATGAAGGGTATCTTCAGAGCTCTGGTCAAGGACGTTATGGCTAGAAACTTCAATGAGGGTGCTTCTACAATTACCCAGCAGCTTATAAAGAACCAGGTATTTGATGTTGGTATGAATGAGACGACCAAGATTCAGAAGATTGAACGTAAGGTTCAGGAACAGTATCTGGCTATTGATCTTGAGAAGATATATTCGAAGGAACAGATAGTTGAGGCTTATCTGAATACTATTTATCTGGGACAAGGTTGTAATGGTATAGAAGCTGCGGCTAATAGATATTTCGATAAATCTATAGGTGATCTGACACTTTCAGAAATGGCTGTTATAGCTGGTATTACTAAGAACCCTTATAAGTACGATCCAGTTATATTCCCAGAGAATAATAGCTATCGTAGAGAAGACGTTCTTGATAAGATGCTGGCTCTTGATTACATTACTCAGAGCGAATATGATGCAGCAATGGCTGATAATGTATACGATAGAATTCAGCAGGTTAAGAAGACTAACGACGAGAACTTTGAATATAACTCATATTATACTGATGACCTTATGCGTAGACTTTGCTCTGACTTCATGGAAATGTATGACATGACAGAAGAGGAAGCGTATGACGAAATATATACTGGTGGTTACAGCGTATATTCTGTTCAGGACTATGCTATTCAGGATATAGTAGATGAGGTTATCAATGATGAATCTTATTATCCAGCAGGTTCTTCAGTTGCTCTTAACTACAAGCTAACACTTTTGGATAAAGATGGTATCACTACATATAACTATGATACCAATACACTTCTTACTTACTATAGAAAACTAACAGAGAATTCAAAATATAATAATATCTATCCTTCAGAGGATGATGCACGTTCGGCGGCGGATACTTATAAAGAGGCGATGCTGGATGCAACAGGTGCTACCTTCCTTAGTGAAGAGTTTAAGACAGCGCCACAGCCACAGGCCTCCTTTGTCATACTTGATCAGAAGACGGGTTATATCAAGGCAATCGGTGGTGGACGTGGAGAGAAGAGAGAAAACCTTGGTTTCGATAGAGCTACAAATGCTATGAGACAGCCAGGTTCTACCTTCAAGGTACTTGCGGCATTTCTGCCTTATATAGATACAGAGGGTGGACTTTGTTCTTGCTTTGATGATAAGCCATACGAATTCGCAAATGGTGTACCAGTTAGAAACTGGTATGGTGGATATAGAGGTCCTAATTCGCTGAGAACTGCTATTGAGCAGTCTATGAATATTATAGCTGTACAGACTATTACAGCAGTTACTCCAGCTACAGCTTATGAGTACCTTATAGATGAGGGCTTCACTACAATCATAGATAAAGAAATTGGCCCTGAGGGTGATGTATACTCAGATATTCAACAGGCTACGGCTCTTGGTGGTCTTACATATGGTGTAACAAACCTTGAGATTACTGCTGCTTATGCAGGTATTGCTAACATGGGCGTGTATGTTAAGCCTGTATATTATGATAGAGTATATGATCATGATGGAAATCTTGTTATTGATAACAGAGATCCTAATGAGAGATCACATAGAATGTGTAAAGAGACTACTGCTTGGCAGCTTATTGATGCTATGAAGGGAGTTGTTACCTCTGGTACAGGTACTAGAGCTAATATGACTTCTGGAGTTAAATGTGCGGGTAAGACAGGTACAACCTCTAATTCCTACGACCTTTGGTTCTGCGGAATGACACCTTACTATACATCCTCTATATGGTTTGGATATGATTCAAATGTTACTATCAACACCAATAACCATAAGGTTATGTGGCGTGATATAAATGATAAGATTGCTCTATTAGAGGAACAAGATACTTCTCTTGATTGGGAACAGCCAGAAGGACTTACTAAGGCTACAGTATGTAAGGTTACAGGACTTAAGCCTATAGATGGTTGTCCTACATGTACCGACTGGTGCGATGAGGAGAATCTTCCTAAGAAGATGTGTAAGGGTCATATGAATACAATTACTATTTGTACTGAGTCTCATATGATGGCTACAAATGCTTGTCCTGATACAGTTGAATATACAATCTCTTATGATGATCAGGGTAGAGCTGAAATCGTTGGAGCTGATTTTGAATATGATGAATCTATCTTCAGAACGAAGTGTACACTTCACCCTGAGGTAGAAGGTGGTATCAAGATAACATCCTCTGCAGGTGAGGGCGGATCTATATCCTCCTCAGTTGTAGTTGAACCTGGTTCAGAGGCTACATTCTATATAACTCCTTCTTCAGGATATACAATCAGTGATGTAGTTGTTGATGGTAATAGTGTAGGAGCTGTATCTCAGTTCACATTTACAGATATTCAGGGTGAACATACAATCACGGCATCCTTTGCAGGATCTGCTCCGGCACCAGAGCCGACACCAGAGCCACAAACTACAGAGGCAACTACAGAGGCTACAACAGAGGCACCGCCTCCGGATCCACAACCACAGGATCCACCTCCTGAGCAACCGCAATAACTATCTTAGATAGATATTATTCAGTTTAATTGGATTTTAAATATAAAAGATGACAACTGAAGGGTACATTTAGCTGTCATCTTTTTTAAAGGAGATAAATATGATTCAAAAGCTTGTAAATGAAATTAAAAAGAAAAATGCACCTATCGTAGTTGGACTTGATCCCCAGATGTCCTTTATACCAGAGGAACTTCTGAATAAGTATTATGCTGAAAAGGGTCATACTCTTGATGCGGTAGCAGATGCAATCTATGACTATAATGTTGGCCTAATGGATGCAGTTTCTGATCTTATACCTGCTGTTAAGCCTCAGGTTGCTATGTATGAGCAATTTGGTATTCCAGGTATTATTGCTTATAAGAAGACTGTTGACTATGCTCATACTAAGGGGCTTGTTGTAATTGGAGATATCAAGAGAGGTGATATTGGCTCTACTTCAACTGCTTATGCTGTTGGCCATATTGGTTCAGTTGAAATCGGTGGAGAGAAGATATATCCATTCGATGAAGATATCGTTACTGTAAATCCATATCTTGGATCAGATGGTGTTAAGCCATTTATCGAGGTTTGTAATAAAGAGGATAGAGGTATCTTCGTTCTTGTTAAGACTTCTAATCCATCATCAGGAGAGTTCCAGGATAGAGAGATTGATGGCAGACCTCTATACGAGATAGTTGCGGATAAGGTAACTGAGTGGGGACTAGATAGTATGGACGGAGATTATAGTAATGTTGGCGCTGTTGTCGGAGCTACTTATCCAGAGATGGGTATCCTTCTTCGTAAAGCAATGCCAAAGGCTTATATTCTTGTTCCAGGTTACGGAGCTCAAGGTGGTAGCGGTAAGGATCTTAAGGGCTTCTTCAATGAAGACGGTCTTGGCGCTATTGTAAATTCCTCTAGAGGAATCATTGCTGCATATAAGAATGAGAAATATGCTGGAATGGATTATAAGGATGCCGCTAGACAGGCAACAATCGATATGATAGAAGATATTAGGGTTAATGCTTTATCCTAATAATCAGGAGAAATAGAAATGAAAAGTATTCAAGCTGAAATAATTAAACAGGATCATTTAGTTGATGATATATACAGCATGTATATAAAGAATAAGGAGCTTACCGAAAATGCTCATAGTGGACAGTTTGTATCACTATATTCCAGGGACTCTGCGAGACTTCTGCCTCGTCCTATTAGTATATGTGAGATAGATAAGAAAGCAGGAACACTTAGACTTGTGTATAGAACTGTAGGAGAAGGAACCAAGGAGTTTAGTACTCTGAGAAAGGGTGACTCTATAAAGGTTGTTGGACCTATTGGAAATGGATATGAACTCGACTGTGAAAGCCCTATTCTTATGGGTGGCGGAATCGGAATTCCTCCTATGCTTCAGCTAGCTAAGGAACTGAGCGAAAAAGGCGTACATAAGGATAAGCTTACAGTTATTCTTGGTTTTAGAGATAATACTTTTCTTTTAAACGAGTTTAAGAAAATTGCCACAGTTTATATGTCCAGTGATACTGGAAGTGTTGGTGTTAAGGGAAATGTAATAGATGCGGCAAATGAATATGGAGTTACAGGCGATAAAATCTATGCTTGTGGACCAAAGCCTATGCTTAGAGCAATTAAGGCTTATGCATATGAGAAGGATATAGATGCACTTATATCTCTTGAAGAAAGAATGGCATGTGGTATAGGTGCATGTCTCGCTTGTGTATGTAAATCCGTAGATGTAGATGATCATTCAAAGGTTAATAATAAGAGAATCTGTGTAGATGGTCCTGTATTTCATGCTGAGGAGGTGGAGCTATAATGGATACTTCTGTAAATATTTGTGGAGTAGAAATGAAGAATCCCGTTACTGTAGCTTCAGGAACCTTTGGCTCCGGTATGGAATACGGTGAATTCGTGGATTTATCTAGACTGGGCGCGGTTACTACAAAGGGAGTCGCTATAACTCCTTGGGAGGGTAACCCTACACCACGTGTAGCTGAAGTTTATGGTGGAATGCTAAATGCTATAGGACTTCAGAATCCAGGAGTAGATACATTTATAGATAGAGATCTTAAGTTCCTTGAAAAGTACGATACTAAGGTAATCGTAAATGTATGCGGTCACAGCATAAAGGAATATGAGGAATGTGTTGAGAGACTCAGTGATATAGAGTCGGTAGATCTTCTCGAGATAAATGTTTCTTGCCCTAATGTTAAAGAGGGTGGAATTGCTTTTGGTACTAGACCGGAATCTCTTAATGAGATAACAAAGGCTCTTAAGGCAAAGGCAAAGAAACCACTTATTATGAAGCTTAGTCCAAATGTTACTGATATTACTGAGATGGCACGTGCTGCAGTTGATGGTGGTGCAGATGCTCTGTCACTTATCAATACAATTACTGGTATGAAAATTGATATCAATAGGAGAACCTTTGCGCTTGCTAATAAAACTGGTGGACTTTCAGGCCCTGCAGTAAGACCTGTAGCTGTCAGAATGGTATATCAGGTTGCCAATGCAGTAGATGTACCTATTATCGGTATGGGCGGAATAAGAACAGCAGAGGATGCACTCGAGTTTATTATGGCAGGAGCAACAGCAGTTTCTGTTGGTACTTCTAATTTTAATAATCCAACTGCGACTATAGAAATAATAGACGGAATAGAAGACTTTATGCGTAAGAATGGCATAAATAGTCTAGACGAGATAAGAGGTTGTGTAAAATAAATGGCTTTAAGAAGAAAAAAAGGCTACAAATTTTCTGATGAGGTAATGTCTAAGGATGCAATCATTTCCCTTGTTTTTGGAGTGATATCTCTCCTTATAATTATCTTTTCGATTGTACTTGCTATAATCTTAAAGGGAGCAGTGCCGGAGCAGATAGGCGCGCTTCTTCTTGCTTCTGGAATAATGGCTATAACAGCGTTGATTTTTGCTCTTATTTCACTAAATGATTCCGAGGGCGGAATTCTTAGTAAAAGAGGAGCGATTATCATTTCTGTTATAGACCTTATTATTCTGGTTGTTATATATTTAATCTAATAATAGGAGACTTGAGTTTTTGGATATTTTTAGTAATGAGCAGTCTTTGACAGAAAGACTAGAACTTGTCATAGAAAGAATCAAAGAGATACCAGATGAACTAGCCAATTCAGAAGGATTGGCTGATAGTTTTTATCTGGATTTTTTTAATTCTAAAGCTAAGTATATTATATATATGCTAAGTGTATATCAGGATGGAAATACTAATTATAGTGATAAAGAAAATAACTATAAGATGTATGAGGATATAATAGGAGATAATTACTTATCTTCCTATAGTAATCCTGACTATGCTGAGGAAAGACTTGGCGCCTTAGGAGGATTATTCTCTTATATATCGGCCGAGCTTCAGGGACTCCCTGGATATATCTTTGATAATAAGATAGCTCAGATGGTATTCCTTTTGGAAATGTTCCTTCAGGTATATTTCCTCTTTATATCAGGAGACAAGCTGACCATATCTTCAGTAAGAGATATAATTTATTATTATGTCTATGATTATATCGATTACTTTGCGCTTGATAGAATGCTTGATACATTCACATCAGAGGATAGTCTTGGCTATAATATTATTATGAATGAGGATCTATCAAATCCAAATTATTTATATAAATACGGTGAATATATATCGGATACAGAGATAAAACTTGCCGAGTATCTAGCAAAACTTCCAGAGGATAGAATAGACCTCCTTGCATCGACCTATACTGAGGGCTTCAGACGCGGCTTTGATGTAATGGGGATAAGTTTTGAAGGCAAGAATAGGGTATGGATAAGATATCATCTAGGCCAGGAGAGAATAGTAAAAAGAGCTATTGAAATGTTTAAAGAGATGGGCCTTGATACTATTATATCTAGATGTGCAATTAATAGAGCGGTTCGTAGACAGGTTATTAAGCAAGGCTACGAATCAACTTCTCCAAATATGCAATTTGAATATGATCATAGAAATGATGATAGGTTTTATCTAGATAAGGCTTTTGCTAAAAAGAGAGTTGAGGCTGCAGAGGAATGTTATAAAAAACTAAGGGAAGAGGTAACAGGCTTTGGGGGTCCAGCTGTTATTGAAACCTTTGGGGAGAAGAGATTTTCGCCTGTTTCTAAGGAGAGTGTAGCTCCGCTTGACGAAGCTCAGCAGGAAATAAGCCGTAAGATGTATGGAGAGATGGGAGAGATTTCGAATAAATATCTTCCTGGCGACTCCTATAGCTTCACTATTATTGCATTTCCGCTTCCTGATATAGGGGATAATTTTGAAGAAATATTCGATGAAATAATAAATATCAACACTCTTGATAATGAAAAATATAAAAAGATTCAGCAGAGTATAATCGATACTCTCGATAAAGCTGATGTAGTCAGAGTTGTTGGTATGAATGGGAACCGTACAGATATGACGGTTAAGATGAGAAAGCTAGAGAGTCCAGAAAAAGAGACACAGTTTGAAAACTGTACAGCAGATGTAAATATCCCTCTGGGCGAAGTCTTTACATCACCTGTCCTTGAGGGAACTCATGGAACGCTTAATGTTAGTAGCTCATACTTAAATGGATACAAGTTCGACAACATTGAATTTAAGTTCGAAGATGGAGTAGTAACTGATTATAATTGCGACAATTATATATCTCAGGGAAGTGAAGGAATCGAGAAGGGTAAGCAGTACATTAAAGAAAATATTCTCTTTAATCATGAATTCCTTCCGATAGGTGAGTTCGCTATAGGTACTAATACCTATGCATATAGCGTGGCTAGAAAGTATGATATCCTCGAGAAGCTTCCTATTCTGATAGTAGAGAAGACGGGCCCTCATTTTGCCCTTGGGGATACTTGTTACAGCCATGCAGAGGATCATGCTGTATTTAATCCTGATGGTAAGGAAATAGTTAGCAGGTCTAATAGCTATGCAGACTTAAGAGAGAGTGAACCTGAAAAGGCATACTTCAATTGTCATACGGATATAACCATTCCATATAATGAGCTAGGCAGACTCTTTACAATATATGAAGATGGTACAGAGGTTGATATAATAGTGAAGGGGCGTTTCGTTCTTCCGGGTACAGAAGAATTAAATGCTATGATAGATGATAATTAGAGGGGTAATAGTAAAGTTATGAATATTATTGATATTATCGAGAAAAAGAAAAAGGGCGAAGAGCTTACAAAGGAGGAGATATATTTCTCTATAGAGGGTATCCTAAATGGAAGGGTGGCTGATTATCAGATGTCCGCGCTTCTTATGGCTATTTGTCTTAAAGGTATGACTATTCAGGAGACAACGGATCTAACTCTTGCTATGAAGTATAGTGGAGATGTTATAAACCTTTCAGAAATTGGAAAGACCGTTGTAGATAAACATTCTACTGGTGGTATAGGTGATAAGACAACTCTTATAGTTGGACCTATTATGGCTGCTTTAAATGTACCAATAGCTAAAATGAGTGGTAGAGGTCTTGGTATAACAGGCGGAACAATAGATAAGCTGGATTCTATTCCAGGGTTTAGCTCAGAGGTTTCTGATGAAAAATTTATAGAGCTAGTTAAGACAGTTGGTCTTTCAGACATAGCTCAGACGAAGAGCCTTGCTCCTGCAGATAAGAAATTATATGCCCTTCGTGATGTAACAGGAACGGTTGACAGTATACCGCTGATAGCTTCTAGCATAATGAGTAAGAAGCTTGCTTCTGGAGCAGAGGCCATAGTTCTTGATGTTAAGTGTGGAACAGGCGCCTTCATGAGAGATTTAGATAGTGCTAGAGAGCTTGCTGATACAATGATAAAGATAGCTGAGTTGGATGATAGAGATTGCACAGCAGTAATCTCAGATATGAACCAGCCACTAGGATATACAGTTGGAAACCTGCTTGAAGTTATTGAGGCGGCTCAGTTCCTTACTGGAAAGGTTAGAAATCCTAGACTCTACGAGCTTATTAGAGAATTATGTAAGAATATGTATATCTTGTCAGATGAGTATATGAATCTTAGTCTGGATTATTATGATAAGAATACAGATTTAGATAAAGATGATCCTAGAAATCTAACTAATATTCATAATTTAGTTTATGAAAAGATAGATGAGATACTCAAGACAAATGCTCCATATGAGAAGTTTAAGGACTTTATTTCAGCTCAAGGTGGAGATGCTTCTTTTGTAGATAAGTTATTAGATATTGATTTAAATGGTAAAGACTTTGCTGAATTTACAAATGAAGGCTATAAACAAATATTATATACAGGAGATAAGCCAGCAGTTATAACAAAGATAGATGCTGAACAGATAGGTAGAGTGTCCCTTGAACTAGGCGCAGGAAGAATCAAGAAAGAGGATGAGATAGATCTTTTTGCTGGAGTTGTAATTCATAAGGTGGTTGGAGACACGGTATCCAAGAACGATGCTATTATGACTATTTATTCCAAGGATAAGTTTAATATAAAAGATGCTACAGAGATGCTTGAAGATGCGATTATATATAGTGATGTAGAGAGTTATGTACCTGAAGCTGCAAGAGGTATAGTACTTGATGTGATCTAACAATTTATATAATATCAAATTGAAATATATTATTTGGTAGAGTATAATGTTTAAGTGTATTTATAAATAAAAAGGGAGGATACAAAAGTGGGTATTTTATCAAGATTTAAAGATATAATGTCATCTAATATCAATGCTCTTCTGGATAAGGCAGAAGATCCAGAGAAGATGGTTGATCAGACTCTTCGTAATCTGAACAATGATCTTGTTAAGGTTAAGAATGAGACAGCCGAGGTTATGGCTAACGAGACAAAGGCTAAGAGAGATCTAGATGAGATCAATCTTGAGATAGCAAGAATGCAGGACTATGCTGAGAAGGCTGTTGTAGCAGGAAATGATGCTGATGCAACTAAGTTCCTTACAGAGAAGTCTAAGCTGGTTGCTCGTCAGGCTACACTTCAGCAGACATATGATATCGCTGCTGCAAATGCAATGAAGATGCGTCAGATGCATGATAAGCTCGTAAATGATATATCAGAGCTTGAATCAAGACGTGATATGATCAAAGCTAAGGTTAAGCTTGCAAAAGCTCAGCAGGATATCAATAAGATTCAGTCAAAGGTTGATTCTTCATCAAGCTTTGCTGCCTTCCAGAGAATTGAAGACAAGGCAGATGCTATGCTGGATGTTGCTACTGCAGAAGCAGAACTCAATGCAACAACAGCTTCTAGTGAAGTAGATAATCTAACATCCAAATATGATGCTGCTCCTGATGCAGCTGTTCAAGATGAACTTGCAGCCCTTAAAGCTAAATTAGGACAGGGTTCAACACAGTAATGCTAGGTTTAAATGATAGACAATCAGAGGCCTGCTCGTATACCGAGGGGCCTCTTCTTATACTTGCAGGTGCAGGAAGCGGAAAAACTCGTGTTCTAGTTCACCGTATAGCTTATCTCATTGATGAGAAGTCAGTAGATCCTTATAACATACTGGCTATCACATTTACAAATAAGGCTGCAAATGAGATGAAGGAACGTGTTGAACGCGAGATAGGTGCACAGGCTGAAGGTGTCTGGGTTAGTACATTTCACTCTATGTGCGTGAAAATACTTAGACGTTTCTATTCGAGAATAGGTGGTAATAATAATTTCACTATTTATGATACAGACGATCAGAAGGCTGTAGTTAAGGAAGTTCTGAAGACTCTGGCTATTGATCCTAAGATGTATCCAGAGAGAGCTTGTATAAGCTTTATATCTACTGCGAAGGAGGGATATAAAACTCCAGAGGATATGGATCTTGAGGCAGGTTCTGACTATAGAGCTATTCAGATGGCTCGTATATATCGTGAGTATCAGAAGAGAATGAAGCTAAATAATGCTCTTGATTTTGATGACTTGATATTTGAGACGTTGGAACTCTTCCAGAAGGATGAAGAGGTTCTGGAGCTTTATCAGACACGCTTCAAATATATAATGGTTGATGAGTATCAGGATACAAATAATTCACAGTTTGAACTTGTAAGACTTCTGGCTGCTAAGTGGCGTAATCTCTGCGTAGTTGGTGATGATGATCAGTCCATCTACAAGTTTAGAGGCGCGAATATCTACAATATCCTTAACTTCGAGGATGAGTATACCGATGCTAAGGTTGTTAAGCTGGAGCAGAATTACAGATCTACATCTAATATTCTGAATGCTGCAAATGCTGTAATAGCTAATAATGAGGGTCGTAAAGATAAAAGACTTTGGACTGAGAATGGTGAAGGCTCCAAGATTAATTACACTGTATATGAGACAGAGTACGAAGAGGCTCATGGTGCAGTAAATATCATCTTAGAAAAGAATATTGAGGGAAGACCATATTCAGATATGGCTATCCTTTATCGTACAAATGCACAGTCCAGAGCAATAGAAGAGAAGCTCGTATATGCAAATATCCCTTACAAGCTTGTTGGTGGTACTGGCTTCTACAATAGAAAAGAAATAAGAGATATCGTTGCATATCTAAAGCTACTAAGTAATAGTTCTGATGAAGTATCCTTTTCTAGAATTATAAATGTTCCTAAGCGTGGAATTGGTCAGACAAGTATTGCTAAGATTAGGGAGCTAAGTATTGAAGAAGGAGTTTCTATGTACGACTTCTGTAAGGACGAGGCTAACAGATCTAAGCTTGGCAGGGCTGCTGAGAAGATCGGTGGCTTTATAGAACTTATGGAATCTCTTGTGCCAGTTGCCGAGAGTGGTGACTTGGAACAGCTCTATGAGGATATCATGGAGAAGACAGGCTATAGAAAAGAGCTTGAGATAGAGAGAACTGACGAGTCAGCTGGTAGACTTGATAACCTAGAAGAATTAAAGAACAAGATTGTAGGTTATATGGAAGAGGAAGAAGAACCATCTCTTATGGGACTTCTCGAGGACATTTCTCTTGTTGCTGATACAGATGATAGTGCTGAAGATACAGATAATAAGGTTACTCTTATGACTCTGCATAGTGCGAAGGGTCTGGAATTCCCAATTGTATTTATTACTGGTATGGAGGAAAGACTGTTCCCTAGTGGCATGGCTATGGATAGTGATGATCCGGATGCGGTTGAGGAAGAGAGAAGACTATGCTATGTTGGTATTACAAGAGCTAAGGAAGAACTTTATTTAAGTTCAGCTACTACCAGAATGATGCATGGTAATAGAAATTATCCTTTGGAATCTAGATTTATAAGTGAGATTCCTAAGGAATATATGACTAGAACTGGAATCAAAGCAAATGTAATCAAGAAGGATCCATTTGCAAGTTCAACTTCATTTGGCGGAACTACCCCTGGTATATCAACTCCGAGATATACTCCAGCGCCTCCAAAATCATTTATAAAGGCTACAGCTCCACTTGCTGATGTAAGCGCTGTTGAATACGGAGTTGGAGATACAGTCAGACATATAAAGTTTGGTAAGGGTAAGGTCCTCAGCATGGTTAAGGAAGCGAATGATTATGAAGTTACAGTTGCTTTTGATACCGTTGGAGAGAAGAAACTCTTTGCTACACTTGCAAAGCTTAAAAAGGTTTAGGGGATAATATATGGAAGAAGAAAAGTTAGAAGCTAGAGAAAGTAGAGCATTTACGTTTTCTGTTTACAAACTGCTTATATCTATTGTTGCTCTTATCATAATAATAGCTATATCAGTTGTTGTTGGTATAGTTATGCATAAGAGATATCTCGAGAAGCTCGAGGCTGAGAAGAGAATAACGTCAGCAGAGGTTTCTGAGAGACTTGAAAGCGTTAGTGAGCTTACTACTGAGAAGATTATCTATCAAGGCTATATTCGCTACGAAGAGGGCGATATACCATTTCTTACTAAGAAGAGCTACTCAATGACATATACAGCTGAAATCGAGGCTGGTATAGATGTCTCAGAGATAGAGGTTACCGAGAAGGATGATAAGGTCTATGTCAAGATTCCTAAGTCTGAGGTTCAGAAGGTCTATGTAGATCCAGATTCCATCGAATTCTATGATGAGAGCTATGCGATATTCAATTGGGAGAGCAAAGAAGATGGTGTAGACGCAGTATCTAATGCTGAGGCTGACGCTAAGGAAAACGCTAGTATAGATACTCTCAAAGAAGAAGCTGACAAGCACGCCAAGGACCTTATAGAAGGTTTACTTAGTGATGCCATAGGTGACGGTGAGGTAGTTGTTGAATAATTTTTAACTTTTCATAGCTTTTAATATATGGTATAATCCGAATATGTTGTATACGTATACATTTTACTGAAAGGGGGTTTCTTGATTATGAGAAACGATGTAGTGGTTAAGGACGATGCAGTGGAGACAGCTAAGAATGCCATAGTTGCAGTATGTATTATTATTGGTGTTATTACACTTATAGTTGGTATTGCAGTAGCAGTATATAAATATCTGACTCCAGATTATCTTGATGATTTTGATGAGTTTGATGATGATTTCGATGATGATTTCTTCGATGATGATACAGACTTCACAGATGATGTAGCACCTGCAGAGGCTTAAATCAAAACATATTATTATATTTGTTTTTAAGAGGGATTATGTTTTCATAGTCCCTCTATATTTTTTTGTAAATATACCTTAAAAAAATCTTAATAATTAGATTGCTTTTATTTAATAACTTGAGTTTACAATCTAATTCATAAAACGTTTTATTGTTTTGCTTTATGCAAAGCGGAGTGGAGGGAATATGTATAACGTACTTGTTTGCGACGATGATAAGGATATCGTGGAAGCCATAAGTATCTATCTAGAGACTGCTGGTTACGCTGTTGTAAAGGCGTATGACGGCTTTGAGGCGCTAGATAAGATAAAAACAGAGGAGATTCATTTGGTTATCATAGATATTATGATGCCTAATATGGATGGAATCATGGCTACACGTAAGATCAGAGAGCTAAGTCAGGTGCCTGTTATATTTCTTTCTGCTAAGTCTGAGGATGCTGATAAGATTCTGGGACTTGATATTGGAGCTGACGATTATGTGACTAAACCATTTAACCCACTTGAACTTGTAGCAAGAGTTAAGTCACAGATCAGACGCTATACACAGCTTGGTTCTATCACTGAGACGGTAAGTGACGATGATATAGTCATTGTTAATGGTGGCCTTGTAATAAATGACAGTGCCAAGTCTGTAACTGTAGATGGTGACGAGGTAAAGCTTACACCGATTGAGTATAATATCCTGAAATACCTTACTGAAAATAGAGGTAGAGTATTTAATACTAATCAGATCTACGAGGCGGTATGGGACGAAGACGCAGTTGGTTCCGATAATATAATCGCAGTTCATATCAGACATATCAGAGAAAAAATCGAGATTAATCCTAAAGAGCCTAGATATCTGAAGGTCGTTTGGGGCCAGGGATATAAGGTTGAAAAGCTTTAGTTTATCTTGCGTTTATGAAAGGATTTGCTATGAAGGTTATTAAGAATAAATGGTTTAGACTTGGGCTATATGTTCTAGGATACTTTAGTATTATTTTATTAATTGTATCTGCTGTAGTTTCTGGATTTAGATACGGCATTTTTATGGATGAGACAAGCTTTGATAAGCCTTATGAAGAATCTGTAAATGTTCAAAATGGTGTATTTGCTGATCTTAAGCAGGTTCAGAAAAAAGCATATATAAAGAATATTGCCAACAAGATTGATTTGGATTCCAAGAAGTTCGAATTTTATGATTATTCAGCGATTAAAGATAATGATGGTAAAGAGGAATTATCTCCAAGTACTAACTCTGTAAACGACCTATTCGAGGATGACGTAACTAATAGATTATCTGGATATGTTGATGTTAATTCTGGAGAGGGTTCTATCTGGAATGGATATGCGAAACAGATCAAGTTAAGTGATGACAGATTTATTCGTCTTACATGGTCAGAGTATCAGAGTATTGCAGCTGATTATTGTGTTAAATATTCAGATGACTATGATCCTGAAGACAAGGAATATGATTTTCTCTGGAATAATATTCAGGAGTTGGATATTGGTGAAGGAGACTATTTCAAGAATATAAATGATAATCTCTATTTATATTCAATAAATAGTAATTATATTTACTATAGTCAAAATGGTTATTTACAGCTTATTTCTTTCTCAGAACCTTCTGACTATCTATATATTCAGTATGATGATGTTATTGAGGATTATCTAAAGAATGGTAAAGAGGGTAAAAAGCAAATAGAAGAATATATCCTTACTTCTATGATTATGAGAAATAATACTGAGCTTTTATATACATGCTTAAGTGAGGAAGAGAAGCAGTGTCTTCAGATTGAAGATTATCATGAATATATGGTTTATACTGCAGACTATGGCTTCAGCTTTGGAGATGATAAGCTAAACAGTTCAGAGGAGGAAGAAAGCTACTCAAAATTTTTAAATACTTCAAAAGAAAATGCAGTTATTTTTGTTAGTTATGATGCAAAGAAAAAAGAAGTAGAACAGTGGTATAAAAATAAAACTGGAGAAAAAGTTGACTTCGATTACATTTCTGGGGATGAGCTGGAAGAACTAACAAATATCTGTGATGAAAGCTTTGTATATTCAATAAAGAATAAGACCGTTAATGATCAGTTCTTAATTGAAGGCGTTGCTTTTAGATTATGTTCTAATTATAAATATCCTGTTTGGGGTTGCGTAATAAGTGGAATAATATTTTGTATTTGTGTAGTTCTTCTTATTATCGGTGAGCCGGCTAAGCTATTCTTTGTCGATAAAGCTCCATACATCGTTTGGGGATTTATATATGTTATGCTTTTAGGCGCATCCTTTAGCCTATTTGCAGTGACAGGAATAACAAGTTTAGTTGCGGATCTAATGTCAAAGGAGATGGGAGCTCTCGTTTTAGCGTGTCTATTTGCAATATTAATCTTCTATATAGCTACAGCAGGAGTTGTAATGAATGTAGTTAGAAGAATAAAGTGTAAGGAATTCTTTGATGGATTTGTTATCGTAATTCTATTTAAGTATATATTTGGTGGTTATAAGGGTATAAGCAAGAATATTGCTGGTAAGTTAAGGCTTGTTGTTGTACTTGTATTATTACTAGCTATTAATATAATTACTCTTTTAGCATTTGCTGCTAGTTTATATGATGAAAGTATATTGGCAGCAGTGCTTATA
>CACYQC010000019.1 GCA_902776395.1 uncultured Lachnospiraceae bacterium
TATCATATGACTTCAGATGCTGAGGATACAGATACTGAAATCATTACTGAGTTTATAAAGCAATATTACATGGGTACACCTTTTATCCCTAAGGAAATACTTACTGTCATTCCTATTGATGAAGCAGAGGTTATAACAGAATATCTAACTTCTAGAAAAGGTCAGAATGTTTACATTCACACTCCTCAAAAAGGAGAAAAGAAAGGACTGATACGGCTTGCCGAGGATAACGCAAAGCTTGTTCTAAGTCAAGATATTGAAAGAATTAAAAAGGCAGAGAAAAGAACCATTGGTGCGTGTCAGGATATTGCTGATATAATCGGAGTTGAAAAGGTTTCCAGGATGGAAGCATTTGATATTTCCAACATTTCCGGTTATCATAGTGTTGCTTCAATGGTTGTTTTTGAAAATGGCAAACCAAAGCGAAATGCCTATAGAAAATTCAGACTTCAAACTGTCGAAGGTCCTGATGACTACGCTTCTATGAAGGAAGTTTTATCTAGAAGATATACCAACGAAAACCTGGGTACTTTTCCAGATGTCATCATGATGGACGGTGGTAAAGGTCAGGTACATATAGCAGAAACTGTTATAGATAGTCTTGGACTCGACATTCCAGTATGTGGTATGGTTAAAGATGATAATCACAGAACACGAGGACTTTACTATCAAGATAAGGAAGTAGCATTTCCTAAGGGAAGCGAAGCTATTCATATGATTACAGCTCTGCAGGATGAAACTCACCGCTTTGCTATAACATATCATAAACAGCTTCGTAGTGAAGGGCAAACACATTCTATACTTGATGATATAAAAGGTATCGGTCCAGCTAGGCGCAAAGTTCTTCTACTCCACTACAAAGACATTGAAGCAATTAAGTCCGCTTCAATTGATGAGCTTGCAAATATTGAAGGTATGAATCAAAAGGCCGCAGAGGCGGTATATAATTTCTTTAATTTCAAATAAGGTTAAAGTTTCAAGGGGTTAAATATGGCTAGATTTTTATTTCCAACAGAATACTATGATTCTACTTATAGTATTGATTTTGAAAAATATTATAAAATGGGCTACCGAGGATTAATCTTTGATATAGATAACACCCTGGTTCCTCACAATGCTATGCATGATGATAGATCCAGAGAATTATTTAATGAATTAAAATCGCTTGGTTACAAGGTTTGCTTTGTTTCAAATAACAAAGAGCCACGTGTTAAAAAGTTCAACGAAGAAGTCGGAGGCTTCTATATATTTAAAGCCGGTAAGCCAAAGAGTCAGGGGTTCCTAAAAGCAATGAAGCTTATGGATACAACAAAGGAAAATACGCTCTTTATTGGCGACCAGCTCTTTACGGATATATGGGGAGCTAATAATGCTCATCTCCACTCTATTCTTGTTAAACAAATAGATAAAAAAGAAGAAATACAGATAGTTCTAAAAAGAATTATCGAAAAACCAATTATTGCTTTATATAGAATGAAGCATCCTCTAAAAGGAAAGAAAAATTAATATAGTATCAATATAAAAAGTGGTAGAGATTTAAAACCTCTACCACTTTTTCTCACCCTATAAATTTTAATTAAAGAATATCAGCTCTAAGCTTCTTAAGTACCTGGAAGGTCTTTGTTCTAAGCTCTTCTGCTTCAAACAGTGAAAGCATTGTATCCATATCGAACTTAGCCTTCATAAGAGTATCAATCCAGTCATTTACATAGTCTTTAACGTACTCAACATTCTCATCTGACTTATCCTTAAGGATTGTCTGAATATTGTTGATGTTATCAACTACTGAAGGAGTAGCCTGGTTGTTTGATCCTGATGGAGTCTGTGAACCTTCATCTGAAAGCTCGATAACCTTACCAGTCTTAGTGATAATAACCTTCTTGTTAGGAGTAGACTCAGGCTTAACGCTTGTTCCGCCGCCCTTCTTATCAAGAAGCTTCTCTGTAGCCTTGATCAGACATACAACAGAATATGTAGCCTCCTGAGGAGTCTGCTCTGCCTGACCTTTTCCTTCATGCTGATGCCATAGCCATTCAGACTTAAGCAGCATCTCTTCAATCTTGGAATCATCAAGAAGCTGTTTCAGATCATTATCGATTGTAGGAGCAGATCCTCTACCAAAGAGACCACCACCTGACTTACCCTGTGAAGAATCGCCCTTTCTGTATCTAGCAGGAACAGCAACTTCATCATATGTCTTAACCAGAAGCTTCTCAGCAACCTTTGGATCATAATCACCATTGATAATAGCAATTCTTCCACCGTTAAGACCATTAATAATCATATCCTCAGCAGCCATAAATACGAGTGTCTTCTGACGATCATCGATCATCTGCTTGATCTCATAATTTGTCTTAGACTTCTCAAGGATAGCGTTCTTACGAACCTTAAATGCCTTAATCTTCTCTTTAATACTGAAGAACATCTTGAGGAGTGATGGATTAGCATTTACATAGTCATTAATCCATGTGATCTCAACATACTGATGCTCAATCTTATTTGAAAGCTCATATACATTGTAGCCATCGAATACTACATTAAGTGTTGTATACAGCTTCTCAAGTATCTCATACTTCTCTTCCCAAGGGCGTCCTGTTACTTCTGAGTTAACAAGCTCTTTGATACCGCACTCATAGAATACAAGATTGTACTCATAAAGTCCTTCGAAGATATTTGTCTTACCTGTAAGCTGAGCTCCTGCACCAAGAACCTGAAGATTCTTCTTCATATCAGGCTCATTCTCAATGTAGAGATAAACCTTCTTAACAAAAGCAGATACTTCACTGATAAGAGTATCTATTCTCTTGTTGTAGAGCTCCTGCTTAGAAATAGCTGTAAGTACATTTCTACTAAGAACGCTTGTGTCCTGAGTAGTATTGATATTTCTGATCAGCTCTTTAAAGCTCTCATATACAGCCATGTTATCAATTGGAATATACTCTGCATTAAGTCCATAGAACTCAAATGCCTTGTTATAATCCTTATTAGCAATGAATGTATTGAAAAGACCAATAGAAAGCTGAGTCTTGTAATCATTTCCTACATGAGGATCCTCAACAACATAATCATAAAGAACTTCAAGATTGCTTAGGTAAGCATCTGAATTAGCAAGAGATGTAGGAAGTCCCATATCCATTACTACATTGATAAGATCTAGGTAACCCAGAAGACCCTTATCAAAGTTCTTAGGTCTGTCATCATCCTCAAGTATCTGATAACTTACATTAATAAGAAGTGGTGCTATTCTCTCACCGATGAGTCTCATAGCCTCGCCAAACTTTTCATTCTGATATAAATAGATAAGCCAGATGCTATATCTGTAAATACCTGTTGTATTTATAGGCGCATCAATATCAGAAGGATCGATATCTCCATAAACGAATTTGAAAAGTGGCTCTATCCACTCATCAATCTCATATCTCCCCTTTGCTTTGATATTCTCATCAACAAACTCGCCTAACTCATACAGCTTAGTACATTGAGCCTTAACATCATCATCAACGTTCATGCTCTTTAGGTCGAAATTGCTATCCTTCAGATAATCAATAACTAAAGCATAGAAACCATCCTCGACCTGCTCATTCAGAAAACGAATGAGTAACCCCTTGTTATTAGAAGCTGCAATGGATAGGACATTATTATCACTGCCCGTTATGTTAGCTGGTAATGCCATACTCCAATCCTCCTCACTTTTGTTACTAAATTTTTCACAACATAAAAAGCAACTGTAACTAACAGTCGCTTTTATTTTACTTTAATTTAAAAAATGAGTCAACGTCATTTTGTCAGTTTTTTACCAAAATATTTGTTAATTTTGCACAAGTCCAGCCATTTTTAGTATTGCTATCGCATTTCGAGTGGTACATTTTCCATCTCTCATCTTATAATCGAACTTAAGTTCACCATTTTCGTAGTATTCTTCAAAATGATAATTATTCTCACTTAGATCGCAAAGCTCGAAATCATGAGTAGAAACCAGTACCATTGAATTGCCTGCTGACAGTTTTTGAAGAGCTTCTGTCGCACCTACTATTCTATCCGCTGAATTTGTTCCCTTGAATATCTCATCTATAAGACATATAGCTGGTACACTAGCATCTGAACTTATATATTCAGCCATTTCTTTGATTCGCAGTATTTCTGCATAGAAGGTGGATATTCCTCCTGCTACATCATCCATAACTCTCATAGAAGTAAATATCTTCATATATGGAATCTTAAAGCTCTCAGCACAAACTCCAGCTCCTATATAAGAAAGCACCATATTGATTGCTACAGTTCTAAGATATGTTGTTTTACCAGACATGTTAGAACCAGTAATTATAGTAAGCTTATTATCTATAACAGCATCATTTGATACAACTGTTTCAGGATTTAGCAAAGGATGATAAACCTTAGTCATATCCAGCTTCATAGTACCAATTATCTCTGGCTCTGTTGTGTCACGAACCATAGAAAGAACTGCTATCGAGCCAAGTTCCTCTATATCAGAGATAATATCTGTACATTCTTCGAAAACTCCTTCATTCTTTGCTGTCCATCTAGAAGCAGCAAGCGCTATATAGTAGTCCCAGCCAAGAAAACCTGCTAATACCATATGAATAATAGGATTAAAGGATATATTATTAACAGCACTTATACGTCCCATACTTCTTATAGCTGAAAGTATTCCGTCTCTACTAGTTGTTCTATCATATATATTCTTAAGAACTTCACTCTTAAATTCAGAATCACTTATAAGTTTCAGCATTCTATGATAATCATTAGAAGCTATTCCATACTTATATACAGGCGAAATGATACTATCAAGGATTCCCATTGGAAACCAAGTAATTACTAGACCAAGTATAAATGCAATAAGTATTCTGGTTGGGCTTTGTCCTCCCACCAGCACTAGGATTATTGCAGCTATATTAATAACAGGGACAAGTATCATTAGTGGATACATCCATAGAGGAAGCTTCTTCACATCCTTTTCTGGAGTTTCCTTCTCTTCCTCTCCAAGTCTTTCCTTTTCCTTCTCTCTCTTCTCGAGTATCCTTTCTGAAGAAGCCTCGAAATCAACAAGGAAGGAAACCTTCTCTGAAAGTTCCTGAACCGCCTCATATCTCTTACTTCTATCCTCGAGTTTAACATTCTTTAAGGATAATGTATTCGCCAGCTTCTCTCTTCCCGCGCTAGTATGTGCAATAGAAATCATTTGAAATAGAGATGCACGTCCAAGAAGATCTAAATCATGTGAAAGATTATCATTAGGCCTGAGATATTCTGAGCCATCATCCTTGAAACTTCTCCACTCGCCAGATTTACGCTTCAAATATCTACCAAGCACCTTTGATTTAGCCTTGATACTGGATATATTCTCATTTATCAGACTATGATATCTGACTAAAAATATAAAGCCTATAACAAAAATAATTCCAATCAGTAAATATATAATACTGTGATTGCTTACTCCTAACGCAATAAGAATAACTGCTATAAGGAAAACTACTAGTCTAAGGCCTGCAACCTTGGAATATTTGCTATCCAGTTTAATAAGTTCTTTCTCTATATCATTCTTTTCATTTAGTAAGTTTTCATTCATTGTCTCTACCTCTCTAACGCCTTTATAGATTACCATAATAGAAAAATCGATTCAAGCAATTAGAGCCATAACTAATAATTGATTTTTAGGAATTAATACATTAAAATATAATCTAATGGGTGTAGTACTACACATATAATGTTTAGAAAGGTGGAATTAATCATGGCAAGACGTAGTTTATTAGGTGGACTTCTTACAGTAGGTGCTGCTGCAGCCGCTGTTGCAGGTGTTGCTTATCTCTTCAAGGAGGAAATCAGAGAGACAAAGACATACAAGGATCTTAATGAGAAGTATGATGTAGATAAGAAAATCAAGGATTATTCCGAAAAAGCTAAAGAAACAGCTTATGATTTAAAGGATAAAGCTAAGGAAGCAGCTAAAGATATCAAGTCTCAGGTTGAGGAATGGAAAGCTTCACAGGAAGATGATATCTTCGAGGATGATGAAATAATCATCGATGGCGATTTCTCTGAAGATAGAGATTATGTATCTATCAAGGAAGCTGCTGAAGATGTTAAAGAAGAAGTTAAGGATGCTGCCCTTGACGTAAAGGAAGCTGCTGAGGAAGCTAAGGACGACGTTAAGGATGCCGTCGAAGAAATCAAAGATAACATCGACGATGCTAAGGAAGACTAAGACGTAACTACTTTAATAATAAGAAAAGTCAGGGGTTAAACCCTGACTTTTTTAATCCCTTTTAAAGATATCTATATGAGATATATATGCATTTATAATAAAGTTTGCTGTGGTATATACCCCGTCTTCCTTTTTGTCCAGTCTATTTTTCATCTCATAGTCTAGTACACGTATCAACTTAACCTTGCTACCTGATATACCTTTTTTGTTAATGCCAAAAACAAATTGCGGTTTGATAAGTCCTAGAATCATATATAAAAAGCATACTATTATAAGTCCACCAATTACTATCTTCCCATTTTCAATAATAAATATTCTAAGTTTCGGGTATTTAAGTTCATTGATGAAAATCGGACTTACTGCATTCTTAAAGGTATCATCCCCTCTTTTAAATGCGTCCGCATAGGCTTTCTCTATATATTGGCTCTTTACTTCATCCTGTTCTAAGCCGGCATAAATATCAACCTTTTCACCACTACTTAGCTTCTTATATGTCTCTTCTGTTAGGATGAACATCTGGAGCTTATTACCTGAGTAAGTATAATAATAGGATCCAAGCTTCCCCTCTTCTCCTTTTTCATTAAACCCAGCAGGCTCCAGCTTATCCTGACTTGTATAGGATATATTCACTACTCCTTCTCTATATAACAGATCAATATCTGAAATGTTATTTATTCTATGGAAGGAGTAGGTTTCTAACAAACTGAGCTGCAGAAGCATAAATAATGCTAGAACAAGAATGATAATTACAGGAATCATCATAGCTATAAGATTTCTACGCAGTAATTTACTGAACATTTAGTCTCATATCCTTTATTTAGCAACTATATTTACAATCTTACCAGGAACATAGATTTCCTTAATTATCTGTTTTCCATCTAGTCTGTTTCCAAGAGCTTCCTTAGCAACCTTGAAGATATCTTCTTTGCTAGCGTCAGCTGGAACATTTATAGTAAGTCTTGTTTTTCCAGATACCTGAACAGGAAGTGTTATCTCGTCTGTAACAAGATACTTCTCGTCAAAGGATGGCCACTCTTCATCAAATACAGAAGTCGTACCACCAAGCATCTCCCAAAGCTCTTCAGCAACATGAGGAGCAAATGGAGCAAGAAGCTTAACAGCAGTTTTAAGAGTTTCCTTATCTACTCCAGCATCCTTTGTAAGCTCAACGAACTTATTGTTGTACTCCATGAAAGCAGAAATAACTGTATTTAGATTGAAGCTCTCAAGTCTTTCTGTAACAGCCTTAGCAAGACCATTTCTAAGTCTAAGAGTTTCATCTGTTTCTGGAGCATCCTTCTCGAGATTATCAACAACTACATTGTAGAATCTCTTTATAAATCTATATATGCCGTCTATTCCCGCATCATCCCAGATAGCATCAGCTTCTGGTGGTCCAACGAATAGCTCATACAGTCTAAGTGTATCGCAACCATAATCACGAACTATGTCATCAGGAGAAACGATATTTCCAAGTGACTTACTCATCTTGGTTGGCTTACCTGTTTCTCTATCACGACCACAGATCATACCCTGGTTGAAAAGCTTCTGGAATGGCTCATCAAAGCCTACAACTCCGATATCATAAAGGAACTTTGTCCAGAATCTTGAATAAAGTAGGTGAAGAACAGCATGCTCTACTCCACCGATATACATATCTACAGGGAGATACTTATCTGCTTTCTCCTTAGATACAAGCTCTTTATCATTATGAACATCAACATATCTGAGGAAATACCAGGATGAACCTGCCCACTGAGGCATAGTATTTGTCTCTCTCTTAGCAGGGCCACCACACTGAGGACAAGTACAGTTAACCCACTCATCAATTGCAGCAAGTGGCGATTCACCTGTTCCTGTAGGCTCATACTTCTCTACCTCTGGCAGAGTAAGTGGAAGTTCTTCCTCTGGAACTGCAACGCAACCACACTTCTCGCAGTGTACAATAGGAATTGGCTCACCCCAATATCTCTGACGTGAGAATACCCAGTCACGAAGCTTATAGTTAGTAGTTGCTTTACCATAGCCCTTTTCTTCTATAATCTTTGGAGCCTCTTTCTTAAGAACAGCGGACTCCATTCCGTTCCATTCACCAGAATTTACCATGATTCCTGAAGCAGCTGTATAAGCTTCAGTCATCTCATTACCATCCTGAACATCGTCAAGAGTTGGAGCAATAACCTGGATAATAGGAAGGTCAAACTTCTTAGCAAACTCAAAGTCTCGATCATCATGAGCAGGAACGCACATGATAGCACCAGTACCATAATCAGCAAGAACATAATCAGAAAGCCAAATAGGTGTCTTCGCTCCATTTAAAGGATTGATTGCGTAGCAACCTGTGAACACACCTGTCTTCTCTTTATCTGCCATACGGTCGATAGAGGACTTAAGTGATGTCTGGTAAATATAATCCTTAACAGCCTTCTCTGTTTCAGGTGTATAAAGCTTTGAAGCAAGCTCTGACTCTGGAGCAAGAACCATAAATGTTGCTCCGTACAGAGTATCAGGCCTTGTTGTATAAACAGTTATAACCTCGTCTCTTCCATCAACAGGGAAATTAACCTCAGCACCCTGTGATTTACCAATCCACTCAGACTGCATCTTCTTAACCTTCTCAGGCCAGTCAAGCTTATCAAGATCAGCTAGAAGTCTATCTGCATAAGCTGTTATCTTCAGCATCCACTGACGAAGGTTCTTCTTAGTAACATCAGCGCCACAACGCTCACACTTACCTTCCTTAACCTCTTCGTTAGCAAGACCTGTCTTACAAGAAGGACACCAGTTAATTGGCATTTCCTTTTCATAAGCAAGACCCTTCTTGAACATCTGAACAAATATCCACTGTGTCCACTTGAAGTAATTAGGATCTGTTGTATTAACTTCCATATCCCAATCATATATAGCAGATATCTGCTTAATCTGCTTCTTAATAGAAGCTACATTCTTAGCTGTAGATATAGATGGATGAATTCCATTCTTAATAGCATAGTTTTCAGCAGGAAGTCCAAATGCATCCCATCCCATTGGATGAATGACATACTTACCGTGCATCATCTGATAACGGCTCCATACATCAGAGATAACATATCCTCTCCAATGTCCTACATGTAGTCCATTTCCTGAAGGATATGGAAACATATCCAGGCAGTAATACTTAGGCTTCTTGCCATCATTTACATTGACAGGATTCTCCTCCCACTTTTGATTCCACTTTGCTTCGATTAGCTTATGATCGAATCTAGCCATTTATTTTTCCTCCGTATTGTTAGTTTCCTTATGGGAAACCTTATTAATAAATTCTTTAGACTGCTGAAGTCTCTTCATCTGTCTTTCTCTTTTTCTTTTATTCCTCTCAGATTCATAAGGCTTCTTTGGTCCCCTGATAGGTTCACCATTTTCATCAAAGCCCCGTAGGGTAACAAAATAATCTGTATTATTATCAAGCCCTTTCTTATTCAGACCATCTCTAAGTAGTCGAACAAGCAATGCATATATGCATGCAAATGCCGGAACACCAAGTACCATTCCGAAGAAACCAAATAGATTTCCGCCTACTAAGATTGCAAACAGTACCCAGAAACTAGAAAGACCTGTTGAATCACTAAGGATAAGTGGTCCAATGATATTTCCATCTACCTGCTGAAGTATAAGTATGAATATCAGGAATACAATACACATCTTTGGAGATTCAACAAGAACTATAACCGCTGAAGGAATAGCTCCAATGAAAGGTCCGAAAAATGGAATAATATTTGTAACACCGATAATAACACTGATCAGCACTGCATAAGGCATTCCAACTATACTACAGAAGGCATAACATATAAATCCAATAATGATGGAATCCACTATCTTACCACCAATGAATCCACTAAAGATTCTATTTGCATTTTCGCAGCCTTCAAGGAATCTATTACCATTTTCTTTACTAAAAATCGCATATACTATCTTCTTTCCTTGAGCAGAGAACTTCTCTTTGCTGAGAAGAATATATACTGCGGCGATTATTCCGATAACAAAATTAAGTAATATCTTGAGACCACCAACGATACCATTCTTAATAGCCTGAACAACACTGTCCATATTCGGAAGCAGGTTCTTGGCAAGGACATCCTTGATGTTCTCTTCCAGATCATTCATGTAAT
Source organism: uncultured Lachnospiraceae bacterium (assembly GCA_902776395.1). GTDB lineage: Bacteria > Bacillota > Clostridia > Lachnospirales > Lachnospiraceae > Eubacterium_Q. The sequence continues at coordinate 10,372 of CACYQC010000019.1, forward strand.
TATTAACGACATCAATAATATCTGGATGATCTTTAATAAGCTTATTTACATATTTTTCTATATTACTTGCATAATTATCTATATTTGAATATAGACTATTTATACTCTCATAAAGTGCAGGAAGAAGTATCCATAGAAAGGCTGTAATAAGTGCAAGGAAGAATACTAGCGCACAAACAACCGATAAAATCTTAGATATCTTACTAATAGAATCCTCAGTTGTTTTAGGTCTAATCTTTCGAATAAACCTAGTAAAAAATACGCGTAATCTGTTTACTATCGGGTTCAGCATAAATGCGATTACAAATCCGATAATAATTGGCGCCATAGCTGATAATATCTTTCCCAGCACAGCAAGAAGGCCTGTCAGCTTACCTACAAATAGATAAAACGTGACAATAATGCATCCTGCTCCAGCAAGGGTCAGCATACGACGAACATCTATTAGTTCACTTCTTCTTTTCCTTTTTTCTTCGTCCAAACTAAAGCCTCCTAGATGTTAAATACTTTACTTTCACCAAATATTTATAATAGCACATTTTAAGGGAAACTTCATTAGTTTTAATTAATATGCCTTTACTTTAGTCCACAAATCAGAGAATAGCTGTCTGGTCTCTGAATCCTGATATCTGAAAACCTCATTATTTTCAGCACCAAATTCAGGAGTATAAGCATTTATACCTTCATAATCTGTATCCTTAAGGTCTTCTCTTACCTGTGTTACAGGAGTAGTATAACCAACAAAATCAGTATTCTGAACAACCACATCATATTCCAGCATATAATCCATAAACTGTTCTGCCAGCTCCTTATCTCGACAATCCTTTGTAAGAACCATAGCATCACACCACTCATTGGTTCCTTCAGAAGGATCAAAATAAGCCAGCTCATCATTTTCAGCCATTATATAAGCCCCATCTCCAGAATAAACAACTGCTATATCTTTATTACCTGAGATCATGTTATCCATAACATCATCTCCAGCATAAACAACGTCCATATTCTTCTTCTGGTCTATAAGCCATTCATAAGCTTCCTGTATCTCGTCTTTATTAGTTGTATTCATAGAATACCCAAGAGCCTTAAGGGCTATCATGAAGCTATCTCTCTCAGAATCATACATATAAATATTTCCTGCATATTTAGGATTACGAAGCAGTTCCCATCCATCCTTCAAATCCTCAGGATCTACTGTATTCTTATTATACAGAATACCAACCGTTCCAACGAAATATGGAACAGAATATGTATTATCAGGATCATATGGATATCCCATATTCTTTGGATCTATATCATCTTTATGAGTTATAAGACTCCAATCAATTGGCTGAAGCTCCTTCTCTTTAATAAGCCTTTCAATCATATAATCACTTGGTATCAAAATGTCATATTCAGAGCCACTCATAAGCTTAGTATACATAGATTCATTCGAATCAAAGGTTTCATATATGACCTTGCAGTCATATTCTTTCTCAAAGTTTTCTATAAGTTCCGGATCTAGATACTCACCAGAATTGAATATTCTAAGAACCTTTCCACTACTCTTCAGTCCTGTAAAAGCAGTAAAGCAAATCAAAACCACAAGAAGAACAGAAAGAATCTTCTTAACAGTTCCCTTAAGCATAGCTGGTATAAGTCTGGATAGAATAATAAGAATTGCAATAACTAGTACAACTATGGTTGAAAGAGCATTTATCGTAGGATTAGTTCTCTTTGTCATGTTATATACAACGATAGATATATTCTCTACTCCATTACCTGTTACGAAATAAGAAATAACGAAATCATCAAAACTCATTGTAAAGGAAAGAAGTATTCCAGCGAAGATTCCATCTCGAAGCATAGGGATAATAACCTTGATAAGCGCTTCAAATGGAGTCGCACCGAGATCCATAGCAGCGTCAGCAATACTTGGATCCAGCTGTCTAACCTTTGGATATACTGAAGTAATTACAAAAGGTGTACAGAAAGCAATATGAGCAAGGAGCATTGTCAGATAACCCTTAGCCATAACTATAGATGAGAAAAGAATCATAAGACTTATTGCCATTACTATATCCGGATTCATAATCGGAATATTGTTAATATTAAGTATAACATCTCTAACTATTTTCCTAGATTTTGAAAGTCCAATAGCTGTGATAGTTCCAAGAACGGTAGAAATAATAGTTGCAAGTATTGCTATTGTTAGCGATACATATACCGCCTTCATTATAGAGCCATCAGAAATCAGTCTTCCGTACCATCTAAAGGAAAAGCCTGCCATATTGGTAAGACTCTTTGAAGAATTAAAGGAAAAGACCATCATTACAACGATTGGCAGATAGAAAAACACAAACATCAAGGCTATATAGATTATATATAGAGCCTTATTCTTTTTATTATCTTTCATCCCTATCCTCCTTTTCCTCCTTATCGAATCTCTTCATGATAGTAAGTCCGATAAGAATAATAAGAGTCAGGATAATCGATGTAGCCGAACCAAAGTTCCAGTTACCCACTGAAATAAACTGGTTCTCGATCAGATTTCCAATAAGCATGTATTGTCCACCACCAAGGAGCTTAGGAATGACAAAGGTTGATATAGAAAGAAGAAATGTCATCATTACTCCATTTATAACTCCAGGGATAGACATTTTAAGTATTACATGTACAAATGTCTGAAATCCATTTGCTCCTAGATCATGTGATGCCTCAATAAGTGATTTATCAATCTTTCTAATAGAGGTATGTATAGGAATAACCATAAATGGCAGAATATCACTAATAAGCCCCATTACTACTGCAAAATCAGTATACATCATAGTCTGTGGAGTCAGCCCCATATAAGATAAGCATTTATTAATTAGACCATTATCTGAAAGAAGGCTTATCCATGCATAAGTTCTAAGCAGTGTATTGATCCACATAGGTATTGTAACGAGAAGGATTAATATATCCTGTGTAGAATCCTTAAATCTACTGATAAAATACGCAAGTATATATCCGAATACAAGACATATAAGCACAGAAATAAGACCAAGCTTAAAAGACTTAGCCAAAACATCTAGATATATAGGTTCACCAATCTTCTTGAAATTATCCAGAGTAAACTTGATGTTTACAAGACTATTTCCACTAGTTGTGAAGGAATAAAGAATAATCAGAAGAAGCGGAACAATAATGATAAGTATGGACCATATAAGATATGGTCTAACCATTTTTGTGTAGTGTTTCATTTTTGTTTCCTCTCAACTCTACCATTCCATTGGATACATGACGTGTATCTCGTCTGGTCCGAAGGTTAGTCCAACCTTGAGACCTGGTTCATAATAATCCGTTGTATGAATCAGATAATCTCTATGCTCAGTCTCAACTACTATCTCATGATGAACGCCCTTGAATATAATCGATTTAACGACCCCTTTAACCTTTGCATCCTTCGGTTTAACAATATCGATATCCTCAGGTCTGATAACAACCTCAACATCCTCATTAAGCTTGAAGCCTTTATCAACACACTCAAAATCTTCACCATCAAAGGAAACTAGTAGATCTCTCTTCATGACAGCCTCGATAATATTAGATTCACCAATGAAATCAGCAACGAATCTATTCTCAGGCTCATTATAAATATCCTCAGGGGTTCCAACCTGCTGAATGATACCTTCATTCATAACAACTACTGTATCCGACATAGATAGAGCCTCTTCCTGATCATGAGTAACAAATATAAAGGTTATACCCACTTCCTTCTGTATCTTCTTAAGCTCTGTCTGCATATCCTTTCGAAGCTTGGCATCAAGCGCTCCTAGAGGCTCATCCAGGAGAAGAACCTTGGGCTCATTTACAAGCGCCCTAGCAATTGCAACTCTCTGCTGCTGTCCACCAGAAAGACTTGATACATCTCTCTTAGTGAACGCCTTAAGACCCATAAGTTCAAGCATATTTGTAACCTTTTGCTCAATTACAGTCTTGTCCATCTTCTTTATCTTAAGACCAAAAGCCACATTATCATAAACATTCATAAAAGGGAAAAGCGCATACTTCTGGAATATAGTATTAACCTCCCTCTTATATGCCGGCACCTTCGTGATATCAATACCATCAAAGAGCACCTCTCCACCTGAAGGTTCTTCAAAACCAGCGATAATTCTAAGAGTAGTAGTTTTACCGCATCCTGAAGGACCAAGAAGAGTAAGGAACTCATTCTCATATATAGTCAGATCTATTCCCTTAAGAACCTGCTGATCCTCAAAGTTTTTAGTTAATCCTTTAAGCTCAATTAAAGGAACTTTCTTTTCTGTTTCTCCCATTGTTTTTACTCCAAAATAAAAAGTCTGGTGCATATAAACGCACCAGACAAATATAGCAAAAATCGTATGATTTAGCAATAAAAATGCTTATATAAATCAAGTAAATTATTATTATTGATACTTTTTACAAGGATTTGGAAAAATCCTCCAGAAAACTTCTAGTTTAGAGCCACTATGTTTAGTCCCGATATAGATAACAGGATCCTGGGTAACAGTATCTCTACAGACAATATAACACTCAGGATAATCTTCCCTATTTGTAATATCACCCTTCATTTTCTTACCATACTTCAACGGACATAGACAGCAGCTCTGACCATCATAAGCATTTGGTTTTCCTTTCTTCCAACCAATACCTTTACCTTTTGCATTATCCTGTGCCAGAGCATCCAGCATCTGATCACAAAAGTCCTGTTCCTGCTGAATATCATGAACAGTTTTAAAAAGTGAATTCTCCCACTCACCAACTTTAACACCTCTTGCCCAAGCAACCGGTCTCATCTTGTGCTTAGTAGTTGGATCCGTGAATTCAACCGCACTTGCATTACTACCTGTATTCATCCAGCCTTCATAAACAGAATCATCACCATTTGCCAGAGCATAAAGAGCCGCATCATATATCATTTCGGCAGTCTGAACATCAACCTTCTTTCTCGACTTTTCAATATATCTTATAAGTGCTGGAGCAATTGCAGCTGAAAGAATAGCCAAAATTGCAATCACTATAATTAACTCTACTAAAGAAAAGCCCCTATTTTTTTTAAGTTCCTTTACCATACGCCCATCATCTTTCTTAGTATATTATTTGTACTCCTTACAACAGTCAGGATTAAGTCTATAAATAGGTGCATCACTTGAATCTGTAATCCAAACCTCAAACCTATCTCCCTGACCTTCAGCATTGATATGCCTTGCTATAAGGAAACCTTCAGGTACGCCATTACCTGAATCCCTCTTGCATTTAGGATTAGAGAACTCTCCCGCACCCTGCTGCTTCTTACCTAGATCCTCTCTAATAAGATTCAGAAAATGCTGTTGTTCAGCAACATTATTGGTAAATGTACCATTATTCTTCGCAATAGCTATCTTCTCTATCTGATAACCATAGGATGTAGTACATAGTGCTCCAAGATCAATATGATCAGCATCTTGTTCAGTTCCATTTTCAGAACCTTCGAAGGAATATGCCTCACCATAAGCAGCATTTACAGCCCCCATAATAACACTGGCAGTTTCAATATCGCTTGCTTTTCTGGATTTATTTAAATACCTGATAAGAGCAGGCGCTATAGCAGCCGCCAAAATAGCCATAATAGCTATTACAATTATCAGCTCAACCAGCGAAAAACCTTTGTTTTTACGACTATCATTTGGGCTGACAGGAATACTTAAACCTTTATCCATAATGAAATCCTCTTAAATAGTGCATACGCCGAGTAAATCGGCAATTAATAGAGAATAAAAAAACTACTTTTTAGCAGGTTAAAAAAACCTATGCCAAACAGTAGTAATACTTTGCAACTGGCTACCTGATTCGTTAAGCTCTCACCCTCAAGGAAAACCAGGCCCTATAGCTTTGCGTCACAGAATCACTCCTGCTTTGCCCATATATGTAGATATTTTATCATCATTTTTGTATAAAAGCAACAAATATGACACTTGTTCATATATAATTCACACAAAAATGCATAAATATAAACGAAAAATAAAAAACGTTTGTCTCTAACTTAAGACAAACGTTTAATTAATGTGCGGATAACAGGAGTTGAACCTGCACGGGATTCCCCACTAGAACCTAAATCTAGCGCGTCTGCCAATTCCGCCATATCCGCGTGTATGTGTGCCACGGGGGAATCGAACCCCCGACAACTTGATTAAAAGTCAAGTGCTCTACCGACTGAGCTAGTGGCACGTACTGGGCTAGTTGGATTCGAACCAACGAATGCAGCAGTCAAAGTGCTGTGCCTTACCACTTGGCGATAGCCCAATGTCACTATCACTGCTATTCGCTGCAGTAACTAGCATTTTTAAATAATAGCATAACTCTATTAAATAAAAAAGGGTGGGTAGAGGGACTTGAACCCTCGGCCTCCAGAGCCACAATCTGGCGCGCTAGCCAACTGCGCCATACCCACCATGTTTCTTAAAAAAAATTAAAATGTGCCCGAAGGGATTCGAACCCCCGACCCACGGCTTAGAAGGCCGTTGCTCTATCCAGCTGAGCTACGGACACATTTTTGACTGATAAGACAGTCTAAAAGCGGGTGATGGGAATCGAACCCACATATCCAGCTTGGAAGGCTGGTGTTCTACCACTGAACTACACCCGCATATTTTTTACAAAACCTTACGGCTAGTAAATGATATATAATTTTTTGGATTATGTCAAGTAAAATCCTTAGTCGGGGTGACAGGATTCGAACCTGCGACCTCCTGATCCCAAATCAGGCGCTCTAGCCAAGCTGAGCCACACCCCGTTTTAGGTGCTTGCTTAATCATAAACAGCGAATGTGATTATATAACTCTGAGTTCATCATGTCAAGTATAAATATATAATCATTTTTAAGTAGCGGGAGGGGGACTTGAACCCTCGACACTACGGGTATGAACCGTATGCTCTAGCCAGCTGAGCTATCCCGCCAAATATGGGGCCTACAGGGCTCGAACCTGTGACCCTCTGCTTGTAAGGCAGATGCTCTCCCAGCTGAGCTAAGACCCCGTTTAAAAGTGCCGTCCATCGACAGCACTTTTCCTATTATAGTTATGTCACCCCACTTTGTCAAGCGGTTTTTTTGATATTTTTCGACTGATTTTTTGTTCATTTTTTAACCGCTTCTTAAGGGGCTAATTTACGTTATTTTCTACCAAAGGGAAGCTTACATTTACTCTGAAAAGATCCCCATCAATACTTATATCAAATGTACCCTTTTGAAGTTCAGTAAGGTTCTTCGCAATAGAAAGTCCGAGGCCGGATCCTTCCGTATTTCTAGATCTATCTCCTCTTACAAATCTCTCTGATAATTCTTCTGGAGTAATATTTAGCATCTCCTTACTGACATTCTTTATACTGAATATTACAGAACCAGGTATAGTCTCGCCCTCTACATTAACGTTTTCCGGCTGCTCCTGATTAATGATATCTATATCCATATATACTCTGGTATCTGGCTTAGCATATTTAGCAACGTTATTCATAAGGTTATCAATTATTCTATATACTCTTCTACCATCAGCATTTATAAGAGCATTATCTGTTTTGAAGCCTTTAACGACCTCGAGATTATTCTCCTTAAACTTATCCTCATGTTCACCCATGCACTGGTTTATAAGCTCTACAAAGTTAATATTCATAAGTTCTAGCTCTACATTTCCAGTGCTTGTTTTAGAAGCCTCTATGAGGTCCAGAATAAGCTGTTTTAATCTCTCAGACTTCTGATCAAGTACATCTATATATTCCTTAGCCTTTTCATTATCAATATCTTCCTTCTTCAGAAGGTCAACGTAGTTAATAATTGAAGTAAGTGGAGTTTTAATATCATGAGATACATTCGTGATAAGTTCAGCCTTAGTTCTTTCATCTCTAAGAGAGGATTCAACGGCTTTTGATAAGCTATCTCCTAGATTATTTAGACTCTGACCAAGTTCGCGTGTATCTAGTCTTAGCTCATCTACATTAACCTTGGCATCAAATTCACCATTTTCTATTTTACGGCTAGTTTCGAGGAGTTTATCCATATCCATGCCACGTCTGAGCATAAGTCCTGCTCCAGCAATATCAATTACAGCATATACAGTACCATCAAGGATTGATACACTACCCGTTATACTAGAATATCGCATTTGGTTAACTTTATCATAATTAGACCATCCGACAAAATAGTTTGAACTTATTGGTTCTGTAGAACTAGCTGAAGCATATGGGGTAGAATCTACTCTAATTCGCCCAGTACCATTGTTTGGTTGATACTGTCTAAGACTTTCTGGAACCTCATAACGATTGTGGTTGGCAAAAGTATAACCACTGAAGAACCATTTAACATCGTTATTGTTTCCGACTCGTACTACAACTTCTGGATGGTCGGGGTCTACATGAAACTCATAATCTGACACATAATATATCTTACTAAGG